>OCMG01000004.1:655000-982500 GCA_900215285.1 Ensifer adhaerens
GGGCACGCTGATCGACAATATCGAGGTCAGGTTCGAGCAGGGCCGCATCGTGGAAGCGAAGGCGACGAAGGGAGAGGCTGTTCTGCTCAAGGTGCTCGACACGGACGAGGGCGCGCGGCGCATCGGCGAAGTGGCCCTGGTGCCGCATTCCTCTCCAATCTCGGCCTCGGGCCTCCTGTTCTACAACACGCTGTTTGATGAAAACGCCGCCTGCCATATCGCGCTTGGCCAATGCTATTCGAAATGCTTCGTCGACGGCGCGAACCTCAGCCAGGACCAGATCAAGGCGCAGGGCGGCAACTCCTCCCTCATTCACATCGACTGGATGATCGGCTCGGGCGAGATCGATATCGATGGCGTAGCTGCGGATGGATCGAAGGTGCCGGTCTTCCGGAAGGGCGAGTGGGCTTAAGGGCGCACAACGATCACTCTCCCTCCCCCTTGTGGGGAGGGGTCTTCTGTCCGCTTGCTCAGAGTTCGCGGCCCAGGCCCCCTCTGGCTGCCGCCATCTCCCCCAAAAGGGGGGAGACGGATGGGGCCGCATAGCTGCGGCCAACCGTCCAACAGGAACCGCGGCTCAGCCAGCAAAACGTCCGGCGTCATTGCCGTAATAATTCCGGTAGCGCTCGGAGATCGTGTGGATCGGCAAAACGATCAGAACGTCGGTCGTGCGGAAGGCGCGGTCGACGACGGCGCCCTCCCCCACCATCGCGCCAAGGCGCAGATAGCCCTTGATCAGCGGCGGAAGGGCGGCAAGTGCCTTGCGCATGTTGATTGCTTCAGCCGGCATCAGGTCCATCGAATGTTCCAGTTCCGGCAACGCCTCGACGCGCCAGCGGCCCTTGGCGAGCGCGTTGTGGTGCAGGTAGGACAGCGCCAGCGCATGTTCTTCCGGAACGGCACCGGCAAAGGAGGCGCAACCGAACATGACGTCGATGCGGTGCTTGAGCGCATAGGCCCAGTTGCCCTGCCAGAGTAGTTCGACCGTGCGCTTGGTGCGGTATTGAGGCAGCACGCAGGAGCGGCCGAGTTCCATGAAGCGCTTGTCCGGATGGCGGGCGACGAGGTCGGCCACTTCGAACTCAGAGGAGGAATAGAATCCACCATTGGCCATGGCCACGTCCTGACGCAGCAGGCGATAGGTTCCGACGATCTGATCTTCGACATCGCCTTCTATTGCGGTGTCGAGAACGAGAAGGTGATCGCAGATCGCATCCCAGGCGTCGATGTCACGGCCCTTGCGGGCCGATTCCGGCGGAACCTGCGCGTGCATTTCCTCAACGAAGACGCGATACCGGATCGCCTGTGCCGCATCGATTTCCGAGGCGGTGCGGGCAATGCGCGTTTCCAGCGTGCCAATGCGGCCAAGGACGCCGGTCTTGTCAGCGGTCAGACGCGCCAGTGTCGCGTCCTGCCCTGCCAGGATGTCGGGGTTGAGCGTTTCTGTCGTCATCGCGATTCGAGCCTCGTTCGGTTGAGGGCGATTAAACACGAATATACGACATGCGGGTGACATAAATAGGACAGAAGCGTGGCCCTGCCCATTGCTTCATCAGGACTGTTACCCGGCTCGGCGCGCCGCGTAGGATGCCAGAAGGTCAGCCAGCTTTGCGGGGTCGGCCGGCTTCACGAAAAGCTCCGTCGCGCCCGCCTCGATGGCAGCCTTGCGGGTTTCTGAACCGGCGGAGCCGGTTACCACGATGACCGGGATCTCGGCCAGGCGATTGGCGCGCTCGAAATCACGGATGGCGGAGAGCGCGTCAAGCCCATTGCCGCCTGGCATGGAAAGATCGGTGACGATGGCCCCGGGACGGCCCGTCGACTGCGTTGCGGCGGCGACGAGATCCCGAAATGTCTCGACTTCCGACACACGATGCCCACTCTTCCTGAGCACTGTCTTCAGGAGCAGCCGATTGACCGGATCGTCCTCGGCGACCAGCACGTCGAGGCCGCTGCCTTCGGCCTGCGTCCAGCGGGTGTTGGAGCGGTTGTCGTTGATCGGGTCGCGCAATTCTATGCCCTTCATGCGGCCCTGCAGCACGCCGATCAGCGAGCGCTCGCGCAAGGGGCGGACGAGCCAGGAATCGTAGCCCGCGCCGAAGAAGCGGGAACCGCTGCGGCTTTCGGGGTCGATCAGAAGAATGCGGCGGGTCGCCGGATTGCGAAAGCCCGGATGCCTGCGCAAATCGTCAGACAGAAGATCGGCCAGACGGCGGTCAACGACAATGTCGGTCAGCGCATCGGGTGCGGTGTCCAGGCTCGCGACGACGTCGGACGGTGTCGCGGCAAGCCTCACCTGTCCGCCAAGGCTCCTGACGGTGGCCGCCAGAGCCTCCCGGCAGGCGCCCTCCGGTGCAATGATCAGCATATGCGTGCTGGAAAGCATGGTAGCCCGCGCCTGGCGCAGCCGGAAATCCGACGGCTGGCGAGCAGGAATGCGGATGATGAAGGTGCTGCCGACTCCAAGCTGGCTTTCGACATCGATGCGCCCACCGGATTCGATGACGATCCGGCGCGAGATCGCCAGACCGAGCCCCGTACCTCCGATCCTGCTCTTTTCCTCGCCGACCTGCTCAAACTCCCGGAAGAGCTTTTCCTGTCCGCGCGGCGACATGCCGGGACCGGTATCGCGAATGCGAACTTCCAGCTCGCCCTCCACCATGGACGCTGAAACGAGAACGCCTCCGTCGCTGGTGAACTTCACGGCATTGCCGACCAGATTGAAAAGGACCTGGCGCAATCGCTCCGGGTCGAAAGACAGCAGGCCCGGGACATCGGCCGCCACAAAACTCGCTATCTCGATCCCTTTTTCGTGGGCGCGGTGGGCCAGCATTTCGACGACGCTCTCGATGAGCTGGCGCAGATCATCGTCGCGCGGGTGAAGCTGAAACCGGCCGGCCTCAATGGCCGAGAAGTCCAGCAGATCGTCGACCAGCTGCGACAAGGCCTGTACGGACTGCCCGATGCCGGACAGATAGTTGGCCTGCTCGGGGGTCAACCGCGTCTGGCCGAGCAGATGGCTCATGCCGGCGATGCCGGAGAGTGGCGTACGGATATCGTGGCTCACGGTTGCCAGAATCCGGCTTTTCATCGCGCTTTCACGCTCGGCACGGGCCAATGCCTCGCGCGTGAGGCTGAGGCTGGGAACGTGGTCCTGAGGCACGGGCCGGACGGAAGAGAACAGACGCCGCAACCACGAGGCAAACGGGTTTGCGCCCTTGCGCGCAGCAAGCGGAGTTTCGAGTGTGAAGTCCGGTTCGTCAAAATCTCGCATGAGCCAGAGCTAACATGCGAAAGCTACAGAAGTGTTTCCGGGCTTCGTTAATCGTTCATTTCGATTTTTCACCGCTTCCGAAGATTTCATCAAAACCGATCAGGACAGCGCCGATCGTGATGAAGCTGTCAGCCAGATTGAAGACGGCGAACGACCATGTGCCGACGTGGAAGAGTACGAAATCGATGACATGGCCGTAGAGGAAGCGGTCGATGAGGTTGCCGAAGGCACCGGCGATGACCAGGACGAAACCCAGATGGGCGATCCATCGCGACGGCGGCGTGCGCATCCATAGCCATGCGACGAAGGCGACGATTGCAAGACGCAGCCCCACGATGAGATAGCCCGGCGTCTCATCGAACATCGAGAAGGCGACGCCGGTATTATAGGTGCGATAGAGCGCCAGCACAGGCAGGAGATGAACCGGCTCCTGCAGTGGCAGATAGTGATCGACGGCGATCTTCGTGAGCTGGTCCACGATCAGCAGCCCGACAATCAGCAAGACCGCGGGAACGGCGCGGGAGAAAAGCGAGACCTTGTTCATCAGCGCGGCTCCAGCGTCAGAAGATGTCGACGCGCCTCGAAGAGCATGACAGCCGTGGCGACCGCGAGGTTCAGCGAATCGGCAAGGCCCGCCTGCGGAATGCGGGCGAGCTGGTCGGCTTCCTTCGCCAGCAGGTCGGGCAAGCCCTGCTGCTCGTTGCCCATGAGGACGACGACCGGCTTCTTCTTGTAATCGACCGTCCGGTAGTCGACGGCACCGGCAAGATGCGTGGCGACGACAGAGACACCGGCACCCTTCTTCCAGGCAAGAAATTCTTCCGGCGTGGCGCGTGTGACCGGCAGCGCGAAGACCGAACCCATGGTGGCGCGCACGGTTTCCAGCGAGAAGGGATCAGTGCATTCGCCGACAAGGATCACGCCAGACGCGCCGGCCGCGTCGGCCGTGCGGATGATCGTGCCGAGATTGCCGGGGTCGCGCACACGGTCGAGCGCGATGTAGGTTTCGTTGGCGGCGGGGCGAATGTCCGAGAGAGAGCGCCATTTCGTCCTGAAGACGCCCACCACCATCTGCGGATTGTCGCGGCGGGTGATGGCGGAAAGCACCTTTTCGCTCACCTCCAGCACGAGACCGCCGGCGGCCACCGTCCGGGCGGCAACCTTGGTAACGAGCGGCTTGTCCTTGGCGTTCTTGGCATAGATCAGCGTGTTGATCGCCCAGCCGAGTTCCAGCGCGTCGATGACGAGTTTCAGGCCTTCAGCCATGAAGGCGCCGGTTTCCTCGCGGCCCTTCTTCTGGGAGAGCGCCTTGATGTCCTTGATGATCGGATTGGCCAGGCTGGTGACTTCCTTGACCTGTCCGACGCGGCCGGGGCCGCCCTTGGTGGCGTCGCTCATGCAGGCACCCAACGCGAAAAGAGAGATGTGGAAAGCGCCCTGCCCCGTTCGGAGCCGTCGAGACCGCTTTCACGGATGATGAGTTCGCCGGATTCGACGACACCACCGGCGCCGCGCATCGTCTCGCGCATCAGTTCATGGATCGAATAGAAGCTGGCGCGGATCGAATAGGCGGTCAGCACGAAGCCAAGCGCCTTTTCGCTCAGGAGTTCGCGGCCGATATCGAGCATCAGCGGCAGGTGGTCGAAGAGATGCCAGACCTCGCCATTCGGACCGCGGCCGAATTTCGGCGGGTCGGTGAGGATGATGTCGTAGCGGTTGCCACGGCGCTCCTCGCGCGCAATGAACTTCATGGCATCGTCGCAGATCCAGCGGATCGGCGCCTTGTCGAGACGGGCGAGCGCCTGATTCTCGCGGCCCCAGCCGATCGCCTTCTTGGAAGCGTCCACATGAGTCACCTCGGCACCGGCAGAAGCGGCAATCAGCGAGGCCACGCCGGTATAGCCGAAGAGGTTCAGCACCTTGACCGGGCGCTTGACCCTTTCGATTTCCTGGCGCATCCAGTCCCAATGAACCTGCTGCTCGGGGAAAACGCCGACATGGCGGAAGCTTGTAAAGCGGCCGTGGAAATCGACATCGAGAAGCTGCATTGGCCAGGTTTCGCCGAGCGCCCCCTTCGGGAAGCGCCAGCGGCCCATGCCGTCCTCGTCGGTGTCGCCCGTAAAGACGGCATCGACATGGTCCCAATGCTTCGGGGCAAGCGAACGCTGCCACAGCGCCTGCGCCTCGGGACGCACGATGCGGTAATCGCCATATTGCTCAAGCTTTTCGCCGGCGCCGCTATCGATCAGGCGGAAACCAGAGGAGGACTGGTTTTCGAGAATCACCGGAATGCGCTCGCCTGGCTTCTCGCCGGTGCGCGTCATCAGCGGACGCTCGGGCGCGGCAGGGGATGCGCGCTCGGGCTTCACGGGGGCGCTCCTGACCGCAGCGTCCTTGGGTCGCGCGTCCTTGGCCTGAACGGGCGCCTGGCGCGGACGCTCACGCTTTTCCGTCCGGCCGGATGCCGGACCTGAACCCGGCGGGCCGCCGCGTCGCATCTTTGTCGTCTTCGTCAAAATTCACAATTCCCGAGGGGCCAAATTTGCGACTGTCGCAAAAACGGCTCTATCGGCACGAAATAACATTAAGTGCTCTCTTGGCAAAGACTTATCCCTCAAGCGATATTATAGCATTCATCAAGAGAGGCTCGGATTTGAGCCACGCATTTGGGAGGAGCGATCAAGATGGATATGAGCGGCGAAGAACGCATTGCAGCCAAACGCGAGGTCGTCTGGGCGGCGCTGAACAATCCCGAAATCCTGAAGGCCTGCATTCCGGGCTGTCAAAGCCTTGAAATGGCCTCTCCGACCGAAATGTCGGCGACTGTGAAGATCAAGATCGGCCCGGTTTCCGCGACCTTTTCAGGGGACGTGACGCTGTCCGAGCTCAACCCGCCGGAAGGCTACAAGATTTCCGGCGAAGGCAAGGGCGGCATTGCCGGTTTTGCAAAGGGCGGCGCGGAAGTGAAGCTCACCGAGGACGGCGACGAGACGATCCTGTCCTACACGGTCGATGCCCAGATCGGCGGAAAGCTGGCACAGCTCGGCTCGCGCCTCATCGACTCCTCCGCCAAGAAACTGGCTGGCCAGTTCTTCGCGGATTTCAACAAGGCTGTCAGCGCCGGCTGACAGCAATCCGCATCATTCCGGATGTTATTTCGAGGCTGACACAGGCAGGATGACCTGCTGGGCCAGTTCTTCCGCGCGCTTCTGGTTGCGACGGGCCTCGCCCTGCCAACGCGTTACTTCCTGCGCCTGCGTGCGGGCGCGCTTGCGGTATTTGCCCTGGGCAAACCAGGTCAGACCCGAGCCCAGGATCGCACCGAGAATGAGGGCGAGGAAAAGATAGACGAAAAAGGGTGCTGTCAGCGACAGGACGGGATCCGTCGGATCAAACGGGTTCAGCACGAGCGTGACCGCGTGGCGGTTGGCGACCGAGAGCACGATGAGAATGATGGCGACCGGCAGGAGGATCACCAGGTTGATCAACTTCTTCGTCATGGACATGGCTCCGGCAGGCAATACACAGCAGGCCCGGGAGAAATCACCCGGAATACGACCTTAGAATAGAATGATATATGGCGCTTTCAAGCCGTCAAAAAAGTCTCGGCTTGTCGAGCCCGGCAGCTCAATCGTCTTCGTCGGCCTGACCGGGATTCAGGCGCTCGCGCAATTCCTTGCCCGTCTTGAAGAATGGAACCCACTTTTCTTCGACGAAGACGGCATCGCCGGTGCGCGGGTTGCGGCCAGAGCGTGAAGGCCGGTTCTTCACCGAGAAGGCGCCAAAGCCACGAAGCTCGACGCGATTGCCGCCGGCCAACGCATCCGTGATCTCATCGAGAACGGCGTTGACGATGTTTTCCACGTCGCGGTGATAGAGATGTGGATTGCGCGCAGCAACGATCTGCACCAATTCGGACTTTATCACGTCTTCCCCCTCGATCATTTCGGTGCCGGGCCATGCAAGGCTTCGTCCAATCACGAAGCCGACCGCCCGGAGTGAAATCTTCTCGTTCTTATTAATCCCGACAAGCGTTGCCGGGGGTGCCTTAGCCGCGATCAACCTGCCAAACGGAAACAAGGCCGTCAAGGAACAAGTGCTGTATACCTAGCATTTTCAATGCGCTTGCCGGAAAGTCGACGTTCAGACCCGCCCACTCGGCGGCGTGCATGACGGCACCGGGCAGCACTGCCGCCCAGCCCTGCGGCGCGGGCTTCCAGTCGATAACCGGCAATTCGGGATCAACCGAACGCGTCTTGAGGTAAGCCTTGATCTCCGGCATGCCGCCCAGTTCATCGACCAGGCCGTTTTTCAGCGCCTGGCGGCCGGTGAAAATGGAGCCATCGGAAAGCGCCATCGCCTGATCCTGCGTCATCTTGCGACGTTCGGCGACGAGATCGACGAACCAGTGAAAACTGTCCTGCACCATTGCGTTGATCATCGCCTTGGTCTGGTCGCTTGGCGGATTGAAGGGCGATGGTTCGGCCTTCATGGGCGCGGATTTGATCGATTCCAGCGAAACGCCGATCTTGTCGAGCAGTTCCTTGGCCTGCGGATACTGGAAGAGCACGCCAATCGAGCCGGTGATCGACATGTCCCCGGCGATGATTCGGTCTCCACCGAGCGCGATCATATACCCGGCGGAGGCCGCGAGCGTGCGGATATCGGAGACAACCGGCTTCTTTTCGGCCACCCGGCGCAGCGCTTTGTAGATCGTCTCTCCGCCGTAGGTCGTGCCGCCGGGCGAGGAAATGTCGACGATCAGCGCCTTGACATTGTCGGCCTTTGCGATGCGATCGAGCCGCGCAGTCAAATCCTGGTCATCCTGGATGAGGCCGCCGATGGAGACGCGTGCGATCTGATTGGCGGTCTGGCCTTCCGCACCAGTCCAGCGAAACCAGACAGCGGCCAGCACAACGACCAAGACGATGATGGCAAGGCTGCGCCAGAAGGCAAGTTTGCGGCGAAGCGCCCGGCGATCGGCAATTCCGTTGTCCATGGGTTTTCCTTCCGAGATCCGTCCAGGGTGGGACCGGCTTGAGCGACGGCAGGCGAACCGGCCGGCCGCGACCCGCAATAGCCATAATGCCTACGGAGGAAATCCGGAAGTCGTCAAGCGCCGTAAAACCGCCATGTCGCATGACGAAAAGGACGCGGCGTGCGAATTATTAAGGCGACCGATCTTTTTCGCCGTGTTCATGATTGTTTACCGCGCGAAAATAACCATATTGCGTCGCTAAGGCTTCGGCTAATGTGGCAGTCAGTCCAGACAGGAACGAGATGGCAAGCTTGGAGATGAACAGCACCGAAGTGGGTGATGTCAGTGCGCGGCGCATGGCCTATTCGCGGGCTGTGCGTCATTCGAAGCGCGTTCGGCGACTCAAGATTCTGCTGCCGGTCTCTGCCGTGGCCGTGTCGCTTGCCTTCGTTGCCGTCTCGGTGGTGCGCAGTTTTCTGCCCGACAATGTCGAGGTCAAGGGCGCGACAATCGAGAATGGCCAGATCGTGATGGAGAAGCCTGCTATTTCCGGACGCAATTCGGACGGCATCTTCTACTCGATGACCGCAGCACGCGCCCTGCAGAGCATTGTGTCTCCCAATATCATGACGCTCCAAGATATTTCCGCGCAGATGCCCGTCAACGACCAGGTGATCGCCAAGGTCAAGGCCCAGGGCGGCATCTACGACCGGACGGCCAACACGCTGGACATGACCCAGCCCTTCTCTCTCCATCTTTCGACTGGACTTGTGGCCAACTTCCGCTCCGCCAAGCTCGACGTGAAGAACGGCACGATGTCGTCGAAGGACGTCGTTTCCATCACGGCGCCGAAGGCAACCGTAGTTGCGCAAAGCATCAATATCGAAGATAAGGGCCAGACGATCGTATTCGACGGCGGCGTGCAGGTAAACCTGCGTGCCGACGCCATTCATGAAAAAGGCAATTAAGTCATGCCCGCCAAAGCCAATCTTCCGCTGTGCCTGGTGATCGCCGCGCTTGCCCTCGCGCCGGCTTCCAGCGCGTTTTCGCAGGCGACCGCCAGCAAGATGGATGGCATTGCGCTTTCCAATGACAAGCCTATCCACATTGAAAGCGACAAGCTGGAAATCAAGGACAAGGAAAACCGCGCCGACTTTACCGGCAACGTGGTGGCCACGCAGGGCACGACGATGCTGAAGGCCAAGACGATGACGGTTTACTACAAGTCCTCCGAGAAAGACGGCGGCAATGGCGGGGGCGCCATGAACAATGCCGGCAATGGCGACATCGACCGCATTCTGGTCAACGGCGGCGTGGTGCTGAATTCCGACAAGCAGACCGCGACAGCGGACAGCGGCCATTTTGAAATGGCAAAGCAGCTCATCGTGCTGGAAGGCAAGCAGGTCGTGCTGTCCGACGGGAACAACGTCTTTACCGGCTGCCGGCTGACCGTTCACATGGACACGGGGCAGGCGCAGCTGGACAGCTGCGGCGGCCGCGTCCAGATTCAGCTCGATCCCAAGTCGCGCAGCAAGTAAGCGGTGGCCCCATTGCTGAACTGGAACACCGACAAGTCTTCTGCCAATCCCGCAACCGGAAACACTGCCGACCAGCAGGGCGACAGCCATGCGGCCCGCTATGAGGGAACGCTTGTCGCGCGCGACCTGACGAAGACCTACAGCTCGCGCCGGGTAGTGAACGGCGTCTCGCTGATCCTGAAGCGCGGCGAGGCCGTGGGCCTGCTGGGCCCGAACGGCGCCGGCAAGACGACCTGTTTCTACATGATCACCGGTCTCGTTCCGGTTGATTCGGGCACGATTGAACTTGACGGCCACGATGTGACGTCGATGCCGATGTATCGGCGCGCGCGTCTGGGCGTTGGCTATCTTCCCCAGGAAGCCTCCATCTTCCGCGGCCTGACCGTCGAGGAAAACATCCGGGCGGTTCTCGAGGTGCGCGAGAAAAGCCGCGCCAAGCGCGAGAGCAAGATTACAGAACTCCTGGAAGAGTTTTCCATCGAGCACCTGCGCAAGTCGCCCGCCGTGGCGCTGTCCGGTGGCGAGCGGCGGCGACTCGAAATCGCGCGCGCGCTGGCGACCGAGCCGGCCTTCATGCTGCTCGACGAGCCCTTCGCGGGGGTCGATCCGATTTCCGTGTCGGAAATTCAGAACCTTGTCCGCCATCTGACCCGACGGGGCATCGGTGTGCTGATCACCGACCACAACGTGCGTGAGACACTCGGTCTGATCGACCGCGCCTACATCATCCATGCAGGCGAGGTCCTCACGCATGGCCGGGCGGAGGACATTGTCAACAATGCCGACGTGCGACGCCTTTACCTCGGCGACAATTTCAGCCTCTGATTTTCCTCATCGCGTCCCCGCGCGAGCAACCGATACTCATTTTAACCGAATCTTTGCTTGGCTCTTGACCGCGAAAGAGAAACCAAGCAATTTTCGGGCCAGACAGCGTATCGGCGCCTGCCGAACCTCGGCTGTCGACTGGGAATCGGGAGTTCTGCGTTCATCATGGCCATGTCAGCCAGCCTGCACCTGAAGCAATCGCAATCGCTGGTGATGACGCCGCAATTGATGCAGTCGATCCAGCTGTTGCAGATGACGCATGTCGAACTCACACAATTCATCGAGCAGGAAGTCCAGAAAAATCCCCTGCTGGAAATCGCCACCGGCGACGGATCAGCCGCGTCTCTCGGCGAGGATGCGCCGGACATGTCGCCCGAGCCGTCGCCTGCGCCGCGTGGGGAGAGCGACTGGTTCGAGGCGGGCAACACGGGCCAGGCGGAACGCCTGACAAAGGAACTGGACGCCAATTTCGAACCGGAATTCGATACGGACCAGGCCGAACGGCGTCCGGATTCACCCGAGCTTATGGGCCAGTGGAAGTCCATGCCCGGCGGACAGGGCGAGGACGGCAGCGACTTCGACATGGACGACTTTGCGGCCGCCGGCCTGTCGCTGCGCGAATTCGTCAACCAGCAGCTTCCCTTTGCCGTGACAGGCGCCACCGACCGCCTGATCGCCCAGCATCTCGTCGATCTTCTCGACGACAGCGGTTATATACTTCCCGAGCTTGAAGCGGTTGCCGAACGCGTCGGCAGATCGCTTGGCGATGTGGAACGCGTGCTTGGCCTCCTGCAGTCGCTGGAGCCGGCCGGCATCTTCGCACGTTCGCTCAGCGAGTGTCTGGCCATCCAGCTTCGGCAGAAAAATCGGCTGGACCCGGCCATGTCCGCCTTCGTGAGCAATCTCGAACTGCTGGCTCGCCGTGATTTCCATGCATTGAAGAAGCTTTGCGGCGTCGACGAAGACGACCTTCTCGACATGCTGGCGGAAATCCGGCGGCTGGACCCCAAACCGGGCGGCAATTTTCTGCGTTCAGGATCCGAAACCATCGTGCCCGATATCGTGGTCAGCTCGGCGTCCGACGGCGGCTGGAATATCGAGCTCAACCCCGACACCCTGCCGAGGGTCCTGATCAACCAGTCCTACTATGTGGAAGTTTCACGGCACGCCCCGCGCGACAGTGCCGATCAGACATTCCTGAGCGAGTGCATGCAGAATGCCAATTGGCTGACGCGGAGTCTCGATCAGCGGGCGCGGACGATCCTGAAGGTGGCGACAGAAATCGTTCGCCGGCAGGACGGCTTTCTGCGCCGTGGCGTCGACGGGTTGAAGCCCCTGAACCTGAAAACAGTGGCCGATGCGATCAAGATGCACGAATCGACCGTCAGCCGCGTCACCTCCAACAAGTTCATGATGACCCCGCGTGGGGTCTATGAACTGAAGTATTTCTTCACGGTCTCGATCTCGTCCGCGGAGGGCGGCGACGGACACTCGGCCGAGGCCGTGCGCAACCGAATCCGCTCGATGATCAACGAGGAGACCGCCGACACCGTGCTCTCTGACGACGACATCGTGGACATCCTGAAGGCGGCCGGCATCGACATCGCGCGCCGTACGGTGGCCAAGTATCGCGATGCGATGAATATCCCCTCCTCCGTCCAGCGGCGGCGGGAGAAAAAGGCGATCGCACGCATCGCCTCCTGAATCCGGATTTTCCGATCCCTTGGTTAACAATCGGTGGGCAAGTGATTGCACAAATTTGCCGTTGTGTTGACTTGGCGCATGCCCCGGAGTAGAAGCCGCCGCACCCCATGGAAGACCGAAAGCATTGTCGGAATCGCTTGGATGCGACGGCGGCTTGGACTAGACTGCTTCTCGCAAATCAATACACAAGAAGGGTAAATCCATGAGTGTGCGAGTTTCCGGAAAACATATGGAAGTCGGTGAAACGTTCCGTCAGCGGATCGAGAGCCATGTCGGAGACGCGGTGGGGAAATATTTCGATGGAGGCTATTCCGGCCAGGTAACGGTCGAGAAGTCCGGCTCGTCGCGCTATGCGGCGGATTGCAAGATCCATCTCGACACGGGCGTCGTCTTTCACGCGGCCGGCGAAGCGAATGATCCCCAGGCGGCCTATGATGCGGCAGCCGAGCGGATCGAGAAGCGGCTTCGTCGTTACAAGCGCAGGCTCCGCGACCATCATGCCGGAAACGGGCAGCACACCGAAATGCCCTACTCCGTGATCGATTCGATCCCGGAAGAGGCCGAGGATGTCCCGGAAGACTACGCACCGGCAATCATCGCGGAGAGCACGAAGCGGCTCAGAACCATGACTGTCGCTGGCGCCGTGATGGCGCTCGACATGACCGACGAACCGGTTTTCGTCTTCCGCAACGCGGGCAACGAGCAACTGAACATTGTCTATCGCCGCAACGACGGCAACATCGGCTGGATCGATTCGGCCGGTGTCAAAAGCTGAAGTCTGGGCTGAACAGCCCGGCAGGCGCGCTGCAAACCGCGCGCCTGCTTCCTTTCAGCTTCAGAACGGGGAACTTCGAATGGCATTGGCAGATTTGCTGCAACAGGATGCGATTATTCCGGCTCTGAAGGCCAATTCCAAAAAGCAGCTGCTTCAGGAGCTCGCGGAAAAGGCGGCCACCGTGACCGGTCTGCCGGAGCGGGAAATCTTCGACGTGATCCTGCAGCGCGAGCGCCTCGGCTCGACCGGCGTCGGCAACGGCATCGCCATTCCGCATGGCAAGCTCAATTCCATCAAGAAGATCGCCGGCGTTTTCGCGCGGCTTGACACGCCCGTGGCGTTTGAAGCCCTCGACGACCAGCCCGTCGATCTCGTGTTTCTGCTGCTGGCGCCGGAAGGGGCCGGCGCCGATCACCTGAAGGCGCTGTCGCGCGTCGCCCGCGTCCTGCGCGACCAGGACCTCACAGCACGCCTGCGCGCCTGCGACACGGCACCCGCCATCTTCGCCTGCCTGAACCAGGACGCGGGAACGAACGCGGCCTGAACCCAGAGGGTCAGGCCGCATGATATCATAGCTCAGTATGTAGTTTTAAAGACTGCGTTACGCGGTCTTTTCCGCATCCGCCGCGTCGGCTGCAACGACCTTCGGCCCGCCCTTCGACACACCGACCATGGCCGGGCGCAGCATGCGTTCGCCGATGACGTAGCCAGCCTGGACGACCTGCAGGACGGTGTTGTTCGGGACTTCCGTGTTCGGAATTTCGAACATGGCCTGATGGAAGTTCGGGTCGAACTTCTGGCCTTCCGGCTCCAGCTTCTTCACGCCGTGGCGCTCCATGGCGGCGAGCATCGAGCGCTCAGTGAGTTCCACGCCTTCGATCAGCGCCATGAGCCCTGCTTCGCCTGCTTCCTTCGCTTCTGCCGGAATGGCGTCCAGCGCGCGGCGGAGGTTGTCGGAAACGCCGAGCATGTCGCGGGCGAAGCTCGCGATCGCGTAGGACTTGGCGTCCTTGACGTCACGCTCGGTGCGGCGGCGCAGGTTGTCCATTTCGGCGGCGAGACGGAGATAGCGGTCGCGCAGTTCGGCATTCTCGGACTTCAAGGTATCGATCGGATCCGGTTCCTGTTCGGCAGCCTGCGCTTCTGCTTCAGCCGCCTCGGCAAGCACGGCTTCGGCGTCTACGCCAAGTTCCGTTGCCGCTTCGTCAGGTCCGTTCTTCTTCGTGTCATCGGTCATGACGGTCTCCAGATAATGGTTTGCTCTTACGCGTTTTGGGGGTTGCGCCCGATATCGATGTTCGGGCTTAAAAAATCAAGGCTTCAAAGCCTAGATGTTGACAATCTGGCGCTTTGTTCGATCTCAGCCGGGCGAACTCAGCTTGGAAATCAGTTGCGCCGTGTAATCGACCATGGGCACGATGCGGGCATAGTTGAGCCGTGTCGGGCCGATCACCCCCACCGCGCCGACGATCTTCTGCTCGCTGTCGCGATAGGGCGCGACGATCAGCGAGGAGCCGGAGAGCGAGAAGAGCTTGTTCTCGGAACCGATGAAGATGCGCACGCCCGGCCCCGTTTCCGCGAGGTTCAGCAGATCGATCAGGCTTTCCTTGCGCTCAAGGTCGTCGAAGAGCATGCGCAGGCGATCGATATCGGCCTGGTCGTCCAGCCCTTCTATCAGGTTCGACTGACCTCTCACGATAAGCCGCGAGGTCTGGTCGAGTTCGCTCGTGCCTGACCAGACGGCGAGCCCGCGCTCGACCAGATCCTGCGACAGCGTGTCGAGTTCGGCCTGGATCGTCTTGCGGATGACCTCGGTCTGGCTGCGGATTTCTGCAAGCGTATGACCGGAGAGATGGGCGTTGAGAAAATTGGCCGCCTCAGTCAACTGAGAACTTGTCGTGCCGGCTGGCAATTCGATGATGCGGTTTTCGACTTCGTCGTGCTCGCCGACGAGAACCGCCAGCGCCTTGGTCGGCCCCAGCCGCACGAATTCGACATGGCGCAGCACCGGATCGTTCTTGGTTGTCACGACAAGGCCTGCGCCGCGCGACATGCCGGAAAGCATCCGGCTTGCCTCGCTCAGCAGATTGTCGGCCTGCTGGCCGCGCTCGGCATTGCGCATCTGCGTCTCGATCGAACTGCGCTCTTCCGGCGACAGGTCGCCGACCTGCATGAAGGCATCGACGAAGAAACGAAGGCCGAGCTGCGTCGGCAGCCGGCCCGCACTGATATGCGGCGAATAGATGAGGCCCAACTCTTCCAGATCGCTCATCACATTGCGAACGGAGGCGGGCGAGAGCGACATGGGCAGCAGTCGCGAGAGATTGCGCGAGCCGAGCGGCTCGCCGTTCTGGAGATAGGTTTCCACGATGCGCCGGAAAATCTCGCCCGAGCGCTCATCCAGCGAACGGCCCGTATCCAAGGTCTGACCGATCCGTCTATCCCAACCGATCATGTGCTCTGCATGCTCTCCATCGTCATTTCCCCTTGAAATATAGACATCGTCGCGCCGCACGCAAACAGGATTTGAAAACAGGAGCGCCGTTTTTCTTTGCAAAAGGCCGGGGGCGGTCTTAGAAGGCTCCAAACGATAGACAAGGAGACATCCATGAGGCCTTCGGGACGCAAGACCGAACAGATGCGCAAGGTAACGTTCGAGCGCGGCGTGTCGAAACACGCCGAGGGCTCCTGCCTGGTCAAGTTCGGCGACACGCATGTTCTGTGCACCGCAAGCCTTGAAGACAAGACGCCGCCGTGGCTCAGGAATTCCGGCAAGGGCTGGGTAACGGCTGAATACGGCATGCT
Organism: Ensifer adhaerens; assembly: GCA_900215285.1. Lineage (NCBI taxonomy): Bacteria > Pseudomonadati > Pseudomonadota > Alphaproteobacteria > Hyphomicrobiales > Rhizobiaceae > Ensifer > Ensifer adhaerens. The sequence goes on from OCMG01000004.1 coordinate 670,900, forward strand.
GCCGCGCGCGACCGGCGACCGCATGAAGCGCGAAGCCGCCAGCGGCAAGCAGGGTGGACGTACACTCGAAATTCAGCGCCTCATCGGCCGCTCGCTGCGCGCTGTCATCGATCTCGAAGCGCTGGGCGAACGCCAGATCACGGTCGACTGCGATGTCATCCAGGCGGATGGCGGCACGCGCACGGCCTCGATCACCGGCGGCTGGATTGCACTGCGCGACTGCCTGAAATGGATGGAGACGCGCGGCATGATCAAGATGGACCGCGTGCTGAAGGATCACGTTGCCGCGATTTCCTGCGGCATCTTCGCCAACCAGCCGGTCATCGATCTCGATTACCTCGAAGATTCCTCGGCCGAAACCGACGCCAATTTCGTCATGACGGGCGCCGGCGGGATCGTCGAAATCCAGGGTACGGCTGAAGGCAAGCCCTTCTCGGAAGAGGAGTTCGCGACGCTGATGGGTCTTGCCAAGGCCGGTATCGCCGACCTCGTGGCCATGCAGAAGGAAGCCGTTTCGGCTTGAGGCGATCATGGCGGGCGCGGCGCGGATAGAAGGCATCCTGGAGACGGCGCTCTACGCCGCCGATCTTCAAGCTGCGGCGGATTTTTATCGCCGCATCCTGGGGCTTGAGGAAATCACCCATGTCGAAGGTCGGCATATCTTCTTTCGCTGCGGGGCGGGTGTTCTGCTGATCTTCAATCCGGACGCGACGGAACTGCCGCCGCATAATCCGTCCATGCCAGTTCCCCCACACGGCGCGCGCGGGCCGGGCCATGCCTGTTTCCGCGTAGCGGGTGAAGAAATGGACGGCCTGCGCGCCGGTCTTGAAGCAGCGGGCATCGCGATAGAAGCCGATTTCCGCTGGCCGAACGGCGCCCGGTCCCTTTATTTTCGCGATCCGGCCGGCAACAGCCTGGAATGCGCGGAAGCCAAGCTCTGGAACATTTGACACATGCGCAAGCTCGACACCCGCACAATCGTTGTTGCCAGCCACAATGCCGGCAAAATCCGCGAGATCAACGATCTGATCGGCCCCCTGGGCTTTACCGCGACCTCAGCCGCCGAACTGAACTTCGCCGTGCCTGACGAGACCGGCACGACGTTTGAGGACAATGCTAAGATCAAGGCGCTCGCCTCGGCCAAGGCTGCGGGCATCCCTGCCCTTTCGGACGATTCCGGGCTTGTGGTCGATGCGCTCGACGGCGCCCCCGGCGTTTACACCGCCGACTGGGCGGAGACGGGCGACGGCACACGCGATTTCCAGATGGCGATGCAGAAGGTCGAGACCGCGCTACAGGAAAAGGGCGCGACGATCCCGGAAAAGCGGACCTGCCGGTTCGTTTCGGTATTGTGCCTGGCTTGGCCGGACGGGCATACGGAACTTTTTCGCGGCGAAGTCGAAGGCACATTCGTGTGGCCGCCGCGTGGCACCGCGGGCTTCGGCTACGACCCGATCTTCCAGCCGGAGGGCTATGGCGTGACCTTTGGCGAGATGTCGGCGGAAGAAAAGCACGGCTGGAAGCCGGGCGATGCATCCGCATTGTCGCATCGGGCTCGCGCGTTCAGGCTCTTCGTTGAAACCTGCCTTGGGGCGTGACGATGCTGGGCGCTAACGGCCAGATTCTCCCCGATACGGGCGATCCCGGGTTCGGGATTTACCTCCATTGGCCCTTCTGCGCGGCCAAGTGCCCCTATTGCGACTTCAACAGCCATGTGCGCCACCAACCGGTGGACCAGCAGCGCTTCATCGAAGCCTTTCTGAAGGAAATGGCGGCGGCACGTGAACTCACCGGCCCGCGCACCGTCACCTCCATCTTCATCGGCGGCGGCACGCCCTCGCTGATGCAGCCGGCGACCGTCGAGGCGATCCTGAACGGCGTGGCCAAGACCTGGCATGTGCCGGCTGGCATCGAGATCACGCTGGAAGCCAATCCGTCGAGCGTGGAGGCGGAGCGCTTTCGCGGCTATCGCGCCGCCGGCGTCAATCGTGTTTCCATGGGTGTGCAGGCGCTGAACGACCGGGACCTGAAATTTCTCGGGCGGCTTCATAATGTCGAGGAAGCCATGACCGCGATCCGGCTGGCGCGCGAGATTTTCCCGCGCATGTCCTTCGACCTCATCTATGCCCGCCCCGGCCAGACGGTCGAAGAGTGGAGCCGCGAGCTTGTCGAGGCGATCAATCTCGCCGTCGATCACCTCTCGCTCTATCAACTGACGATCGAGGAAGGGACGCCCTTTTTCGGCCTGCACAAGGCGGGCAAGTTTACCGTGCCTGATGGCGATCAGTCGGCAGCCCTCTACGAGGCGACGCAGGAAATTACGGCGCGTCACGGCATGCCGGCCTACGAAGTGTCGAACCACGCCGTACCGGGTGCTGAAAGCCGGCACAACCTGACCTATTGGCGCTACGGCGATTATGCCGGCATCGGCCCCGGCGCGCATGGGCGCATCTCGCGCGGCAACCAGAAGATTGCCACCGCCACGGAACGAAACCCGGAGGCGTGGCTCTCGCTTGTCGAAGCGCGAGGGCACGGCATGATCGATCATGAGCTTCTGAACTCGGAAGAACAGGCCGACGAATTGCTGCTCATGGGGCTACGTTTGCGCGAAGGGGTGGACCTTGCCCGCTGGCAGGCGCTGTCCGGCCGCGATCCCGACCCCAAGCGCGAGCAGCTGTTGCTTGATCACGGATTCATAGAGCGCCTCGGCAATTCGCGCCTGCGCTGCACCCCGTCCGGCATGCTCATCCTCGACAGCGTCGTGGCGGACCTGGCCTGTTGAGGCCTCACGCCTTCCCGACTGCACCGAAATCGCTCTGAACGCTCCGTGTCCTTGCCTGCCGGCATGACACGACTGCGCGGGCGCTTCTCGGTCGAACTCGGTCTCCCCTCACTCCATCATCAGGATGTGGTTGCGCACCACCGGGTAGATCTCGTTATTCCAGTGCCGCCCGTTGAAGACACCATAGTGTCCCACATTGGCCTGCAGGTGGTGCCGCTTGAGATGTGGGCGTAGCGAGTTGCACAGATCATGCGCGGCCGCCGTCTGGCCGAGCGCGCAGATGTCGTCGCGACCGCCTTCCACCGTCAGAAGCGCCGTCTTGCGGATGGCGCCGGGATTGACCGGCCGGCCCATATAGGTGAAATCGCCCGTGGCAAGCTCGGCCTTCTGGAAGATGCGGTCGATGGTCTCGATGTAGAATTCTTCCGTGAGGTCCAGCACCGAGAAATACTCATCGTAGAAGGTCTTGATCTTCTCGGCTTCCTTCAGCTCACCCTTGGCAAGATGATCGTAAAGCTTGGCATGCGCCTTCTTGTGGCGCTCCATGTTCATCGACATGAAGGCGATAAGCTGCAGGAAGCCCGGATAGACCCTGCGCCCGCCGCCGGCATAGCGATAGGGCACGGTGGAGATCATCGAATTCTCGAACCATTCCAGCGACTTCTTGACCGCCAGCTCGTTGACCTCTGTCGGGCTTTCGCGCGGATCGATGGGGCCGGCCATCAGCGTCATCGTCTTTGGCGTGGCCGGATGATTCTCCTCCGACATGACGGAGACGGCGCAGAGCGCCTGTACGCAGGGCTGACAGACGGCAAGCACATGCGCGCCGGGACCGATTTCCTCCAGAAAGCGGATGAGATAGGTGATGTAGTCCTCGACGCCGAAATGCCCTTCGGACAGCGGCACGTCGCGGGCATTGGTCCAGTCGGTGATGTAGACGTCGTGGTCCTGCAGCAACGTCTTCACCGTTCCGGCCAGCAGCGTCGAGAAATGGCCGGACAAGGGGGCGACGACCAGCACGCGCGGCTGCAGCGCATCGATGTCTTTCACGAAATGCAGAAGCTTGCCGAAGGGAAGCTCCAGCGCCACTTCTTCGCGCACCGGCACGACCTGATTGCCGGTCGAAACCTCGGTGATGCCGAAATCGGGGCGGGTATGTGTGAGCTCGAAGCGCGACACCATTTCGAGGGCCGCGAGGAATTGCTGGTTTGCGTCGCGTGTCAGCGGCCCGAAGCCCCAATTGCCCATGCGCATCCAGAATTTTGCTGCCTTGCGGAAGGGACCGATCAGATCGTCCTGAAACTGGTAGGCCTGATAAAGCATAAGGGGGCAATCTCCTTCTTGTGCAATGCAAAAAGCTAGTGCATTTTCGATCCCGTTGCCAGAAGATATTGCTATGTGTCTCGTGGGGTGGAAATCATGCTCTCAGCCGAATTGACTATTTCGTCCAAGAACTACTCCTCCTGGTCGCTGCGCGGCTGGCTACTCTGCAAGATGGCGGGACTGGAATTCACCGAGGTCATGGCGCCGCCGGACGAAAAGAACCGTAAGGAATTGCTTCTGCTCTCTCCCTCGGTTCTTGTGCCGCGCCTGACCCACGGCGTCGTGACGGTCTGGGATACGCTGGCGATTGCCGAATACATGCACGAATGGAACCCGCAGGCGGGCCTCCTGCCCTACGATCAGGCCGCGCGCGCCATTTGCCGCGCCGTGTCCGGCGAAATGCATTCGGGCTTCCAGAACATGCGCTCGGCGCTGCCGATGAACATCCGCACGCGCTACCAGAGCTTCAAGATCTTCTCCGGCGCACGTCCCGATGTCGAGCGCGTCAAGGAAATCTGGACCGAATGCCTCGATACCTATGGCGGCCCCTGGCTCTTCGGCCAGACGCCCACCATCGCGGACGCGATGTTCGCGCCCGTCTGCTCCCGTTTCGTCACCTATGCGGTGGAACTCGATCCAAAGCTCAAGGCCTATTGCGACCACATCTTCGCCTGGCCGCTCATGCAGGAATGGATCGCCGGCGCCGAAGCCGAGCCGGCGGAGATTGTCGAACTCGAGGTCGAGTTCTGATATAAGAGGGCGTGGGGATTTTTCTCCCCGGAGATGAAGAGATGAAACCCTCGGAAGCGCTGGCCGCCAATCGCGCAGCTATAAGAAGTGTCGTTGAGTCTCATCGTGCCCGCAACGCACGCGTTTTCGGCTCTGTCGTGCATGGGCAGGACTCGGACGGCAGCGATCTAGACATTCTCGTCGATCCGACAGCAGAAACGACCCTGATGGATGTGGCCGCGATTCAAGTCGAACTACAGCATATTCTGGGCGTCAAGGTCGATGTCCTGACACCCCGCGCCCTGCCGGACTCCTTCCGGAACCGCGTTCTCGCTGAAGCCGTGCCGGTATGACCAACACGCCGCGTGTTCTCGACTATCTGGAACACATGTTGGCAGCCATCGATCGCATAGGACGCTACACCACTAACTTGGATGAAGCATCTTTTCTAAGAGATGAACTGGTTCAGGACGCGGTGATCAGAAATATCGAGATCATAGGCGAGGCATCGAACAATATTCAACGTGCCGATCCGGGCTTTGCCGCGCGGCAAGGCGATATCCCATGGCTGGTGCTTTATACGATGCGAAACCGTGTCGCCCACGGCTATCACAAAGTCGATCTGGAAATCGTCTGGAAAACGATAAAAGGCGATTTGCCAAATCTCTACGCGAAGGTATCAAGCGCGAGAGAAAGTCTCCTGCACTCCCCGTGAAAGACGCTTAAAGCCCCACTTCCTTCGCCCACGGCGGATTTGCCCCTGCACGCGACACCGTGACTGCAGCAACCTTCGCGGCCAGCGCAAGGGCATCATGCACATCGCCCTGGCTGAGCGAAGCCACCTGCGTCTTGGTCAACAGGCCCTTCATCTTCAGCGAGGCGAGAACGCCGGCGTCGAACGTGTCGCCCGCGCCCACGGTATCGACGACCGTGACCTTCTCGCTCGGTGCCGTGACCTTGAAATTCTGCGTATAGCCGTCCGCGCCGTCCGCACCGCGCGTGATGATGACGAGTTTGGCGCCATGATTGAGCCAATGGGCGGCAAGAGCCGCATGGTCATGGCCCATGCCGAACCATTCCAGATCCTCGTCGGAGAACTTCACGATGTCTGAAAGGGCTGCCATGCGCTTGATGCGCGCCATATGCGCCTGCTTGTCCTTGATGAAGCCCGGGCGGATATTGGGGTCGAGCGAGATCACGCGCCTGTTTGCTTCGCGCGTGAGAAGTGCCTCATAGGCGTCGCCGCAGGGGTCGGGGATGAGGCTGATCGCGCCGAAATGCATAGCCTCGCAGTCGTCGCCGAGCGTCGGCAGATCGGCACGCGTGATCATGCGGCCCGCCGTGTTCTCGTCATAGAAGGCGTAGGTTGCCGAGCCGTTGACGAGCTTGACGAAGGCGACCGTCGTCGGGCGCGAGGAGATCGCGGCGGGGGAATAGTCGACGCCGGAAGCGGTCAGCGTTTCGCGCAGCACATCGCCCAGCATGTCATCGGAGAGGCCGGTGAAGAAGGCCGTCGGCATGCCGAGACGGCCGAGCGCAATCGCCGTGTTGAAGATCGCGCCGCCTGCGTAAGGCGCATAGGCGTTCTCGCCGAGCGTCGAGGTTCGCGGCAGCATGTCGATCAGCGCTTCGCCACAGCAAAGGATCATGTGTTCTCTCCCAATCTATTCTTCAATCGATTTAATGGAGGCTCAGCTGCAAGCCAAGGCCTTGCACATTAAATCTGGATGAAATCACGCCGTCGGCAGTTCCGAAACGCCGCCATGCGCCGCTGACCACTTTACCGGTGCGTTGAGAAATTCTTCGACGGAGGCCAGCTTCTCTTCATCGAACAGCTTCTGTTCGCGCGCGACCTGCAACACGTTCCGCCAGGTGGCGATGTGGTGCATCTGGATCTTGCCGTTGACGAAGCGGGCTTCGGCCTCCGGAAAAATGCCATAGAAGAACAGCGCCATGCCGTGATCGACCACGCCGCCGGCATTACGCACCGCATTGATGAAGGTGAAGATCGAGGTGCCGGCCGAGGTCAGGTCCTCGATGACGAGCACGCGCGCGCCCTCCGGCATGACGCCTTCGATCTGCGCGCCGCGCCCGTGGCCCTTCGGCTGCTTGCGCACATAGATCATCGGCAGGGCCAGACGGTCGGCAAGAAGGGCCGCGAAGGGAATGCCCGCCGTCTCCCCGCCTGCGATGCAATCGAACTGCTCGAAACCCACCTCGGAGAGCAGCGTGGCGGCAGCAAAATCCATGATGGCCGAGCGGATGCGCGGATAGGAGAGCAGCTTGCGGCAGTCGATATAGACCGGACTATGCAGGCCGGACGCCAGCTTGTAGGGCTCCTCCGGGCGGAAATGGACAGCCTTGCACTCCCACAGCATTTTCGCCATGAGATCGGCCATCACGGCCTTGTCGGGGAAGGTGTTCTGGAACATCGCGCGCTCTCCTGCCTGAACCTGTCTCTTGTTCCCGCGCGGGGTGCGCGAAAAACCGGTACCCACTTTTTCGCCCTGCGCTCCGGTCGCGCATAGCAGGCAGGGCGTTGGAATTCCAGTCCGCTTCAACCCTTTTCGGCCTTTCGCACCGGCTTCGGTCGTGATTTTATCCGCCCGCGAAAAGGAGGCAGACATGCTCAATCTCATCACCGACATCGCCGGAATTTCCATTGGACACGCCACCGATCTCAACCTCGGCTCCGGCGTCACGGCCATCGTCTTCGACAAGCCGGCCACCGCATCCGGTACGGTCCTGGGCGGCGCACCGGGCGGGCGCGATACGGCGCTCCTTGATCCGTCGATGATGGTGGAGCAGGTCGACGCCTTCGTGCTCTCCGGCGGCTCGGCCTTCGGGCTCGATGCGGCAGGCGGTGTCCAGGCCGGTCTTCGAGCAGACGGACGCGGCTTTGAGGTTGGCGACGTTCGCGTGCCGATCGTTCCGCAGGCAATCCTCATGGATCTGCTGAACGGCGGCGACAAGGACTGGGGCCTGCAATCGCCCTATCGCGATATGGGCTATGAAGCCTACAAGGCGGCGCAGGCAGGCGCCTTCGATCTCGGGACCGTCGGCGCCGGCACGGGCGCAACAACGGGCACGCTGAAAGGCGGACTGGGCTCCGCCTCGGCCAGAACAAAGGGTGGATTAACCGTCGGCGCCGTCGTCGCCGTCAATGCCCTGGGGTCGGCAGTCATCGGCGACGGACCCCATTTCTGGTCGGCCCCTTTCGAACGGGACGGTGAATTTGGTGGCCGCGGGCTGCCGGCCACTCTCTCGGAAGCGGATTACGCGATGCGCATCAAGGGCCTGAACCTCACCTCCACCACCATCGGCCTTGTGGCGACCGACGCGCAGCTCACCAAGGCGCAGACGCATCGGCTTTCCATCATGGCGCATGACGGGCTCGCTCGGGCCATCCTGCCCGCGCATCTGCCGGCTGACGGCGACACGGTTTTCTCTGCCGCTACGGGTGAAAAACCGTTGGTGAGCGCGGGCGATTATTTCGAATTGTGCCATCTCGCCACGCTCGTGATGGCGCGTGCGGTGGCGCGGGGCATCCACGCCGCCACAGCCCTGCCGCAGGCGGGGAGCCAGCCGGCATGGCGCGACCGCTTCGGTTAAGTCACGCATTCACCCCAATGTGATTTTGTGTTGAGGCGCGGCTGATGGCATAAGATTGCTGGGCCGCAAGATGCCCCCGAGAGCCTTTTGATGAACCGGTTTACCCTGCTGATCGCTGTCTGCCTTGTCTCGTTCGCGTCCGCGCGCGCGGAGGAGCCGGCTGCACCCAAGGGGGTGGTTGAACTCTTCACGTCACAGGGCTGCAGTTCCTGTCCGCCGGCCGATGCGGTCCTCGGGCAACTGGTGCGTCGGGGCGACCTTCTGGCGCTCTCCTACCACGTCGATTACTGGAACTATCTCGGATGGGCCGACACGCTCTCATCCAAGCAGAATACTGGCCGGCAATATGGCTATGCGGCGACCATGAGCCGTTCCAATGTCTATACGCCGCAGGCGGTGTTGAACGGACGGACGGATGTGAACGGCGCGGACCGGAACGCCATCGAGACCGGGCTGCAAAAGCTGGAAAGCGCGGGCCAGGGTCTTTCCGTGCCCGTTCACGCCTCGGTCAACGGCAAGGAGATGGACATTTCCGTAGGCGCAGGCAAAGGCACGGGCGATGTCGTCATTGCCTATTTCAAGCGCAAGCAGACCGTGCCCATTACGCGCGGCGAAAACAGCGGCAAGACGATCACCTATCTCAACAGCGTGACTGACGTGGAAACCGTTGGCATGTGGAAGGGCGAGGCGCTGCAGCTGAAGCTGCCCATGTCGGTGATGGACGTGCGCGAATATGATGGCTGCGCCGTCCTCCTGCAGCAGACCGGCCCCAATGGCGAGCCCGGCCCGATCCTGGGTGCGGCCGGCGTCATGGCCTGGACGCAATAGCCACCCATCCTTCACGCTTGCATTTTGATGTAAGTCAGGCAAACTGACATCGAAATGTCATGATGCGGAGTGCGCCTTTGGACGATCAACCCGATTTGCAGCGGGAGCGGGCAAGGTCAGCGAATTCGGCCCCAACGAATTCGGCCAACATCATCGACCTTCGCGAATACAAAAGCGCGAAGGATCCCCTTCCTGTTACCTTCCACCGGCGCGAACTTGACATGATCCTCTGGATCTACGGTCGGATGGTCGGCGAGGGAGAATGGAAGGACTATGCGCTTGACCACATGCGCGACGTCGCCGTCTTCTCCGTCTTCAAGCGCTCTGGCGAGATGCCTCTCTACCAGATCATCAAGGACCCCAGGCTTGCCAACAAACAGGGTGCCTTCAGCGTGGTCAACACGGCCGGAAAGGTGCTGAAGCGTGGGCATGACCTGCAGCAGGTTTTGAAGGTGTTCGACAAGGTTCTGAAGCTGATCGAGACCTGACGCCCTACTTCAGCGTCCCGGGATACGCTCCCACATCCGGGTCTGTCTCCGCCCCTTCGCCCAATGCAATCTGCATGAACACCGTGTCGAGCCATTGGCCCAGCTTGAAGCCGGTCGCATTCAGCGTGCCGCACATCTCGAAGCCCGCCGCGCGGTGCACACCGATCGAGGCCGGGCTGGCGCCGCCAATGACCGCGACCATCTGGCGGAAGCCGAGAGCCGTGCAGCGGGTGACGAGTTCATTGACCAGCGCCCGGCCAATCCCCTTCCCGCGCGCGGCTGGGGAGATATAGATCGAGTCCTCGACCAGCCAGTTATAGGCCGGCCTCGTACGGAAGGCGGACGCATAGGCATAGCCCAGAATGGTCCCGTCTTCCCCAGCTGCGACCACATATGGATAGCCTCGCCCGGTGATCGTTTCGAAGCGCGACGTCATTTCCGCCTGATCTGGCGGGTCGAGTTCGTAAGTCGCCGTGCCGTTGAGGACGGATTCGCGGTAAATCTCTGTAATGGCAGGAAGATCGCGCGCCTCAGCGTCGCGGATAAGGAAGGGCATGCAAGGCAACTCCAGCGAAAGTGGGAACCGGTTTCGCGTCCAGTGTTGCGCGGAAAAGGAACTCGCGACAACAAAAAAGGCGGCCCGGAGGCCGCCTTTCCTTATAGCTCAAGTCCGCGCGCGATCAATTGCGGTTGTTGCCGAGGAAGCGCAGCAGGAAAAGGAACAGGTTGATGAAGTCGAGGTAGAGCGTCAGCGCACCCATCACGGCCTTGCGGCCATAGGTCACTTCATCGTCTGCATCGAAATACATTTCCTTGATCTTCTGCGTGTCCCAGGCGGTCAGGCCGGCAAAGACCAGCACGCCGATGATCGAGATCGCGAATTCAAGACCCGACGACTTCAGGAAGATGTTCACGATCGAGGCAAGGATGATGCCGAAGAGGCCCATTACCAGGAACGAGCCCATGCCCGAAAGGTCACGCTTCGTCGTGTAGCCGTAGAGCGACAGAGCGCCGAACGAGGCAGCGGTCACGAAGAAGGTCTGCGTGATGCTGGCCGCCGTGTAGACGAGCAGGATCGACGACAGCGAGACGCCGAGAAGCGCTGCATAGGCCCAGAACGTTCCCTGAGCGGCCGAAACGCTCATCTTGTGAATGCGGAAGCTCAGGAAGAAGACGAGCGCCAGCGGGGCGAGCATGACAACCCACTGCAGAGGCGAGGTGTAGAGCGCCACGCCAAGCTGGGTCAGCATCACGCCGCCACGCATCGTGGCGGCGGCCTGCGACGGATCGTTGGTCGTGGTCAGAAGTGTCGTGACATAGGCGGCGACACCGGTGATCCCGACCCCGAACATCATGAGATTGTAGACCTTCAGCATGTAGCTGCGAAGGCCCTGGTCAACCATCACGCCGGACTGCGTACCGGTCTGGAAGTTGCGAAGTTCAGCCATTGTTTCCTCTCAAAGGGGGCATAGTGCCCGATTTGCATGTCGGAAAAAGCATTTTGAGGCGCAATCCCGCCATGTTGATTTAGAGCGTCGTGCATCCAGAGGATGCGCAACGGACGCCCTAATTCTCCAATCTGCGCATCGTATGTATGAAAATCTGGAACGATCTTCACACCGATGCGCTGAATATGAGGTGCAAGCTCAAGTTCCGCAAGTCTTCTGAATCTAAAATTCTCGTTACTTTTGCAGACTTAGCATTATTTACTATAGTTCTCTCAAGACCGGTGCGGCTTTCTGTCCCAGCACGCGCCATGTGCCGATCAGGCCCACTCCGACCGTGACGACGAGTGAAAGAACGGCGGTCAGCACGGCGGTCATCGGGTCGAAACGCCAGGGCAGCGTCATGATCAGATGGACGACCCCATACGATGCCGCGGCCCCGACAATGAGCGCGAAAAGGGCGGTCGCGAGCCCGAGAAGCGCGTATTCGAGACCAAAGGCTGCGATCAGCGTGCGGCGGGTCGCCCCCAGCGTCTTCAGGACGACGGCATCGTGGATGCGGGCCCGGTTTCCCGCGGCCAGTGCGCCGGCCAGAACCAGAACGGACGAAATCAGCGCCACGCTCGCCGCCACCCGGATCGCCAGTGCGATCTGGCCAGTCAGCTTGGTGACGGTATCGATGGCATCCTTGATATTGATAGAGGTTACGCCCGGATAGGCGTTTGTGACCGCATGAACGACCGAATTCTCGGCCGAGCGATCGAGCGGTGACCCTGTCAGCGTGGCCAGCCAGGCATGCGGCGCGCCCTTGAAGGTCGAGGGCGTGAAAACCATCACGAAATTGATACCCATCGAGCGCCAGTCCACCTTGCGCATATTGGCGATCTTGGCCGTGATCGAGCGGCCGAGCACGTTGACGGTGACAGTGTCGCCGACCTTCAGGCCGAGTTCCTTGCCCTCTTCCTCGGAGAAGGAGACAAGCGGTTCGCCGGTATAGTCCTTCGGCCACCAGGCGCCTTCTGTCACGGATGCGTTGTCCGGAACGGTGTCGGAATAGGTGATGCCACGGTCGCCGTTCAGCACCCAGCGGACGCTGTCCGCCGCCTTGATCTTCGAGACATCGACGCCATTCAGGGCCGTGAGCCGTCCACGCAGCATCGGCGCTTCCACAAGCTTGGCGTCAGGCGCCGCCGTCTTCACGACCTTTTCGAAACCGGCGAGATCACGGCTCTGGATGTCGATGAAGAAATAATCGGGCGCACGGACCGCCATGTTGCCCTGCAGTTCCCGGCGCATGTTGCCGTCGATCAGAGCCAGCGTGACGAGAAGCATCAGGCCAAGGCCTAGCGACAGAACAACCGGGCCGGTCAATGCGCCGGGGCGATGAATATTGCCGAGCGCCAGTCGCACCACCGGTGAACGGAAGGAGGGGCTCCGGCGGGCAAGTGCGGCGATGCCGACCGCCACGAGCCGCAGCACGACAAAGGCGACAATGATCGCGCCGAGGAAATAGAGCGCGATGCGCCGATCCTGCGCCGTCAGCACGGCAAGGCCTGCGATGGCGAGAAAGACGGCAGCAGCAGCCATGGTGAAGGAACGCGCCGGCCAACGCGTCGGCTCGAAGCCCTGTTCGCGGAAAAGCGCCGTCGCCGGCACGTCACGCGCACGTCCCAGGGGCAGGATGGCGAAGCCGGCCGCGGTCAGCTGGCCGAAAAGCGCCGCGATGAGAAGGGCCGAAGGAAACAGCGTCGGCGTCGGATCGACCGGCAGATATTCGGCCAGGAACCGGTTCGCGATCATCGGGGCGATCGCGCCCAGCACGAGACCGGCGAGAATACCGACCGCCGCGATCATCAGGATCTGCAGCATGTAGATCAGCGTCACCGTCGAGGCTGGCGCGCCCAGGCATTTGAAGGTGGCGATCACGCCACGCTTGGAATCGAGATAGGCGCGCACGGCATTCGCGACGCCGGAGCCGCCCACGATCAGGGCCGTCAGGCCGACCAGCGTCAGGAATTCGGTGAAACGGCTGATCGTATCGTTCAGCGCGGGTGCGGCGTTCCTGCTGGTTGCGATGCGGATGCCGGAATTCGGAAAGGCCGCGTCTGTCTTCTTTTTCAGCTCCGCCGGCATTGGCGCGCCGGCCGGCAGTTTCACGCGATAGACATGTTCGATGAGACTGCCTGTCTGCACCAGCCCCGCCGCGGCCAGCGCATCGCGGCCGATGATCAGACGCGGCGCAAAGGCAAAGCCCTCCGAAAGTGCATCCGGCTCCTTGATCAGCGAGCCGGTGATCCTGAGCTTCGCGTTGCCGAGCAAAAGTTCGTCGCCGACCTTGAGCTTCAGTCGATCAAGAAGATCGGGGGCGGCGATCGCGCCATAGAAGCCGTCCTTTTCGGCCAGCGCCTCGGCCAGGTCGGTCTGCGGCAGGAACTGGAGCGTGCCGTAGAGCGGATAGGCTCCGTCAACCGCCTTCACCTCCGCCAGCGTCTGGTCGCTGCCATCGGCCTTGCGAGCCATCGAGCGGATGGCGTCGGATCGCGAGATCTCGCCGAAAGTCTTGAAATAGGCCTCCTCCTGCGGGGTGACATCGCGATTGTTGATCTGGAAGCGAATGTCGCCGGCCAGGATTGTCTGACCCTGCTCGCTCATTGCCCCGGTAACGGACCCCGCCACCGAATTGACGGCGGCAATCGCTCCCGTTCCGAGCGCAATGCAGGCCAGGAAGATGTAGAACCCGCTCAGCCCTCCGCGCATCTCACGAAGGGCGAGCCTGAGCGCGAGGCGAAATTGCGCGACCGCGCTCATGCGTGCACCGTTTCGCGCGCCGGCGCGACAGCGCCCTCGATCCGCCCGGAGCGCATGCGGATCTGCTCGGTGCAGCGCGCGGCGAGCGAGGGATCGTGGGTCACGAGCAACATGGTCATGCCGCGCTCGGCCTGCTTGGCAAAGAGAAGATCGGCGATCTGCCGTCCGGTTTCGCCGTCCAGGTTGCCCGTCGGCTCGTCGGCGATGAGAAGGGCCGGCGACGGGGCAAGCGCGCGGGCAATTGCCACGCGCTGCTGCTCGCCGCCCGAAAGCTGGCCCGGATAGTGGGCCATGCGCGCGCCGAGACCCACCGCCTCAAGCTCCTTGCGGGCAATATCGAAGGCCTTGGTCTCGCCGGCCAGCTCCAGCGGCACGGCGACGTTTTCCAGCGCCGTCATGTTGGGGATGAGGTGGAAGGATTGGAAGACGATTCCGATCTTGCGACCGCGAAACGCCGCCGTCTGGTCTTCGCTCATCTGATGAAACGGTGCGCCGTCGATCACGACCTCGCCGTTATCCACCCGCTCCAGGCCGGCCATGACCATGAGAAGCGTGGACTTGCCAGAGCCGGACGGCCCGACAATGCCAACCGAACGACCTCGGGCGATTTCGAGATCGACTTCCTTGAGCACATGGACCGAAGCGGCGGAGAGCCCGAGCGTCAGGTCGGCCTTTTTCAGGCGGATAATGGTTTCGGTCACGAAAATCTGCCCTATATCAATGCAACGTAGTCTCGCGGAAATCGGGTCGGCCTGCAGCCGCTTGGAAAGCAATACGCAATTTAGGGTGACGAAGATGCGTTTTAAAGCGTCGATGGGAATATTGCTCGCAGCCTCGCTGCTCTGGGCTTCGCAGGCTGCGGCAAAAACGGTCCAGCTCGTTGCCTTCGGCGACAGTCTCATGGCCGGCTACCAGTTGCCGGCGGCGGACGCCTTTCCGGCCAAGCTCGAAGCCGCGTTGAAGGCCAAAGGCTATGACGTGGCCATAACCAACGCTGCGGTTTCCGGCGATACGACCGCAGATGGTCTCGCACGCGCCGATTGGTCGATCCCCGACGGAACCGACGGCGTGATCCTGGAACTTGGCGCCAACGATGCCCTGCGCGGCCTTTCTCCCGAAGACACGAAGAAGAATCTCGATGCGATCCTGGCGCGCCTGAAGGAGCGCAAGATTCACGTTCTGTTGGCTGGCATGCAGGCCCCGCCGAACCTTGGGTCCGATTATGCCGCCCGCTTCAACCCGATCTTTCCCGATCTCGCCAAGGCTTATGACGTGCCCCTCTATCCCCTGTTCGTCGAGGCTTACGTGCTGAAGCCCGAACTGAAACTGGACGACGGCATGCATCCGAACGCCAAGGGCGTGGATGCCGCAGTCGCAGCATTTCTGCCCGCTGCGGAGGCCTTTCTGAAGTCGCTTCCGGCAAAGTAAGTCAAATATGTCGCTTGCGTGAAACTATTCGTTCCACAGAGCATTTCCCTTTTGTCTTGCGCATTTCGCAATTGCGTGATTCGCTAGGATCGTTCGAGTAATAGATTCGGGGAGCTCGTCATGCCCAGACTGTTTACCGCCCTCGAAATTCCGCGCAACGCGGCCATGAGCCTCTCATTGTTGCGCGGTGGTCTCCCCGGAGCCAGATGGATAGACGTCGAGAACTATCACATCACGCTACGCTTCATCGGGGATGTCGATAACCGCACCGCTGATGAAATCGTCGATCGGCTCGACCGCATCGACCGCCCCGAATTCTCCCTGCAACTATCTGGAATAGGCTCGTTCGGCTCCAAGAAGCCGCATTCCGTCTATGCCGGTGTTTCTCCCAACGAGGAGATGAGTGCCCTGCAAGGCGAAATAGAGCGGATTTGCCAGCGGATCGGCTTGCCGCCGGACCCGAGGAAGTTCACGCCGCATGTGACATTGGCGAGGCTTCGCTCGTCACGGGTCGATGATGTCGTACACTATCTGTCAGGGCGCGGGAACTTCCACACCGCGCCCTTTCTCGTTCCGCGCTTCGTGCTTCTCTCCTCGCGCGATTCCGTGGGCGGCGGTCCCTACCTGACCGAGGAAGTGTTCCCGCTGGCCGACATGTCGGACGATTTCAGCCTCTCGGCCAAGGACATGCAGCCCTCCGAGATCATGTGGTAGACGCGCTCGAAGTCCGATGCGTCGCCATAATAGGGGTCAGGCACGTCCCAGCTTTTTCCCAGCGTCAGCGCGGAAAAAAGATGGACCCGTTCGCCCGCGCCCTGCGGTGCCACGCGCCTTATGTTGGTGACATTCGAGGCGTCCATGCCGAGGATCAGATCGAAGGTTTCGAAATCGCGCCTGTCGATCTGGCGCGCCTTCAGCTTCGAGAGGTCGATCCCATATTGCGCCGCGACGGCAATGGAGCGGCGGTCGGGCGCTTCGCCCGTATGCCAGCCGCCTGTGCCCGCGGAATCCGTGGTGATCCGACCCGATAGGCCCTGCTGCTCGAGTACATGGCGGAACACGCCCTCCGCGAGCGGCGACCGGCAGATATTGCCGAGGCACACAAAAAGAACCGAAACGCCGTCCATATCGTTATCCATCATGGCGTGGAAAAAGGGAGTTCATCATGGTCGAACGGGTTAAGCTGAACGAGAGCGAAGTGCAAGAGAAGCTGAAATCGCATGGTGGCTGGCGGCTTGAAGACGGCGGCAAGGCGATTTCCAAAAGCTTTGCCTTTGCCAATTTCCGCGAGGCCTTCGCGTTCATGACGGAATGCGCGCTGTCGGCTGAAAAGCTCGATCATCATCCGGATTGGAAAAATTCCTGGTCGAAGGTCGAAGTCACGCTTTCCACCCATTCGGCGGGTGGCCTGACAGAACTCGACTTCCTGCTGGCGCTGGAAATGGACCGGGCAGAGGCTCATTACAGGATTTGAAACCGAAGGTCCTGCTGCTTACATAAGCGTTGCCCGCGTCTGGCGGGTTGGAAGAGGCTTCGCATGGACGACATCAAATATGGTGAGATCCTGATGCCGGGCGATCCGGACACGCAGGAAAAGCAGTCGGCAAAGGTCCGCAAGGGCTTCTGGCCGGCATTCAAGCGCGCCGTGCGCGTCCTGCCATTCGGCGAGGATGTCGTTGCGGCCTATTACTGCGTTCTCGATCCGACCACGCCGACGCGCGTTCGCGGCATTCTGCTCGCCGCGCTCGCCTATTTCGTCTCGCCGATCGACATCGTCCCCGATTTCATTGCCGTTTTGGGCTTCTCCGACGACCTTGCGGTGCTGACCATGGCGATCACGTCCGTCCGGGCGCATCTGAAACCCGAGCACTATGACAAGGCGCGCGACGCGCTGGAAGACAGCCAAAACCGCTGACCTTGCAATTCGCGCTTCGCGAAACGTCGGTTTCCGCCACTCGCGAAACTCTGTCGTCGTTTCATTCATGTTCGTTTGAGGGAAAGCCGCGGTTGGACGATGACTGCGGCAAGCGCAGAGCAACTGCGGTTCGATCCACCCCATCAAACGGACCATCGTTATGGAATACGCATTTCACTATGCCATCGGCATCGTTTCTCACACCCCTATCTGGGTCTGGCTCGTTCTGGCCGGCCTAATCTATCTCGGTCTCCAACGCACGAAAACCCGCGAGCTTTCGGCAACCCGCATCATCGTGCCGGCGGCCATTTTCGGCCTCGTCGCCATCTCGCGCCTCGCGCTGGGTCACTTCGCACAACCTGCCCTTCTCGGCACACTTGCGGGGCTCGTCCTCGCCTTCGGACTGTTCATGCTCGTCAAGCCCGGCCGCCGCGCCCGTCGCACCGAGGTCGGGACCGTCCTGATCGAGGGGGAATGGTTCTCCCTCGGCCTGATCCTCGCAATCTTCTGGGTCAACTACGGCGTTGCGGTCCTGACCGCTATCGAACCGGCACTCGCCGACAGCGATAATCTGCGCTTCCTTTACGGCTTCGTGAACGCCACCTCCGCCGGTTTCATGATCTGCCGCGCGATTGCCTATCTCAAGGCCGAGACGATTTGACACGGTGAGGCTCGTCTTGCGCCTTGGTCGCACTGGCTCTCATGCGCCAATCTCCGCTGCACGGCGGAACTACAGCGCTTAAATGCCTGCTCTGCGTGGTCCTGCCGCCCGAAGGCGTCAGGCGATCGCACTCACCCTTAGCAGCAGAGAAAACGCAGGGCGGCAGAATTGCCGAAGGCCAATTTCTAGCAAATCCGACCGAGGGCGACAGGCCGCCCCAATGTCGCCCGATTTCGAAGGCCTTTCATCAGCGCAAGGGAAGCGCTTCGCGCCATTCCGGCACGACCTGACGTGTGGAATATGCCGCTCTCGACCGATTTTGCCGCGAAGCAGTCCTTTGTTGACGGTTTGGTAACCCGAATTAAGCTAAATTAATTCAAATCGTCATTAACGGCCGGCATTGTTCGGCTTTTTCGCATGGACGGAAACAATCGGTAGGAAGTTATGTTCGCAGGCAAAAAAGCACTCGCTCTTTCCATCATCCTGGCATCGGTATCGGCAGTCGCGTTCTCTGCGACGTCGGTAGAGGCGAAGTCCAAGGAGACTGAAAAGCACGCCAAGGCCAAGACCACCGAAAAGAAGGAAGCCGCCGCGTCTTCCGGCCCGACCCGCATCCAGCAGTTCAATGCCTGGGGCGCTTATTCCTACACATCCGGCGGCAACAAGGTCTGCTACGTCCTTTCGGTTCCGGCCGAAAAGTCGCCCGCCAAGCTTGACCACGGCGACAATTTCTTCCTGGTGACGCAGCGTCCCGGCCAGAACATCTCCTACGAACCGCAGGTCATGGTCGGATACGCGCTGAAGGCTGGCTCCAAGGTCAAGGTTTCGGTCGACAACAAGTCGTATTCGATGTTTATCAAGGATCGCTCGGCGTGGCTCGAAAACGCCGCTGAGGAGCCGGCATTGGTCGCAGCGCTCAAGTCCGGCCACACCCTCAAGGTCGACGCGGTCTCTGCACGCGGTACCGCAACCTCGTACACCTACTCACTCTCCGGCATCACGGCCGCGCTGAAGCAGATCGAAACCTGCAAGTAAGCCTCGTCACCGGAGCATGAATTCAAAGCCGGCCTCGCGCCGGCTTTGTCGTTTTGCACCTCAAAACCGTTTTGGACGTGAGGGGCTGACGTAGAGGCAAAATGATGATAGAGAGCGGCCCAAATGATGCGCAGGCCCCCGGTTTCGTGCCGCGCGAAGGAAAAGTCTCTTATGGTCAGTCTCGATCTTGCCGCGCCGGCAGCCCCGGCGAAGCCCGTTTTTGAATTGTCCGAAAAGCCCTCGCTGATCGGCCTGTCGCGCGAAGAGCTCGCCGCCGCCCTCATCGAAAAGGGCGTGGCCGAGCGTCAGGTCAAGATGCGCGTCAGTCAGATCTGGCACTGGCTCTACATTCGCGGCATTTCCGATTTCGACGACATGACCAATGTCGCCAAGGACCTGCGCGCGCTTCTCAAAGAGCATTTCACCATCCAGCGCCCGGAAATCGCCGAAGAGCAGATTTCCAACGACGGCACCCGCAAGTGGCTGCTGCGCTTCCCGGCGCGCGGCGCGGGCCGTCCTGTCGAGGTGGAGACGGTCTATATTCCGGAAGAGGGCCGCGGCACGCTCTGCATCTCGTCGCAGGTCGGCTGCACGCTCACCTGCTCCTTCTGCCACACGGGCACACAGCGCCTGGTGCGCAACCTGACGGCCGAGGAAATCCTCTCGCAGCTCCTCCTCGCCCGCGACCGGCTGGGCGACTTTCCCGACCGCGAAACGCCGCAGGGCGGCATCCTGCCCTCCTCCGAGCGCAAGATCACCAATATCGTCATGATGGGCATGGGCGAGCCGCTCTACAACTTCGAAGAGGTCAAGAAGGCGCTGCTGATCGCCACCGATGGTGACGGGCTCTCGCTCTCGCGCCGCCGCGTCACGCTGTCCACCTCCGGCGTCGTGCCGGAAATCTACCGCACGGGGGAAGAAATCGGCGTCATGCTGGCGATCTCGCTGCATGCCACCAACGATGCGCTGCGCGACGAACTCGTGCCGATCAACAAGAAATATCCGCTGAAGGAACTCATGGCGGCCTGCCGCGCCTATCCGGGCCTGTCGAATGCCCGGCGCATCACCTTCGAGTATGTGATGCTCAAGGGCGTCAACGACAGTCTGGAAGACGCTCGCGATCTGGTGAAGCTCCTGAAGGGCGTTCCCGCCAAGATCAACCTCATCCCGTTCAATCCCTGGCCGGGCACGAAATACGACTGTTCCGACTGGGAAACGATCGAGGCCTTCGCCGATTTCGTCAACGCCGCCGGCTATGCCTCCCCCATCCGCACCCCCCGCGGCCGCGACATCCTCGCCGCCTGCGGCCAGCTGAAGTCGGAATCGGAGCGCATGAGGAAGACGGAACGGCTTGCATTGCAGGCCATGATGATCGCCAATCATGGCGAGGATGATTGAGGTTCTCTCCTCTCCCCTTGCGGGAGAGGAAGCGATTTCAACATCTTAGCTTCAGCTAAGTGTTAGAAATTGCAGGTGAGGGGGCGAGTTTCTCGCGCTGTCGTATTCCCCCTCACCAAGCTCGCCACGCCAATCGCCTGCGGCTCTTGGGGCGAGCTATCCTCTCCCACAAGGGGAGAGGAGGCGCCTACGATACCTTCCACGCAATATAAACACTCGCTGCTGCGATCACCCACAGCGCGACGCGGCCCCACCGTGAATGCTTTGCCTCGGACTTGCCGATCTCTTCCGCAGTGCTCTTGTCGAAGCGCAGGCCGTTCTCGGTCATGTGCATCAATTCGGCGTGGAATTTCTCGGTCTTTGCGGCAATTTCCGGCAACGCCTCGGCAAGGCGGATGGCCGCGCCGACCGCGTCCTTCACGTCGCCCACAATGCGCTTCGGCCCGAGATTGTCGCGGATCCAGCCGCCGACAACCGGTTCGGAGGCCTTCCACATGTTGAAGCGCGGATTGAGCGTGCGCGACACGCCTTCGACCACGACCATGGTCTTTTGCAGCATCAACAGTTCGGGCCGCGTCTCCATGTCGAAAAGCTCAGTGACCTCAAAGAGCAGCGTGAGCAGTTTCGCCATCGAGATGGTTTCGGCAGACTGCCCATGGATCGGCTCTCCGATGGCGCGGATCGCCTGGGCAAAGCTCGCGTGATCGTGATGGGCCGGCACATAGCCGGCCTCGAAATGCACGTCTGCCACGCGCATGTAGTCGCGCGTGATGAAACCGTAGAGGATCTCGGCGAGGAAGCGCCGCTCTTTCCGCCCCAGCCGGCCCGTGATGCCGAAATCGACCGCCACGATGGTGCCGTCAGCCTCGACGAAGAGATTGCCCTGGTGCATGTCGGCGTGGAAGAAGCCATCGCGCAGCGTGTGGCGCAGGAAGGACTGGATCAGCGTCTCCGCGAGCTTTTCCAGATCATGTCCGGCGGCGCGCAGCCCCTCGACATCCGACATCTTGATGCCGTCGATCCATTCCATGGTGACGACATCGCGGCCTGTGCGCTCCCAGTCCACCGCCGGCACGCGAAACCCGGGGTCATCCTTGGTGTTCTCGGCGATTTCCGACAGCGCGGCCGCTTCAAGCCGTAAATCCATTTCGATACGCGTGGTCTGTTCGAGCGTGCGTGTGACCTCGATCGGGCGCAGGCGCTTCGATTTTGGCAGAAACCGCTCCTGCATCTCCGCAACGAGATACATGGCCTCCAGATCGGCGGCAAAACGCTGGCGCACGCCTGGACGGATCACCTTGACCGCCAATTTGCGCTCAACGCCATCAACGACGATTTCGGCAGGATGAACCTGAGCCACGGAGGCAGCCGCAACCGGATTATAGAGATGGGCAAAGAGATCGTCCGCCTTGCGCCCGAGCGAACCTTCGATCTGCGCGATCGACTGCTCCATCGGAAACGTTGCCATGCGATCCTGCAGGAGCGCGAGGTCGGCCGCGAATTCCTGCCCTATGACGTCGGGCCTGGTGGCAAGGAACTGCCCCATCTTCACATAGGATGGTCCCAGCCGCTCCACCGCGCGGGCGAGATTGTCGGAGCGGGCGCTGCCGCGGGCGCGATTGCGGGCAAAAAGCTCCAGAAAGGCCTTCGCCGTGCGGACGGGCGCAGGCAGGCCTTCAGACGGAAATGCGCCGACCACGCCTTCGCGAACCAGAACCCAGCCAACGCGGGCAAGCCGGGCATAAGATGTCAGTCCGGTCATGGGATCAGAGCTTCCAGCCGGAATGGAGGGCGGCGATGCCGCCCGTGTAATTGGTGAAGTTGACGCGCGAGAAGCCTGCCTCACCAATCATCGTCGCGAAGTCGCGCTGGTTGGGGAACTTGCGGATCGATTCCACCAGATAGCGATAGGGCTCGGCATCGCCCGTGATCATCTTGCCGAATTGCGGGATCGCCTTGAACGACCACTGATCGTAAAACGTATCGAGCAACGGCATCTCGACTTCGGAAAACTCCAGCACGAGCAGCCGCCCGCCGCGCTTCAGCACGCGATAGGCCTCCTTTAGCGCCACATCGATATGCGGCACGTTGCGAATGCCGAAGGCGATCGTATAGGCGTCGAACGAATTGGCCTCGAAGGGCAGGCTCTCGGCATTGGCCTCGACAAAATCGAGGTTGGCGCTCAGCCCCTTCTTCTCGGCGCGCTCGGCACCGACGCCAAGCATCGAGCCGTTGATGTCGAGAACGGTCACATGCGCCTGCTTGCCCGAGGCTTCCACGATGCGAAACGCGATGTCGCCCGTGCCGCCGGCCACGTCCAGCGCGCGATAGGACGGGTCGCGACGCGGATTGAGGGCTGCCACCATCGCCTCTTTCCAGGCACGATGCAGACCGGCCGACATGACATCATTCATGATGTCGTAACGCTTGGCGACCTTGTGAAAGACGTCGTTGACGAGGCCCTGCTTTTCGCCGTCTGCGACCTCACGAAAACCATAGGACGTTTCCATGCCACCGTTTGCAGAGGTGCGGCTCTCGTTCATGGGTTCGGGCTCCGGTTTTTGGTTCAAGGCGAAAGCTCTGGCGCAACGGCCTCCTGGGCGCTATTCGCAGGCATACCTATATATGGACATGCGGGTTTTGCCCCGCAACGTGATGCGGCGTCTATAGACCAGATTGCCGCGCCAAGAAACAGAATTGAACGAAAGAGGTTACCGTGCCCGAACTGCCCGAAGTGGAAACCGTCCGGCGCGGCCTTGCGCCGACGATGGAAGGGGCAAGGCTGAGGCAGTTGGAGCTGCGCCGCCCCGACCTGCGCTTTCCCTTCACGCCCGGCATGGAAGATGCGCTCGCCGGACGGCAGATCGAAAGCCTGAGCCGCAGGGCGAAATATCTGCTGATCCATTTCGAGGGCGGACTTACGGCCATTGCCCATCTCGGCATGTCCGGATCGTTCCGCATTGAGGCGGGCGGCGAGCCCGCGACGCCCGGAGATTTTCATTACGCCCGCTCCAAGGACGAGAAGCACGACCATGTCGTCTTTCATCTCGACCGCGGGAATGAGCCTGTCCGCGTCATCTATAACGACCCGCGCCGTTTCGGCTTTCTCCTGCTGGAGGACACCGCGCGGCTCGCAGATCATCCGTTTCTGGCAAGCCTTGGCCCCGAGCCCACCGGCAACAGCCTGAGCGCCGAGGTTTTGGCCGTCGCTATTGCGAAGAAGAAGGCGCCGCTGAAGGCCACCCTTCTGGACCAGACGGTGATCGCAGGGCTGGGGAATATCTATGTCTGCGAGGCGCTCCATCGCGCCGGACTTTCGCCCAGGAGAGCTGCCGGAAGCCTGGTCGACAAGAAGGGGCGGGCAAGGCCGCAGCTTGGCGTGCTTGCCGAATGCGTCCGCGATGTCATCGCCGAGGCGATCGTCGCCGGTGGGTCATCCCTGCGCGACCATATTCAGACGGACGGGTCGCTTGGCTATTTCCAGCACACGTTCCGGGTCTATGATCGCGAGGGCGAGCCCTGCCCCAACCCGGGCTGCGGCCGCCCGGTCGGGCGCATCGTCCAGTCCGGACGCTCCACCTTCTTCTGCGCGGCCTGCCAGAAATAGCGCGCCGGACATATTTTGCGCGTTGACGGAAGGCCGGTTTCCCGTTATATGCCCGCCAACCGTTTGGAAAGCCGCCGTTCCGGTGCTTTCCGTCAAACGCTTCCACTTGAGTTCTGACGAATGGTCTGGCGACCGAGCGCGGCAGGGTGGCAGCATATCGAGTTCGTAAGAGAGGCACATATGGCCAATACAGCTTCGGCGAAGAAGGCGACCCGCAAGATTGCTCGCCGTACCGACGTCAACAAGGCTCGTCGTTCGCGCGTCCGTTCCTTCCTCCGCAAGGTTGAAGAAGCAATCGCATCTGGCGACGCAAAGCTCGCCCAGGAAGCGCTCCGCGCTGCCCAGCCCGAGCTGATGCGCGCTGCCGGCCGCGGCGTTGTTCATGCCAACACGGCATCGCGCAAGGTCTCGCGTCTGGCGAGCCGCGTGAAGGCTCTTTCGGCCTGATCATCTGATCGTTTCTGACGATTTCAAGAGCCTGGTCGCTGGACCGGGCTTTTTTTCGTTTCTGACCGCGGCGTCATCATTGCGCCATGGACTTGTAATTGATCATCTTCCTTCATGACAAGATGCTGACATAAAAAGCTTTTTATTTTCAATAACTTGTAGAAGGTGACGCGACCATTCTCGACCTCACTTAACGGGAGGTCGGCGTATTTTTGAGTCAAGAAGAAAATAATTTTTTCTGCATTTCGAGGCCCGTCACACCCCTCCGAAACGAATCTCCTTGATTCAAAAGCGATTCTTTTTCGCCCTCTTGGCGGGGACAGAAACTCGCTCCTTGAGTCAATGGTCGCGAGTTAAAATTGCGTAAAAAACGCGATTGATCTTTCGAAACGATCCTGCGTAAATGCGTCCAACAGAGGGCGGACAACGCCGGACAAAATGATCGCAACGTATGGGGAATACCTGTTTACGAAACGGTTGAGTGC
This sequence comes from Ensifer adhaerens, assembly GCA_900215285.1. Classification (NCBI taxonomy): domain Bacteria; kingdom Pseudomonadati; phylum Pseudomonadota; class Alphaproteobacteria; order Hyphomicrobiales; family Rhizobiaceae; genus Ensifer; species Ensifer adhaerens. The sequence goes on from OCMG01000004.1 coordinate 695,891, forward strand.
TCTGTAGCGGACCTGTTCGGCTCCGCGTTTTCACGACTGGTCACGCATGAAACCTGGCCCATGGTTTCGGGCCTGTTCTCTTCGTGTGTCCAGCAAAAACTGGCGCATGAGAGGAGCGCCGGCTGCGTGAAAAAAGACGAGGCGGGTTGCCTGACCCGGCCTTGGCGACGCACAGGCCTTCTTGCTGCCGGAATAGGCAGCGAAGCTTGCGCGAAGCTGGGCTGAACCGGAAACGGAAGGTGCGTATCGAGTGTAATGCGTAGTTGGTCCATTCGGGGCGGATTGGATCGATTTTTGGAATGACAGCCCGGCCAAGAGAGATACGAGGCTCTGGTCGGTGTGGATAAGAGAAGTTAGAGAGGCGGCTCATGACGATGGCACAAGCATCGGTGCCCGCGCGCGAAAGCGGCGCGGCGCCAGTGATCGGTTCGTCCGAAATTCAAGCGGCGGGGAACATTCAGACAATGGGAAATAACGCTTTGTTCGAGCGTTTCAGCGCCCGGCTCAAAGCCAAGGTTGGTGCTGACGTCTATGCAAGCTGGTTTGGCAGACTGAAGCTGCATTCCGTATCGAAGAGCGTCGTCAGACTGACGGTTCCTACGACCTTCCTGAAGTCCTGGATCAACAATCGCTATCTCGACCTCATTACATCGCTCTTCCAGGAGGAAGACGCGGAAATCATGAAGGTTGAAATCCTGGTCCGCACGGCGGCCCGCGCCTCCAAAGTCGCAGCCGATGACGATGTGGCGGAAGCCGCACCCATCCAGTCGACACAGCCGCAGGCGACCCGCCGTCCTTCCGCACAGCCTATTGCCCAGATCGCCTCTTCCGTCGCGCCCAGTTCCTGGCAGGCCAGCGCGGCCACGCCGCTCTTCGGTTCGCCGCTCGATGCGCGCTATACCTTTGCCTCCTTCGTCGAGGGGAGTTCCAACCGCGTGGCGCTCGCCGCCGCCAAGACGATCGCCGAAGCCGGCGCTGGCGCCGTGCGCTTCAATCCGCTCTTCGTTCATTCGAGCGTGGGCCTCGGCAAGACGCATCTTCTGCAGGCCATTGCCGCCGCCGCCATCAACAGCCCGCGCACTCCGCGCGTCGTCTATTTGACGGCCGAATATTTCATGTGGCGCTTTGCCGCCGCCATCCGCGACAACGACGCCCTCTCGCTGAAGGAATCGCTGCGCAATATCGACCTTCTGATCATCGACGACATGCAGTTCCTGCAGGGCAAGTCGATCCAGAACGAGTTCTGCCATCTGCTCAACACCCTGCTCGACAGCGCCCGTCAGGTCGTCGTTGCTGCCGACCGTGCGCCTTGGGAGCTGGAATCGCTCGATCCGCGCGTCCGGTCGCGCCTCCAGGGTGGTGTTGCCATCGAAATGGAAGCGCCAGACTACGAGATGCGCCTCGAGATCCTCAAGCGTCGTCTCGAAGTCGCCCGCATGGACGATCCGTCGCTCGATATCGCCGAAGGCGTGCTTGACCACGTCGCCCGTCGCGTGACCGCCAGCGGCCGCGAACTGGAAGGCGCCTTCAACCAGCTTCTGTTCCGCCGCTCCTTCGAGCCGGACCTGACGATGGAACGCGTCGACGAACTGCTGGCCCATCTGGTCGGCGCCGGCGAGCCCCGTCGCGTCCGCATCGAGGACATCCAGCGCGTCGTTGCCCGTCACTACAACGTCTCGCGCCAGGAGCTCGTCTCCAATCGCCGCACCCGCGTGATCGTCAAGCCGCGCCAGATCGCCATGTATCTGTCGAAGACGCTGACCCCGCGCTCCTTCCCGGAAATCGGCCGCCGCTTCGGCGGGCGCGATCACACCACGGTTTTGCATGCCGTGCGCAAGATCGAGGAACTGATCGCCGGCGACACGAAGCTCAACCACGAAATTGAGCTTCTCAAGCGCCTGATCAACGAATAGTCGGGTAGGCTATCCATTCCAGACGGGCCGGCAGCGATGCCGGCCTTTTTCATTTGTATGGCCTCGGATCTGCGCTATATTCCGATCGATATAACGTCGGAGAGGATGATGGTCCGCGAGAACGAAATCCGCGAGAATGAAGTCGCTGTCGCTTCGCCGTCCGCACAGGACGCTGGCCTGGAATTCATCGGCCGCATCTCGACGCCTTGGACCTCGCGCATGGAAACACCGCGCCAGGGTCGCCACGACGGACCCGTCTGCGTCATCGAGATCTTCGAGCCCTGGGATCGCGCGCTGGAAGGCGTGGCGAAATTCGAGCGGCTGGAAATTCTTTACTGGCTTGACCGCTCGCGCCGCGATCTGGTCCTGCAAAGCCCGGCCTCGAACGGCAAGGTGCACGGGACGTTTTCGCTCCGCACGCCGGTCCGCCCCAATCCGATCGGAACATCGATCGTCGTTCTCGAAAGGATCGAGGGAAACCGGCTCTTCGTGCGCGGCGGATTGCCTCGACGGCACACCGCTTCTCGACCTGAAACCAGATCGTACGCTATTCAAGCCCATTGCGCCGCCACAGCCGGGCGACTTTCAGACGGACCCGACGGGCTCGGCGCACTATTGCCAGAAGGCTTGAAAGCCTGCCCGGCTCTTTTTTCTTCCTGGCCCTACTCGACCCTGCTCCTGAGCGCTTCCACCAGTCCTACGGTCGAGGAATCCAGTCCGTCTGTTCCCTTGGCGCCCTGAACGACCGGAAGCAGGCCGGTTGCCAGTTCCTTGCCCAATTCCACGCCCCACTGGTCGAAGGAGTTGATGCCGAACATGACGCCCTCGACGAAGACGCGGTGCTCGTAGAGCGCGATCAGACGACCGAGCGCGAAGGGTGTCAGCTTGTCGTAGACCATCGTGACGGACGGGCGGTTGCCAGTGAAGACGCGGTGGGGAGCGATCTTTTCGGCTTCGTCCTCCGCCCATTTCTGGGCCAGCAACTGCGCCTTTGCCTCAGCCTTGGTACGGCCCTTGAGGAGAGCCTGCGACTGCGCGAGGCAATTCGACATCAGGAGTTCGTGCTGATAGCGCAGCTTCGGTTCGAACCCATTGGCGGCAATCATGAACTCGACCGGAATGATATCCGTGCCCTGATGCAGAAGCTGGAAAAAGGCATGCTGGCCGTTCGTGCCGGGCTCGCCCCAGACGACCGGACCTGAATGTCCCTCGACCGGCGATCCATCGATGACGACGCCCTTGCCGTTCGACTCCATGTCGAGTTGCTGCAGATAGGCTGCAAAGCGCGACAGGCGCTGGTCATAAGGAATGACGGCGCGGGATGTGTAGCCAAGCACGTTGCGCTGATACCAGCCGACCATCCCGAGAACCATCGGCAGGTTCTTCTCGAACGGTGCTGAGCGGAAATGCTTGTCCATCGCATAGGCACCATCCAGGAAGGCAGCGAAGCTTTCCGGACCTATGGAGATCATTAGCGGCAGACCGATGGCCGACCAGATGGAATAACGCCCTCCAACCCAATCCCAGAAGCCGAAAACACGGTCGCTGGCGATGCCAAACGCGGCTACCTTGTCGAGCGCGGTGGAGACGGCGGCGAAGTGGTGGCCCACAGCCGCCTCGCCCAGCTTGTCGGCGATGAAGGCCCGCGCGGACTTGGCGTTGGTCATCGTCTCGATCGTCGTGAACGTCTTCGACGCGATGATGAAAAGCGTCGTTTCCGGATCGAGCAACTTCAGCGTATCTGCAATATGCGCGGGATCGACATTCGACACGTAATGGGCGCGCGGACCGTCATGATACGGTGCGAGAGCCAGCGTCGTCATGGCCGGGCCGAGATCGGAGCCGCCGATGCCGATATTGACGATGTCGGTGAATGTCTTGCCGGTCGCGCCGGCGATTTTTCCCGAACGGATCCCGTCGGAAAACGTGCCCATGGCGGCGAGCACCGCGTTGACGTCCGGCATCACATCGGCGCCATCAACGAAGACAGGCGTGTTGGCGCGGTTGCGCAGGGCGGTGTGGAGCACGGCGCGCTTTTCCGTGAGATTGATCTTTTCGCCCTTGAACATCGCCTCGCGCTTGGCGGCGACACCCGCCTTTGCCGCAGCTTCGGCCAGAAGCGTCATGATCTTCGGATTGACGGCGGACTTCGAGAAATCGAGCAGCAGATCGTCAAGGCCGATGCTGTAGCGGGAGAAGCGCTCGGGGTCGGCGGCGAAGGCGGCGCGTATATCGGTCGCCGCAGTTTCGGCGACGGCATCACGAAGGGCTTTGACGATGGGCTGCATCTCTTCTTCTCCTCGGTCGCGGCCAGTTCTTCTGGCGCGGAAGTTTCACCGTTCGGGGCCAGAGTCTTAAGACACCAATCGATTTAAAGAAAGGCGTTTGCGTCGACCCGCCCTCATTTTAGCATGCCAAAAGAAAGGCCCCGGACGTTGCCGTCCAGGGCCGCTTGCAGGTCGTGAATACAACCATCGCGTCAGTCGACGTCTGCCTCTGCGGCAAGCGCCTTGACCAGTTCCACCACCTTGCGGCGGACCTTGGCGTCATTGATCTTGACGAAGGCGCGGTTGAGCTGCAGGCCTTCGGAGGACGACAGAAAGTCCACGACGTAGTTGGAGCTCGAAGCTTCCGCCATACCGGACTGACCGGAGGCATTGTCGCCCGGGGCATCTTCGAAGAAGAAAGAGACCGGAACATTCAGGATGTTCGAGATGTTTTGGAGACGGCTCGCACCGACGCGGTTCGTGCCCTTCTCGTATTTCTGGATCTGCTGGAAGGTGATCCCGAGGCTTTCGCCGAGCTTTTCCTGGCTCATGCCCAGCATCGTCCGACGCAGACGAATACGGCTGCCGACGTGGATGTCGATCGGGTTGGGTTTTTTCTTGTTAACGACCATTTAAAGTGCCCTGACTTGACTTAGCTTCGGCAAAATAGCCGTCGCTCATTATCCATAACTTTGAGGCAAGAGTTCGCCCGCTGGTTACGTCCCCACCTTAACGTACCGCGAGCCTGTCACCATCGCGGGGCACTATGCATTTTCAGGGGTTTCTGGTCAATTCTTACGAAAAATAAAACTAACGCGAGAAAAAGCTGCAATCAGGAAAATTAGCACGGTCAACAACCAAAAGTTCGTACTTCTCGCAGAACTGTTCAAGGATGACACAGATTTTAACGCAAAAGTTGAATCTACTACACCAGAGGTATAAATTGTTGCCCCTGAAATTATTTGTCCATCAGCCGCAATAATTGCGGAAATTCCACTGTTTGCACTGCGGATCATCGGCAATCCGAGCTCCACGGCGGTGACCTGAGCCTGATGAAAATGCTGATATGGACCCGGCGTGCGGCCGAACCAGATATCATTGGTCAAATTGATCAGAGCCGAGGCGCGGGCGACGGCGGGGCCGATTTCGTCCGGGAAGATCGCCTCGTAGCAGATGAGCGGGTAGAGCTGGCGACCGCCCGGAAGAGTCAGCAAATTCGGGCTGACGGCAGCCGAGTAGCCACCCGGCAGTGCCGCAATCGTATCCACGCCCCAGGAGCGCAGGAGATCGGCAAACGGCATGTATTCGCCGAAGGGAACGAGATGCACCTTGTCGGCGGCGGAAACGATCTGGCCCTCGCTGTCGAAGACATAGGCAGAGTTGTAATAGCGGCGCGGCGATCCTGCCCCACCGTCCTCGGCACGCACGGTCCCCGCGATCAATGTCTGCTTGTCGTGGAGCAGGTCAGCCAGACGGGTAAAGGCCTCCTGCTTTTCGGTCAGAATGAAGGGGATCGCAGTCTCCGGCCACACGATGAGGTCAGGCTTCTTGCCACCTTCGGCCGGTAGCTTGCTGAGATCCAGAAGCTTCTCGAAAATGGCGTTGCGGCTCTCGTCAGTGTCGCCCTCATCGAGCCCTGTCACCGGCTGGACCAGGCGCACACTGATCTCGCTCTTGCCCGGACGCGCGGCGAAACGTTTCATGGCCCAGTAGCCATAGCCGAAATCCGAGGCCAGAAGCAGGGCGGCCAACGCAATGCCGATCCGCGCGCCCTTACCGGTGCCGAGAAGGGCGGGCATTGCAAAGACGAAGACGGCGAGCAGCGTCATGCCCTCGACGCCGATGAGCCGCACCGGCTGCATCATGATCGGGATCGGCATGGCCGTGTAGCCGATGGCGTTCCAGGGAAAGCCGGTCAGCACGAAACTGCGCAACCATTCGAGAATGGCGAAAGAAACCGCCAGCATGGCAATCCGGCCCAGGCCATCGGGCCAGAGAAGGCGGGCAAGCGCGGTGGCCAGACCGTAGAAAATGGCGAGAAAGGCCGGCAGGCCGGCAACGGCAAGCGGGACGGCCCATTTGAAGGCGGGATCAGCGAGAAGCGGGCTTGCCAGCCACCAGAGGCCGGCGACGAAATAGCCGAAGCCGAATAGCCAGCCGATGCCGAAGGCGGGCAGGATCCGCCCCAGAAAACCGGATTCCGGTGCGCCGGCGGCGCCATCGATCAGCCAGACGAGCAATGTGAAGGCGACGAACATCGCAGCGAAGATGTTGAGCGGCGGCAATGCGAGCGCCCCCATCGCGCCTGCGATCAACGCCGTCAGCGCCCGCTTCCAGCCCCAGCTCAAGATGACGCTATTCGCCAGTCTTTCCATGCTTCACGTCCGAATTGATGCAAGACCGAGCCGTTCCGGCCCCGTCGAAAGGGCCGAAACCGCCACGAAATTGCGCTCAATCTAGGGCGGGAGGCTTGCCCGGACCTGCCGACTGGACCGCCATGGGCTCCAGTTCCTGCTCGCCCTTAGCCTGGACGCGGCGGCGCGGTGCGACGCGCTTGCGCGTGATGCGGACCTTCTTGATGCGACGCGGATCGGCTTCCAGAACATGGAATTCGAAGCCGGGAAGCGCCTGCACCACCTCGCCGCGGACCGGGATGCGACCGAGCGAGGAAAAGATCAGACCGCCCAGCGTATCGACATCTTCCAGTTGTTCGCGAATGTCGAAATCCGGTCCGACCAGTTCGGCAATCTCTTCGAGTTCGGCGCGGGCGTCGGCGATGAAAACATCGTCAGAGGTCTTGCGGATCATGACTTCGTCGTCGTCATGCTCGTCCTCGATATCGCCGACAACCATTTCGACGATGTCTTCCAGCGAGACCAGACCGTCGGTGCCGCCATATTCGTCGATCACCAAGGCCATCTGGATGCGCGAAGCCTGCATGCGGGCCATCAGGTCCGAGGCGAGCATGGACGGCGGCACAAACAGCAGCTGTCGCACGATGCCGGTTTCGGAGAGCGGCTTGCTGATGTCGATGCGGCCGAGATCGAAGGCGGGCTTCGGCGCGCGGGCTGTGGGCTTTTCTTCAGCCTCGGCGGCAGCCTTTGCGGCAGAGGCGGCGCGGGTCGAGGTGCGGCGCTTGTTGCGCGCCTGCTTCATGATCCAGGATAGAAGATCCCGGATGTGGACCATTCCGCGCGGGTCATCGAGCGTGTCACAATAGACGGGCATGCGCGAACGGCCGGATTCTTCGAAGAGGACCATGAGGTCGCCCACCGAAATGCTCTGGTCCACCGCTTCGATATCAACGCGCGGCACCATGACATCCTCGACGCGAACTTCGCGGAAGCGCAGAATATTGTGCAGCATCGCCCGTTCGCTGGGGGAAAAGGCTGCATTGCTGCCCGGATCGGCCAGAAGCGCATCGGCCAGATTCTCGCGCAGGCTCGATCCGTTGGCCGGTTTGAAAAGGCGCGCAGCCCAACTCCGCAAGGCATTGCCGTTCTTGTGCGCGCCGGAGGGACTGCCGCCCTCCTCGGAAACTGACGAGCCATTTTCATCGCTCGCCGCTCGTGTCGTGTCAGTTATATCGCTCATTGTCTCCAGCGATCAGGTTGGTTCGGTTCCCGCATAGGGGTCGGCATGGCCTAGCCCCAAGAGAATGCGCGTTTCCAGACCTTCCATGATCGTCGCTTCTTCGTCGTTCATGTGATCATAGCCGAAAAGATGCAGAAAACCATGCACTAGCAGATGGCTTAGATGCGCCTCGAACGGCTTTTCCAGTTCAGCCGCCTCGCGGGCGACCGTCTCATAGGCGAAAATGATGTCGCCCAGCATCGGCCCCGGCATCCCGCCGGGTTCAAGCGGATAGGCCGGGAAGGACAAGACGTTGGTCGGCTTGTCCTGCTCGCGCCATTCCGCGTTGATTTCGCGGATCGACGCATCGTCCGTGAAAAGCAGCGAGAGTTCGATCGGGTGCTTCGGGAAGGGCTGCTTCTCGAACTTTGCCAGATGGTCGCCTGCAGCTTTCAGCACCGGCTCGCATAAAGCAAGAAGACTGGCCTCGTCCGGCCAGTCCCCTTCCTCGATCGAAATCTGTATGTCCAACCTGTCGCTCAGTTTGTACTCCCCGCCGCGTCCGCAGCAGGCTCCGGCTTTTCATATTCGGCGTCGTAAGCCTTGACGATGCGTCCGACAAGGGGGTGACGCACGACATCGACATCACGGAAGCGGATGATCGACACGCCCTCGACCTCTTTCAGGATGCGCAATGCCTCGACCAGACCGGACTTGACGCCGCGCGGCAGGTCGATCTGGCTCGGGTCGCCGGTCACAATCATGCGGGCGTTTTCGCCCAGACGCGTCAGGAACATCTTCATCTGCATGGACGTCGTGTTCTGCGCCTCGTCGAGAATGACGGCCGCGTTGGACAGCGTGCGACCGCGCATGAAGGCGAGCGGGGCGATTTCGATGACGCCGGCGGTGATGGCGCGTTCGACCTTGTCGCCGGGCATCATGTCATAGAGGGCGTCATAGAGAGGCCGCAGATACGGATCGACCTTTTCTTTCATGTCGCCCGGCAGGAAGCCAAGGCGTTCGCCGGCTTCGACGGCTGGACGCGAGAGAATAATCTTGTCGACCGCGCCGCGCTCCAGAAGCTGGGCGGCGTGTGCTACGGCCAGATAGGTCTTGCCGGTACCGGCGGGGCCGGTGCCGAAGACGAGTTCGGAGCGTTCCAGCGCGCGGATATAGGCGTCCTGCGTCGGGGTGCGGGCGGCAATCGTCTTCTTGCGGGTGGAAATCTGCGCCATGGTCAGCTTGGCCTTGCGCTCCAGCGTCGGCAAAGTCAACTGATCATCCGCGGCAACGGCCATGCGGATGGCGCCTTCTACATCTGAAGTTTCGACGGAACCGCCCTTCTGGAGCCGGTCATAGAGATAATCGAGCGCCCGGCGGGCCTGGTTCGTCGCCTGGATTTCGCCGGTGATGGCGACCGAATTGCCGCGGGCGCGGGCATCGACCTTCAACCGCTCCTCGATAAGCTTGAGATGCTCATCGAACTGGCCAAACAGTTCGCTGGCGTATCGGTTGTTTTCGAACGTGAGCACGAAATGATTGGCATCCGTGACGGACGAGCGGGATTGACGCGAAGATTGCGGCACCATTTCGTGTGTGTTCAAGCGGTCGGGCTCCATGTTGGTCCCGGACCCTCAGCTTTCCGCCACCTCGGCAAACAAGCTGTTTGGACCGGCTTCGGTGATTCTTACTTTTATAATGTCACCGATTTTTAACTTGTCACCGCTTTTCGTCGTTTGTGCGTCGATAATCACCGGCTGCAGCCAGGGCGACCGTCCGACGAGCTGGCCGGGCATCCGCCCTTCCTTCTCCAGAAGCAGGTCGATCACCTTGCCGACGCAGGCGCGGGCGAAGTCGCGCTGCTGCTGGAAAAGCAGGGTTTGCAGGCGGTCCAGCCGCTCCGACTTCACCTCTTCGGGCACATGATCGGGCAGGTCCGCGCCGGGCGTGCCGGGGCGCGGCGAGTATTTGAACGAGAAGGCCTGTGCATAACCGACCTCTTCGATCAGCCGCATGGTCGCCTCGAAATCCTCGTCCGTCTCCCCGGGGAAGCCAACGATGAAATCGCCGGACAGCGCCAGCTCCGGATTAACGGCGCGGATGCGCTTGACGAGCGCCAGATAGTCCGCCGCCGTGTGCTTGCGGTTCATGGCTTTGAGGATTCGGTCGGAGCCGGACTGCACGGGCAGATGCAGATAGGGCATCAGCTTGCGTTCGGTCGCATGGGCCGCAATCAGGCGGTCGTCCATGTCGCGCGGGTGGCTCGTCGTGTAGCGAAGGCGATCGAGGCCATCGATTTCGGCTATGGCCGCGATGAGTTCGCCGAGGCCGATGGCGTTTCCATCCGCATCCGTGCCGTGCCATGCATTGACGTTCTGGCCGAGCAGCGTGAGTTCGCGCACGCCGGCTTCGGCAAGTTTCCTCACCTCGTCAACGATCTGGGCAAGCGGCCGCGAGACTTCGGCGCCGCGCGTATAGGGCACGACGCAGAAGGTGCAGAACTTGTCGCAGCCTTCCTGCACGGTCAGAAACGCTGTCGGGCCGCGCGATTTCGTCACCGCCTTTTCGGGCGACGGCAGATGCTCGAACTTGTCTTCCAGCGCATAATCGGTCTCGACGACCTTTCGGCCAGCGCGGACATCCGTCAAAACCTGGGGAAGCCGATGATAGGTCTGCGGGCCGACCACGAGGTCCACGGCCGGCGCGCGGCGCAGGATTTCCTTGCCTTCCGCCTGGGCCACACAGCCTGTGACGCCAATGACGAATTCCCGCCCTTCGGCGTTCTTCGCCTTCTTCATGTCGCGCAGGCGGCCAAGCTCGGAATAGACCTTTTCGGCTGCCTTCTCGCGGATATGACAGGTGTTGAGAAGGACGAGATCGGCGTCTTCCAGCACCGTCGTTTCGGCATAGCCGTCAGCAGCCAGCGCATCCGTCATGCGGGCGCTGTCATAGACATTCATCTGGCAGCCGTAAGTCTTCACGAACACCTTGCGGGTATTCGTGGTCGGCACCGCTTCGGCTTCGGTGGCGGGGGATAGGAGCGCTTGGTCGGTCATGCGCGCCTCCATACTGCATCGTCACCGCAAAATGAAGCCCAAATCCCCTACAAACAAGGGTTTCGTAAACCACATAAAGATATATTTATGTCCTTCTACGCTTGTGTTCCGATGCTGAAATCGCTACAGAAGCTTCGGTATTTCTTCCAGAGGGGATCAAGCCCAGATGCGCGCCAATTACCTTTTCACCAGCGAATCCGTGTCCGAAGGTCATCCGGACAAGGTCTGTGACCGGATTTCCGACGAGATCGTGGACCTCGTCTACCGTGAAGCCGCCAAGACCGGTGTCAATCCCTGGGGCGTGCGCATCGCCTGCGAAACGCTGGCGACGACCAACCGGGTCGTCATTGCCGGTGAAGTCCGCCTGCCGCCGAGCCTGATGAAGAAGGACAAGAACGGCAACGACGTCATCAACCCCGCCAAGTTCAAGACCGCCGCGCGCCGCGCCATCAAGGATATCGGCTACGAGCAGGACGGCTTCCACTGGAAGACGGCGAAGATCGACGTTCTCCTGCATTCGCAGTCGGCCGACATCGCACAGGGCGTCGATAACGCCGCCGACCAGCAGGGCAATGAAGGCGCCGGCGACCAGGGCATCATGTTCGGCTACGCCTGCAAGGAAACGCCGGACCTGATGCCGGCCCCGATCTATTACTCGCACAAGATCCTGCAGCTTCTCTCCGCCGCCCGTCGCAAAGGCGAGGGTGACGCCGGCAAGCTCGGCCCCGACGCCAAGAGCCAGGTTACGGTTCGCTATGAAGATGGCAAGCCGGTCGAGGCCGTCTCTATCGTTCTCTCCACGCAGCATCTCGATGACAGCTGGGATTCGAAGAAGGTTCGCGCCGTCGTCGAACCCTATATCCGCGAAGCGCTGGGCGAATTGAAGATTGCTGACGACTGCACCTGGTACATCAACCCGACCGGCAAGTTCGTCATCGGCGGTCCGGACGGCGACGCCGGCCTGACTGGCCGCAAGATCATCGTCGACACCTATGGTGGCGCGGCTCCGCATGGCGGCGGCGCATTCTCCGGCAAGGACACGACGAAGGTCGACCGTTCGGCCGCTTATGCTGCCCGCTACCTCGCCAAGAACGTCGTGGCCGCCGGCCTTGCCGAGAAGTGCACGATCCAGCTCTCCTACGCCATCGGCGTTGCCCAGCCGCTGTCGATCTATGTCGACCTTCACGGTACCGGCAAGGTCACGGAAGACCAGGTCGAAGCGGCCATTCGCAAGACCATGGACCTGTCGCCGACCGGCATCCGCCGTCACCTCGACCTGAACAAGCCGATCTATGCCAAGACCTCCGCTTATGGCCATTTCGGCCGCAAGGCCGGCCGTGACGGCTCCTTCTCCTGGGAGAAGACCGATCTCGTGAAGGCGCTGAAAGACGCCATCAAGGGCTGACATGACGGATCACGAAGACCATCCGACCCGCGCGTCCGAAGCCTTCTTCGGACGCCGGAAGGGCAAGGCGTTGCGTGCCAACCACGCCCGCCTGATGGAGACATTGCTGGCCGAGCGGCTGGTCGATCTTTCCATGCCCCCACCGGTCGATCTTCGTGATCTCTTCCCCCTTCCCGTCAGCCGCCTGCGCCTCGAAATCGGCTTTGGCGGCGGCGAGCATCTGATCCACCGCGCAACGACCGAGCCGGAAACCGGCTTCATCGGCGTGGAACCCTTCATCAATTCGATGGCGAAGCTGCTCTCAAGCGTCGAGCAGACGGGCGCGCGGAATATCCGCGTCTATAACGACGATGCGGCTGAACTTCTCGACTGGCTACCGGCTGGCGCTTTCGACCAGATCGACCTTCTCTATCCCGATCCGTGGCCGAAGAAGAAGCACTGGAAGCGGCGCTTCGTCAGTCAGGTGAACCTGACGCGATTCCATCGCGTGCTGAAGCCCGGCGGGCTCTTCTGCTTCGCCTCCGACATCGACACCTATGTGAACTGGACGCTGCAGCATTGCCGCGATCATGGCGGCTTTGAGTGGACGGCGGAAAACGCCGCAGACTGGCTGACGCCATTTGCCGGCTGGCCTGGTACGCGTTACGAGGCCAAGGCCAAGCGCGAAGGGCGGTCGTCCGCCTACCTGACTTTCAGAAAAATCTAAAAGCCGTTCGCTTTCCGACGGGCGGGGTGTTCCGTCAGTGAACCGTGACCGTTTTCAACTGGTCTTCTGCAGCCTTGAAGAAGGTCGAGGAGCGGTTGTCTGTCAGCAGTATCGGCGTGCCATCGGCGCCAAACAGAGCCCAGAGATCGATATCGGGATCCAGATCCGGCGCTTCGGGAAAGCAACGCACGACATCCGTCGCCGAAATCTTGCGGATATAGGCAACTTCGCCGTCACCGAGGTGTGCAAGGTCACTGAGCGACAGGGCCGCGGGGACTTGCTTCATCTGCATTTCAGAGCCTCCTTGGATAAGAGAAGCAGAACGGCCGCAATCGACCGTGATATTACTCTGAAACGGAAATGTTAATTTTCCTTACCAGCCGCTCCGGTTCCGGCCTCATGATATCTACGGAGAGAAGACCGTTCTTCAACACCGCCGCCTGCACCTGCATGCCCTCGGCCAGAACGAACATGCGCTGGAACTGGCGGGCGGCGATGCCGCGATGCAGATAGTCGCGCTCGCCCTGCTCGGTCTGGCGGCCACGGATGATCAGCTGGTTTTCTTCCGTCGTGACATCGAGTTCGTCTTCGGAAAAGCCGGCGACGGCCAGCGTGATGCGAAGACCGCCGACAAAATTGCGGGACGGATCGGGCGCGAGGCGTTCGATATTATAAGGGGGATATCCGTCATTCGCCTTGGCAATCCGCTCCAGCGTCTTTTCCATGGCGTCGAAGCCCAGAAGCAGCGGGCTTGCAAAAGTGGTCATTCTCGTCATCGTCCAAAAGTCCTTGGGTGAAGCGACTTCAACGCGGACCCGGCAAACCGGCATCACGCTTGCTCCAATATGGTATGCCGGTTTCCGCAGCGCAAGATGGCAGAAAAAGTCGATTGAGAATTGAATGCAAAGCGTTAGTGTCTGCGACAAATCAGACGCACCCACAGGAAATGACATGACCACGCCGCGCAAGATCATCATCGACACGGATCCGGGACAGGACGACGCCTGCGCCATCCTGCTGGCGCTCGGCAGCCCGGACGACCTCGATATTCTCGGCATCACGACAGTTGCCGGCAATGTGCCGCTGGCGCTGACGTCGAAGAATGCCCGCATCGTCTGCGAAGTGGCCGGCAAGACGGATATCAAGGTCTATGAGGGCTGCGACCGCCCGATCTCGCGCCCGCTGGTGACGGCGGAATATGTTCATGGCGCGACCGGGCTCGACGGCCCGGAACTCTTCGAGCCGAGCATGCCGGTCCAGCCGCAGAACGGCGTCGATTTCATCATCGAAACCCTGCGCACAGAACCGCAAGGAACCGTCACGCTCTGCACGCTCGGCGCACTCACGAACGTCGCGACGGCCCTCACCCGCGCGCCGGACATCGCGCCGCGCGTCAAGGAACTCGTGATGATGGGCGGCGGCTTTTTCGAAGGCGGCAACATCACGCCGGCGGCGGAATTCAACATCTATGTCGACCCAGAAGCTGCCGATATCGTGATGAAGTCCGGCATCCCGATTGTCATGATGCCACTTGACGTCACGCATCAGGTCTTGACGCTCAAGCGCCGCGTCGAGAAGATCGGCGCGCTTGGCACCAAGGTGTCAAAATTCATCGTCGACATGCTCGGCTTCTTCGAGCGCTTCGATGTCGAGAAATACGGCTCCGACGGCGGCCCGCTGCACGACCCGACCGTGATCGCCTATCTCCTCAAGCCCGAACTCTTCTCCGGCCGGATGTGCAATGTGGAGATCGAGACCGCCTCGGAGCTCACCGTGGGCATGACGGTGGTTGATTGGTGGCAGGTCACGAAGCGTCCGCACAATGCGATGGTGATGAAGGATGTGGATGCGGAAGGGTTCTTCGACCTGCTGACGGAGCGCGTAGGGCGGCTTTAAGCGGCCCCGGCGTCAGGGATGGTCTTGACGCCGACATCCGCCGCTGCGCGGATGAGCGCTTTGTCGAGCGTTGCCAGCGGCACATCGAGACGAACGGCGAGTTCGAGATACGCGGCGTCGTAGGTCGTCAGAGAATAGCGACGCGCCAGGTCCAGGATTTCTCGAAAGGACAACTTTTCTGTCTCGCTGTCCGTGACGACCGGCAGGGCCTCAAGTTCTTTGAGTAGGAGTTGAAATGCTGCGAACGAAATACGCCCGCGTTTCAAGGTTTTCAGCAGGACATTGCCTATTTCAAGATGCCAGATCGTTGGAACATGAGCAGTTGAAGTCAGCAGGCTATCGAGCACCTGCTCCGCGCTGGCAACAACCTCATCGTCCAGAAGCCAGGCAGCCGTGACAGAACAATCGAGAACGAAGGCCCTCATCGACGTCCTTCATCGCGCAGGTCCTTCCAGGTCACACCGTCGAGCGTCACACCCTTGCGCAGCTCGCGGATATTTTTGATTGCGTCGGCAATTCTGGCGCGATCGTGCTCCACGACCGGCACAAGCCGCGCCACGGCCTTGTCGCGCCGTGTGATCAGTACTTCCTCGCCCTTCGCGACCTTGTCTAGAAGGGAAGAGAGATGCGCGCCGGCTTCCAGTTCTCCAACTTCAATCATCAGGGCCGCTCCAGCCAGTTGGTTTCGCCAACCAATGTACTCTCGCGGCCCCGCAATTCAAGTCAGAGCATTTCCGGGAAAAGCGTGAACCGGCTTTCCGTTCGGGAAATGCAGAATATCAAAGCCCGTATTTGTCCTTGAAGGCATACCACCACGAACCAATGGTGGAATACTGCGCGCGGAACATGCGTCCGCCCGGGAACGGGTACCACGGCATCGCGGCGAAGCGTTCGAAGCGGGACTGGTCGCCGTCGATCGCGTTGGCCAGAATCTTGCCGAAGAGATGCGTGCCGGTGACGCCATGGCCGGAATAGCCGTGGGCGAAATAGACGTTCGGCGCGAGCCGGCCCATCTGGGGAACGCGGGTAAACGAGATGGCGAAATTGCCGCTCCAGGCATAGTCGATCTTCACATTGGCCAGTTCCGGGAAGACCTTGGTCATGTTCGGCCGGATCTTGGCAATAATGTCGGACGGATCGGTGCCGCCATAGATCGTGCCGCCGCCGAAGAGCATGCGGAGATCGGCGGAAAGCCGGAAATAGTCGAGGATATAGCGGGCATCCTCGACGCATTTGTCGCCGGGGATGAGCTTTTTCGCGAGGTCCTCAGAAAGCGGCTCGGTGGCGATGATCTGGGTCGAGGCCGGGAGCACGCGGTCGGTCAGTTCCGGGATGACATGGCCGAGATAGGCATTGCCGCAGGCGACGACGACGCGGGCCGTGACCTTGCCCTTTTCGGTGTAGACGACCGGCTTGGCCGCAGACTTGTCGACGCGGGTGACGTGCGAGAGTTCGTAAATCGTGCCGCCGAGGCTTTCCAGCGCGCGGGCTTCGCCGAGCGTCAGGTTCAGCGGATGCAGATGGCCGCCGGAGGTGTCGAGCATGCCGCCGACATAGGCGTCCGTGCCGACTTCCTTGCGCACTGCCGCGCGGTCGAGCATGACGTGATCGTTCATGCCATAGCTGGCCCAAAGCGCCTTCTTGGCTTCGAACTCGCGCATATGGGCGTTCGTGTAGGCCGTGTAGATATTGCCGCGCTTCAGGTCGCAATCGATATTGTACTGCTCGATCAGGCGATAAATCGTCTGCGCGCCTTCCTGCACCATGCCACCGACGAAGCGGGCGGCATCGTCGCCATAGGCGCGCTTGATCTTGTCGAGGCCGGCATTGAGGCCGTTGACCACCTGACCGCCATTGCGGCCGGATGCGCCCCAGCCGATCTGCGCACCTTCGACGATCGTGACCTTGTAGCCCTTTTCGGCCAGATGGATCGCGGTCGAAAGGCCGGTATAGCCGCCGCCGATGATGCAGACATCCGTCTCGACATCGCCTTCCAGCTTCACCGGCTGGCGCTGGATGTTGCGCGAGGCGGCGTAGTAGGAGCCCGGATAGCTGCCGTCCCCGGCATAGGATACGTTTCTAGCCATCACACAATCTCCAGATAGGCGCTGAATTCGTAGTCGGTTACCTGCTCGGCAAAGCCGGCGATCTCCTGCCGTTTGCAGGCCACCAGCATGTTGCGCAGCAGCGGCGAGAAAACCTCTTCCATGATCTCGCCATCTTCAAAGGCATCCACAGCGCCACCCCATTCGGAGGGGATCTTCTTCAGGCGTTCGCCATAGGCACGTCCTTCGATCGGGCGCGGCGGCATCCACTTGTTCTTGATGCCGACAAGGGCTGCACCGAGGATCGCCGCCATGGCGAGATAGGGGTTGGCGTCCGCGCCGGGCACACGATGCTCGATGCGACGCGACTTCGGCCCACCGCCGGGAATGCGGATGGCGGCCGTGCGGTTTTCGAAGCCCCAGGTGATCGAGGTCGGCGCATGCGTATCGGGACGCAGGCGACGATAGGAGTTGAAGTGCGGCGCAAACAGCAGCGTCGATTCCGACATGCCCTTCAGCATTCCGGCGACGCAATGCTTGAAGAGATCGGTGTTCTCGCCATCGGAATCGGCAAAGACGTTCTTGCCGTCCTTGTCGACGAGGCTCATGTGCATGTGCATGCCGTTGCCGGAGCGTGTGCCATAGGGCTTGGCCATGAAGGTGGCGGCAAAGCCGTGCTTGCGGGCGACACCCTTGATAATGCGCTTTGCAAACATGATGTCGTCAGCCGCCTTCAGTGGATCGTTGCCATGCAGAAGCGTGATCTCGAACTGGCCGATCCCGTTTTCGGCGATTGCAGCGTCGGCGGGCACGTTCTGGCGCGCGCATTCGGCATAGACGTCGGAGAAAAAGTTGCCGAAGTCATCGAGTTCGTCGATCGAGAGGATGGCGTCGGAGTCGAGACGCTTGCCGGTATAGGGCGAGATCGGCGGCTCGGGATAATCCGGTTCGGAGTCAATCAGATAGAATTCAAGCTCGGAACCGACGACGGGATAAAGCCCCATCTCGTTATACTGCTTGACGATGGCCGCGAGCGCCTGGCGCGGATCGGCGAGGAACGGCTTGCCGCTTTCCTCGAACATCCAAAGCGGCACCATGGCGCTCGGCCGCTGGGTCCAGCGCACCGGCACGACGCCCCTGCCCGTCGGTTCGCAGATGCCGTCATTGTCGCCGTGGATGAAGACCTGTTCGGAACCGACAATGTCCTCGCCCCACACGTCCACGCCAACGATGGAGAGCGGCATACGGATTCCGCCGCCCAGGACCTTGTCTATCTGGCTGACCGGCACGCGCTTGCCGCGCAGGATGCCGTTGAGGTCACAGACCACGGCCTGAATGCTCTCAATATCCTGATCGAGATCGGTTGTGATGTCTCGGTTTTCCACGTTGATTCCGCCTGATCGCTTGTGCTGAGGCCCAATTGATCCAAACTTTTGATCAAATTGTCAAGAGGCGACAAAAATGGCCTGCTTCGCTACCGAGGCAGGCCACACAGGAAGGCCGATATGCTTCCTTCTCATATCTGAGGGTTTTCCGGCTGACGTCGTGTTCAGCCGAAGCCTGGCGACTTAGCGGCAGACGCGTACCGTATAGACATGGCGATACCCGCGGTGATCTCGCTTGACCCGCTTTTCCAGCCAGCAGTCACGGCGATGATGACGCGGCGGAACAACACGAACGCCGCGCTCGCCGATCCAGATACCCGGCGCACCGTGGTGCCGGTAGCCGCCGTGGCGATGGTGGCCATAGGGGTCGGCGCTGGCGGTGGTCACGCCAAATCCCGTGAAAAGAAGAGCGGCGGCTGCGGCAATCATGAGATGTTTCATCGAAACGTCCTCCGGTTATCTGGTGATGAACGCAAGAACTCTAAATTAGCGCTACTTGTTCCAGAAAGGATGCAAACGATTTCTCCAACGCCAACGCATCCGCGGGTTCCAGTGGAAACACCGGACCGTACCGCTTGGGACGCTGTGGCGCTTGAAATGCAGGATTTCCCGCTATAAGAACCCGCCACTACCCAAGATTTTCAGGAGACTTTCGACATGACAGCGCGCAATCTCTTCCTCCTGCCCGGCGACGGCATCGGCCCGGAAGCCATGGCGGAAGTCCGCAAGATCATCACCTGGATGAACGAGGCCAAGGGCGCAAACTTCGTCACCGACGAAGGCCTCGTCGGCGGCTGCGCCTATGACGCGCATGGCGCGGCGATTTCCGAAGCCGACATGGCGAAGGCCATGGCAGCAGACGCCGTTCTCTTCGGCGCCGTCGGTGGCCCGAAGTGGGATGCCGTACCGTACGAAGTTCGCCCGGAAGCCGGCCTCCTGCGCCTGCGCAAGGATCTGGAACTCTTCGCAAACCTGCGCCCCGCGATCTGCTATCCGGCGCTCGCTTCCGCGTCCTCGCTGAAGCCGGAACTGGTCGAGGGTCTCGACATCCTCATCATCCGCGAACTGACCGGCGGCGTCTATTTCGGCGAGCCGAAGACGATCACCGATCTCGGCAACGGCCAGAAGCGCGCCATCGACACGCAGGTCTATGACACCTACGAAATCGAGCGCATCGCATCCGTCGCCTTCGAAATGGCACGCACGCGCAAGAATTCCGTCTGCTCGATGGAAAAGCGCAACGTCATGAAGTCCGGCGTGCTCTGGAACCAGGTCGTCACGCAGACGCACAAGGACAAGTATTCGGACGTCAAACTCGAGCATATGCTGGCGGATGCCGGCGGCATGCAGCTGGTGCGCGCGCCCAAGCAGTTCGACGTCATCGTCACGGATAACCTGTTTGGCGACATGCTCTCCGACGTGGCCGCCATGCTGACCGGCTCGCTGGGCATGCTACCGTCCGCCTCGCTCGGCGCACCGGATGCCAAGACCGGCAAGCGCAAGGCGCTTTACGAGCCCGTTCACGGTTCGGCGCCGGACATTGCCGGCAAGGGCATTGCCAACCCGATCGCCATGATCGCGTCCTTCGCCATGTGCCTGCGCTATTCGTTCAACATGGTCACCGAAGCCGACAATCTCGAGAAGGCGATCGCCAACGTTCTCGACAAGGGCATCCGCACCGGCGACATCATGGCCGAAGGCGCGACCCGCGTCGGCACGGTCGAGATGGGCGACGCAATTTTGACGGAATTCAAGGCTCTGTCTGCCTGAGGTCGAACAAGACGTGTCGGAGCGTCGCACCCGTTGAAACGGTGCGGCGCTTTCAACATCTAGAAGGCCGCACCCCCCGTGTTCTCGATCCTGATCCACAGGGCAGGATCTCCTTGCGAAAGGCAACTGACGCGTATGATGGGCCTCGACGGCTTTTTGAACTGGCTCGCGGAACGCCGCGCGCAACATTCCGCCTCCACTCCCCCTATCAGCTGGAAGACCTGGGCCGCGATCACCGCCGTGCTCGTCGTTCTGGCCATGGTGTTTCGCGATAGCGCGCTGACGATTGCGGCGCGCCATCAGCCTGATTGGCTACGGGTCCTTGCCGAAAACACGACTGACATCGGCAAGTCGTGGTGGAGCCTGACCCTCACAGGCATCCTCTTCATCGCCTCCATGCTGATCATCCGATATGCAGGCCTTGCGGAGGCAGCGCGGGTCAGACTGCGCTACGTGGCGACCGCATCGGCCTATGTCTTCCTGAGCGTGGCGCTCTCCGGCATCCTCGGGAATATTGCCAAGCGCATCATCGGACGTGCGCGCCCTCCCCTCTTCGACGCGGAAGGGGCGTTTCACTTCAAGGCTTTCTCAGGCCATCTCTATGAGAGCTTCCCGTCCGGCCATTCGACGACGGATGGCGCCATGGCCATGGCGCTGGCGGTGCTGTTTCCCAGTATCCGCGTCCCCGTTCTCATCGTCGGCGGCTTTCTCGCACTGACGCGCATCATGGTCGGCGCGCATTACCTGAGCGACGTCATTGCCGGTTACTCGTTCGGCCTGTGGTATGCCTATATGAGCGCGCTGTTCTTCGCCAAGCACGGATTCTCGCTGAAGCGGCCGAAGTGGTGATCAGGCTGCGACTGCCGGACGGCGACCGCCCAGCATCAGCAGCGAGACGACCAGTGCCACAACCCCGCAAAGGCCGATGACCGCGGCCATCGTCACCGGCTTGCCGTCGAACACGGCACTGACACCGACGATGGCAGCCGCGCCGATCAGCATCTGCATCGTGCCGCCGAGCGAGGCGGCCGTGCCGGCAATCGGCCCATGCTCCTCCAGCGACAGGACCATCGCGGTCGGAATGACGAGGCCGAGGAAGGCATTGGCGACGATCAGCAGGCCGACCAGCATGACGAATGTGCCGACGCCCGTGGCAAAGACGATGTAGAGCAATACCGTTGCCGCCGCGAAGCCGGCGACGCAGAAGCGCACGACGGGCATCGCGCCGAAACGGTTGCCGAGATTGGCGGCGAACTGGCTGGAGCCGAAAAAGCCCAGCGCATTCAGCGCGAAGGCGAGGCTGAACTGGGTGGATGTCAGCCCGAAATATTGCGTGTAGAGGAAGGGCGCGGTGGCGAGGAACGCGAAGAAGCTCGCCATGCCGGCGCCGCCGATCAGCGTCTGGCCGATGAAATTGCGGTCGCGGATCAGGACCCTGAAGGCTGCCACCATGCCGCTCAGTTCAAAGGGCGTGCGATGTTCCGGATGCAGCGTTTCCTTAAGGCCAAAGCGGGTCAGCAGCAGGCTGACCCCCGCCGTGCCCGCCGCGAACCAGAACACCGCCGGCCAGCCGAAGGCGCCCATCAGGCCGCTGCCGCCGAGCGGGGCGAGCATCGGCGAGACCGAGGTGACGAGCATGATGGTGGACATCAGCCGCGTTGCATCGCTTCCCGTATAAAGATCGCGGATAACGGCGCGCGGGATCGACATGACGGCGGCAGCGCCCACGCCCTGCACCAAGCGCGCGGCAATCAGCCAGCCCATGGAGGGCGACAGCGCGCAAGCGGCGGACGCGACGAGGAAAAGACCCAGCCCGAAATAGAGCGGCGGCTTGCGGCCGACGCTGTCCGAGGCCGGGCCATAGATCAGCTGGCAAATGCCGAAAGCCGAGAAGAAAGACATGAGCGTCCATTGCGCGGCGGCCGCATCGGCATGGAGATCGGCGGCGATCTTGGGTAGCGCCGGAATGTACATGTCGATCGCCACCGGCCCAACAGCGCCGAGCAGCGCGAGGATGACCGCGAGCTTGAAGATTTCCGGTTTCATCGGGAATGCCGCCTGATTTTATTTTAGAAATATCTTTTTTTAAATCACAGATTCGACCCTGCGCCACAAGGCGCGATGGCTCAATAGTTTTGAAGCGGGGATTTCTATTCTTGATGAACCGCAAGCCATCTTCTGTAACTTTCCCGACACATATTCACGATAGGGCATTGTTTCCTGACCCCATCCGGGGTAAGGGGGCCGCTTCGCGCGCCGGGGTCGGAAATCGACCTTCGGCGCACCATCTTTTCCGGGGCACGGACTTTAGGATTGATGCTGAAAACACCCTATTACCTGATCGACAAGGCGAAGCTTCTTCCCAACATGGAGAAGATCGCATGGCTGCGCCAGAACTCGGGCGCGAAGTCGCTGCTGGCGCTGAAATGCTTTGCCACCTGGTCGGTCTTCGACCTGATGAGCGAATATATGGACGGCACGACGTCCTCATCGCTTTATGAAGTCAAGCTCGGCCGCGAGAAGTTCGGCAAGGAAACGCATGCCTATTCGGTCGCCTATGGCGATGACGAGATCGGCGAAGTGGTCGACAATTGCGACAAGATCATCTTCAACACGATCAATCAGCTCGAGCGTTTCGATGCCGCCTCCGCCTCCAAAGTGCGCGGTCTGCGCGTCAATCCGCGCGTCTCGACCTCCGAATGGCTGATTTCGGACCCGGCGCGGCCGCATTCGCGGCTGGGCGAATGGGATGCCGCGAAGATCGAGGCCGTGGCCGACAAGATCACTGGCTTCATGTTCCATAACAATTGCGAGAATGACGATTTCGATCGCTTCTCGGAAATGCTCGGCAAGATCGAGGCGGATTTCGGCCATCTGATTTCCAAGATGAAATGGGTGAGCCTCGGCGGCGGCATTCACTTCACCGGCGAGGACTATCCGATCGACAAACTCGCCGACCGGCTGAAGCGCTTTGCCGACACCTATGGCATCCAGGTCTATCTGGAACCGGGCGAAGCCTCGATCACCAAGTCGACGACGCTGGAAGTGACCGTGCTCGACACGCTCTACAACGGCAAGAACCTCGCCATCGTGGACAGTTCCATCGAGGCGCATATGCTCGACCTGCTGATTTACCGGCAATCGGCCAAGATGGCCCCGAACGAGGGCGCGCACGAATATATGGTCTGCGGCAAGTCCTGCCTTGCGGGCGATATCTTCGGCGAATTCAAATTCGACCATGAACTGAAACCCGGCGACCGCCTCTCCATCCAGGATGCGGCTGGCTACACCATGGTCAAGAAGAACTGGTTTAACGGTGTGAAAATGCCGTCAATCGCCATTCGGGAAACCGATGGCAGCATCAGGACGGTCCGCGAGTTCACCTTCGCGGACTACGAACAAAGCCTGTCCTGAAGCGATCTGCTTCCGGAAGGTTTCTGACGATTGGACACAAGGAGTTTAGTCCTCATCATGAAGAAGAACGTTCTCATCATCGGCGCCGGCGGCGTCGCCCAGGTGGTCGCGCACAAGTGCGCGCAGAACAACGACGTCCTCGGCGACCTGCATATCGCCTCGCGCACCAAATCGAAATGCGATGACATCATCGCATCGGTTCACGAGAAGAAGGCGATGAAGCAGCCGGGCGTTTTCGAAGCCCATGCGCTGGACGCACTCGACATCGAAGCCACCAAGGCGCTGATCAAGTCGACCAAGTCCGAGATCGTCATCAATGTCGGCACGGCCTTCCTCAACATGTCTGTGCTGCGCGCTTGCATGGACACGGGCGTTGCCTATATCGACACCGCGATCCACGAAGAGCCGAACAAGATTTGCGAAACGCCGCCGTGGTACGGTAACTACGAGTGGAAGCGCGCCGCCGAATGCGAAGAGAAGGGCATCACCGCCATTCTCGGCGCCGGCTTCGACCCGGGCGTCGTCAACGCCTATGCCAAGCTCGCCAAGGACGACTATTTCGACAAGATCACCGATGTCGACATCGTCGACATCAATGCCGGCAGCCACGGCAAGTATTTCGCCACGAATTTCGACCCGGAAATCAACTTCCGCGAATTCACCGGCGTCGTCTATTCCTGGCAAAAGGGCGAATGGCAGGTGAACAAGATGTTCGAGATCGGCAAGGACTATGACCTGCCGGTCGTCGGCACGCGCCGTGCCTATCTCTGCGGCCATGACGAAGTGCATTCGCTGTCCAAGAACATGGATGGCGCGGATGTCCGCTTCTGGATGGGCTTCGGCGACCACTACATCAACGTCTTCACCGTGCTGAAGAATATCGGCCTGCTCTCCGAACAGCCGGTCAAGCTTGCCGACGGTTCGGAAGTCGTGCCGCTCAAGGTCGTCAAGGCCTGCCTGCCCGACCCGGCATCGCTCGCCCCGAACTACGAAGGCAAGACCTGCATCGGCGACTTCGTGAAGGGCACGAAGGACGGCAAGGAACGCGAAGTCTTCATCTACAACGTCGCCGACCACAAGGAAGCCTATAACGAAGTCGGCTCCCAGGGCATTTCCTACACGGCTGGCGTTCCGCCGGTTGCTGCCGCGATCCTGATCGCCAAGGGCGCATGGGATGTGAAGAAGATGGTGAACGTCGAAGAACTGCCGCCGCAGCCCTTCCTGGCGGTTCTCAACCGCATCGGTCTGCAGACCTGCATCCGCGACGAAAACGGCGACCGCCCGCTGGAATTCGTCGAGCCCTGAGATTCCGGGTTCCTTTACACTAGATCGTTTCAGCGTTTCCTGGAAACGCTGAAACGATCTAAGTCTTTGTTTTTGCGAAATTCCAGACGCGAAACCGGTTTCCACTTTCGCTGGGTTTGCTCTAAGACCCGCCGGAGCAATCCCGGCGGGTCTTTTCGTATCATTCAGACATTTCGCTCGCCTGGGCCTGGCGAAAGCCGTTCAGGCAAAGACGGCGCCTTCCTTGATGAATTTGCCCGTCTGCAGCTCCTGAAACGCCTGCATCAGTTCCTCGCGGGTATTCATCACGATCGGCCCGTGCCAGGCGACAGGCTCCTCGATCGGCTTGCCGGAGACGAGCAGGAAGCGGATGCCCTGATCGCCGGCCTGAACGGTCACTTCGTCACCCGTGTCGAAGACAACCAGAGTCCGGTTTCCGCTCATGTCGCGGATATTCAGTTCCTCGCCATTGAATTCCTTCTCCACCTTCACGCCAATCGGCGTCGAGGCATCGCGGAACGTGCCGGAGCCGGCGAAGATATAGGCGAAGGCCTTGCGATAGGTGTCGACCTTGAAGGTCTTGCGCTTGCCCGGCGGAACCGAAATGTCGAGATAGACGGGCTCGGCGGCGATGCCGTCGACCGGACCCTTCTTTCCCCAGAACTCGCCGGTGATGATGCGCGCCGCCGTGCCGTCGTCATCGACGACCACCGGGATATCGGCCGACTTCACGTCCTGATAGCGCGGGCTCGTCATCTTCATCGAAGACGGCAGGTTGGCCCAGAGCTGGAAGCCATGCATCTTGCCGGCAAAATCGCCGCGCGGCATTTCCTGGTGCATGATGCCGGAACCCGCCGTCATCCACTGGACGTCACCAGCTCCGAGCGTGCCCTGATTGCCGAGGCTGTCGCCATGCTCGACCGAGCCCGCCAGAACATAGGTGATCGTCTCGATGCCGCGATGCGGATGCCAGGGGAAGCCCTTGAGATATTTTGCCGGGTCGTCATTGCGAAAATCGTCCATCATCAGGAACGGGTCGGTCAGCGACGGATCGCCGAAGCCGAAGACGCGATGGAGATGAACGCCGGCCCCTTCGCGGGCGGGGACGGCAATGCTTTCATGCTTGACGGGACGTATGGACATGTCTCGATCCTTTCCCTGGCCGAAGGCGTCGCGCGCCCTGGCTCTCCAATCTTGAGGTCGTTCGAGAAAACTGAACGAGTGCCTCTGTTCGTGCAGAATATGGCGAAGCAGAGCCTTTGGCAAAAGGGCCGGCCGGGAACGCAGTGTTCACAAAATTCCGTTTTCGGGCTCATCCCGTCTTTCGGACTGATACCGTTCGTGACAGTATCGTTAACACAATTTTAC
The DNA here is from genome assembly GCA_900215285.1 of Ensifer adhaerens. Lineage (NCBI taxonomy): Bacteria > Pseudomonadati > Pseudomonadota > Alphaproteobacteria > Hyphomicrobiales > Rhizobiaceae > Ensifer > Ensifer adhaerens. The sequence goes on from OCMG01000004.1 coordinate 721,973, forward strand.
CCATGTTTTGGGATTCTGGATTTCTAGGCGGCGAAGACGGTCGAGCCGCGCGTGAGTGGATTTCTTTCATGTGTCGTTGGGCTGCCTATAGTGGCGAACCGATCTATCTCGAGCATATCGTTTCCTCCCAGACCCATTCGCTGATCGAGCAATCGCATCATGCGACCGAGGCCAAGACCTCGACCAATGGCGACGGCTTCGGCATTGCCTGGTATGGCGACCGGCCCGAACCCGGCCTCTTCCGCGATATCCTGCCCGCCTGGTCCGACTGCAATCTCAAGTCTCTTGCCCGGCAGATCCGCTCCGGCCTTTTCCTCGCCCATGTGCGGGCGGCCACCGGCGGCGGCACGCGGCGCGACAATTGCCATCCTTTCGTCCATGGCCGCTGGTCCTTCATGCATAACGGACAGGTCTCCGGTTTCGAGCGCCTGCGCCGACCGCTGGAGGCGCTGCTGGACGACCGACTTTATACGGCCCGCGTGGGCACGACCGATTCCGAACTGCTCTTTTTGCTGGCGCTGCATTTCGGCCTCGACCGCGATCCGGTCGCCGCCATCGAGGCCATGCTGAAACATGTGGAGTGCGAGGCCGATCGCCTCGGTTTCGATACCGTGATTCGATTCACGGCTGCCTTCTCGGACGGCGCGCGCCTTTTTGCGGTGCGCTATGCGTCCGACCGCAAGGCCCCGACGCTTTATTCCGCGCCGCTCGGACGCGGGCATTGCCTCGTCTCCGAGCCGCTCAACGACGACCGCGACGCCTGGGTGGCGATCCCGGACGGCAGCGTCGTTGTCATTGAAGGTCACGAGATTGCGGTCCAGCCCTTCGGTAGCTGGGACCTCACGCGTCGTGCGCCGGAGCTTCAGCTGGTCGCGAAATAGGTCGCGATCTTTGCGGCCAGCTTTTCGGCGACCTCGCCCTTGGGCATGTCCGGCCAGACATCGACGCCTTCGCGGCTGATGACGCGCACGGAATTGCGCTCGCCCCCCATGATGCCGGTTTCGGCGCTCACGTCATTGGCGACGATCATGTCCGCGCCCTTCGTTTCCAGCTTCTTGCGGGCGTTTTCGATCACGCTCTGCGTTTCGGCCGCAAAGCCGCAGACGAGCTTCGGCCGCATGGCGTGATGCCCGACGGTCTTCAGGATATCCGGGTTCTCGATGAGCTGCAGCGGTGCCGGCGCCTCGCCCGGCTGCTTCTTGATCTTCTCGCCGGCCGAGGTGGCAACGCGCCAGTCGGCCACGGCGGCGACCATCACGGCGATATCAGCGGGGAGTGCTGCCAGAACCGCGTCGCGCATCTCCTCGGCGCGCTCGACATGAATGGTGCGGACGCCGAGCGGATCTGGAATGGTCACGGGACCGGAGACGAGTGTCACCTCGGCGCCGAGTGCAGCAAGGGCCGCGGCAATCGCGTGCCCCTGCTTGCCGGACGAGCGATTGGCAATATAGCGGACGGGGTCGATCGGCTCATGCGTCGGACCGGAGGTCACGATCGCCTTGCGACCAAGGAGCGGTTTCGGATTGCCGTCGAGCAGCAGCGTCGCGGCCTGCAGGATCTGCATCGCCTCGCTCATGCGGCCGAGCCCGGCCTCGCCACTTTCGGCCATCTCGCCGCGTTCCGGACCGATGAAATGGATGCCATCGGCCTTCAGCGTCGCGACATTGCGCTGCGTCGCCTTGGCCGACCACATTTTCGGGTTCATCGCGGGGGCAACGAGGACAGGTTTGTCGGTGGCCAGGAGCACGGTAGAGGCAAGGTCGTCCGCCAGCCCGTTCGCCATCTTCGCCATCAGATCGGCGGTGGCGGGTGCCACGACGATCAGGTCGCAATCGCGCGCGAGGCGGATATGGCCGACATCCTGCTCGTCTTCACGGGAGAAGAGATCGGTATAGACGTGGGATGCGGAGAGCGCGCCGACGGCCAGAGGCGTCACGAATTGCTGCGCCCCCGCCGTCACGATCGGACGCACGCTCGCGCCCTGCTCACGAAAGCGGCGGATGAGGTCGAGGCTCTTATAGGCCGCAATCCCGCCGGCAACGATCAGCAGAATTCGCTTGTTCTTCAATATCATGAAACGCTCCACCCGCTTTCGCGCCGAACCTAACCCCTCGCGCGCAAAATGAAAAGCGCGCTTGTCAGCGTGCCTGCGTCATCAGGATCTTGACCGCGAAGGCCGAGAAAACCCCGCCGAACGTGTAGTCCAGCCCGCGCAGGACCCTCCTGTTCGCCTTCAGCCACCCCGCCAGACCATGCGCGCCGAAGACGACGCCAAAGGCAACGGGGAGGCCGATGAGAATGAAGTAAAAGCCGAGGAAGAAGAGCTTGCCGGTGACATGCGGATCGGAGGCCTTCACGAATTGCGGCAGGAAGGTCATGAAGAAGATGATGACCTTGGGATTGAGCATGTTGACCCAAAGGCCGTTGAGCAGGCCGGATGTAAATGACCCGCGCCTCGGGGCCTCGGCCGTATCGTCAAGCTGGAAGGTCGAGCCCCTGAAGATCGCCTGCACGGCAAGCCACAGCAGATAGGCGGCACCCGCCACCTTCAGCACCAGAAAGGCCATCGGCGAGGCGACGATGAGGGCCGAGACGCCGAGCGCCACCAGCGTCGTGTGAACACAGAGCCCGATATTCGTCCCGACGATGACGCCAAGCGCCGCCACGGGTCCGTCGCGGAGCGAACGGCTGATCTGCAGGGTCATGTCCGGGCCGGGCGTCAGGCTGAGCAGCAAGGCGGCCAGGGTAAATGTCACCAACGTGTTGAGATCGGGGATGAAGGTCATGGCAGTCACAGTCCGTTCGACTTGAGGAATTCGGCGAAAGCGGGCGCATGGTCCTTGTGCCAGCGCGACAGCGGCGGGCGGTTGTCGATGATATCGTGGGCTGCCCATTCGATACGCTTTTCGTCGAGCTTGCGGCTGACATCATTGTCCGGGCAGAGAATGTAGAAATCGCCCCGCGCCAGGCTGTCCATCATGAAATCGACGGTCTGCTCCGGTGTCCACGCACCTGCCGGCTTTTCCGTGCGGTTGCCGGCGGTCAGCGGTGTGTAGACAAAGCCAGGGATGAGCAAATGTGCGCTGACTTTGCCGCCCTCGGTGTTACGCAGCTCATGCTCCAGCGCCTCCGTCAGCGCCTTCACGCCGGCCTTGGCGACATTGTAGGCCGGATCGCCGGGCGGCGTGGTGATGCCCTGCTTGGAGCCGGTATTGATGACGATCGCCGGCTCGCCATGCGAAAGCAGCGCCTTGCCGAAGATGCGCGAGCCGTGAATGACGCCGCCGAGATTGACGTCGAGCACGCGCTGCCAGTTTTCGAGCGGCCCGAAGAGCGAAGAACCCGGCTGGATGCCGGCATTGTTCATGACGACATGGATGGGGCCGAAACGCTTCGTCGCGGCCTCCACCAGCGCCTCGATATCCTCCCGCCTCGCGACATCGGTCGCCACCGAAAGAACGGGTTCCCCCTCCAGCGTCGCTGCGGCACGGACTTCTGCGGCGGCGTCTTGCAGACGCTCGCCGGCAAGATCCGCCAGAACGACATTGAGCCCCAGCTTCGCAAAGGCTTTTGCAGCGGCAAGGCCGATGCCGGAGGCGGCACCCGTGATGACGGCGGTGTTGCCGGATTTGATGACGGGGTGGAGGTTTGACATGGGCAACCAGGCTCCGGGCAGTTTCATTGAATGCTGAAGCCGCATGCGGTATCATCCGCCATCGGCTCGACAGGAATAGACCATGAGCAAATCCGTTTCCATCCGTCTCGACGCAAAAGAAGACGCCTTCATAGAACGCCAGATCGCCACCGGCCGCTTCGGCTCGACCGATGAGGTGGTGAAGGCTGCGCTTGAGCTCTTGCAGGACGAAGAGGCCGAGCTTGACGCCATCCGGCAGGCGCTGATCGAGGGTGAGGAGTCGGGCGAGCCCGAACCGTTCGACTTCGATGCTTTCCTGGAGCGGAAGAGGGCTGAGCGTGCCAAAATCGCCTGAAGTCCGCCTCTCGCCCAAAGCCCAGGCCGATATTGATGCGATCTTCGATTACACCGATTCCCAATGGGGCTGGCGTCAGGCGGAGGAATATATTGCCGAGTTGCGGCTTGCGCTTTCAAGCCTCACAGAACCTCTTCCTCTGGCGACCCCGGCCAAGAGCATCCGAAAGGGCTACTTCGTCCTGCGTTGCGGCTCCCACAACGTCTTCTTTCGCAAGAAGCCGGATGCGATTTTGATTATCCGCATTTTGCACCAGAGAATGGACCCGAAACGCCATCTGCGCTGAACGCTCGGACAAGGCTTCCCACTTGCAGTTTTGCCCAATCCGTCTAAAAGACCCGCAACTGAATTTGTCACATTTCCACGGGTTTTATCATGGCGCTTCCCAAAGACGTGAAAAAGGTCGTTCTCGCCTATTCCGGCGGTCTCGACACTTCCATCATCCTGAAATGGCTGCAGACCGAACTCGGCGCTGAAGTCGTCACCTTCACGGCCGATCTCGGCCAGGGCGAGGAGCTGGAGCCGGCGCGCAAGAAGGCCGAGATGCTCGGCATCAAGGAAATCTTCATCGAGGACGTGCGCGAGGAATTTGTCCGCGACTTCGTCTTCCCGATGTTCCGCGCCAATGCCGTCTATGAAGGCGTTTATCTGCTCGGCACCTCCATTGCCCGTCCGCTGATCTCCAAGCATCTGATCGAGATCGCGAAGAAGACCGGCGCCGACGCGATTGCCCACGGCGCGACCGGCAAGGGCAACGATCAGGTTCGCTTCGAGCTTTCGGCCTATGCGCTGAACCCCGACATCAAGATCATCGCGCCGTGGCGCGACTGGTCGTTCAAGAGCCGCACGGATCTGCTGGCCTTTGCCGAACAGAACCAGATCCCGGTCGCCAAGGACAAGAAGGGCGAAGCACCCTTCTCCGTTGACGCCAACCTTCTGCACTCCTCCTCCGAAGGCAAGGTTCTGGAAGACCCGGCACAGGAAGCCCCCGAATACGTGCATATGCGCACGATTTCGCCGGAAGCAGCTCCTGACAAGGCGACCACCATCAAGATCGGCTTCCGCAAGGGCGATGCCTGCTCGATCAACGGCGTCGAAATGAGCCCGGCCACGCTGCTCGCCGAACTCAACAACTACGGCCGCGACAACGGCATCGGCCGCCTCGACCTCGTCGAAAACCGCTTCGTCGGCATGAAGTCGCGCGGCGTCTATGAAACGCCCGGCGGCACGATCCTGCTCGCAGCCCACCGCGCGATGGAGAGTATCACGCTTGACCGCGGCGCTGCCCATCTCAAGGACGAGCTGATGCCGCGCTATGCCGAGCTCATCTATTACGGCTTCTGGTTCTCGCCGGAACGCGAAATGCTCCAGGCCCTCATCGACAAGAGCCAGGAACATGTCGAAGGCGAAGTGACGCTGAAGCTCTACAAGGGCAATGTCATGGTCATCGGCCGCGAGAGCGACAAATCGCTCTATTCCGATAAGCTCGTCACCTTCGAGGACGACCAGGGCGCCTACGACCAGAAGGACGCCGCCGGCTTCATCAAGCTGAATGCGCTGCGCCTGCGCACACTCGCCAAGCGCAACCAGAAGGGCTGAGGCGGAAGTTCGGCTCGAAGTCAATCTGCCCAATGTCGAGAAGCGGTCCTCCATGAAGGAGGACCGCTTTTTTGTTGCAGCAGGGCCTAAAACTCATGAGCTATGGATAAGATTTCCTTAACAGTATTAAGTTATTTATATATTAGTTTTTTATGAAATATTGTCGCACGACAAGACAACTGGGCCTTTGCATGAAGAACCTCAAGATATCGCTGCAGCTATTCATCCTCGTGGGCGGTCTGATGGCGGCCTTTGCCCTGGCGACCTATTTCGAGGTGAGATCGGCCACCGAAACGATCTATAACGAGCGCAACCAGACGCTTCGTACGGAGATCGAAACCGCGCTTGCTGTGATGAAGGATTTCGACGACCGCGCCAAGGCGGGCGAATTCACGGTAGAAGAAGCCAAGAAGCGCGCCTATGATCTCCTGTCGAAGCTGCGTTACAATCCGGATGGCTACTTCTTCGCCTATGACTACGACGTCAACATGCTCTTCCACATCAACCCGAAGCTGGTGGGGCAGAACTTCAAAGGCAAGACCGATCAGACAGGCTTTGCCTATCGCGACGCCATCGTGAAGGTCGGCCAAGAGGGCGGCGGCTACGTCAATCTGATTGGCCCCAAGCCCGGCAAAGACCCCAACGATTACAGCTATCCCAAATCGGTTTATGCCAAGGCCTTTGAACCGTGGAAGGCGGTCGTCGCTACCGGCCTGTATGTCGATGATTTGCGTGCTCAGATCCGGCAGCAGATCATCCAAATCGTGGCGGTGTCGGCGGTGATTTTCGTATTGGCGCTCGTTGCGGCCTACGCTCTGATCCGCGGCATCACACGTCCGCTCAATGCCATCCGCGAGACGCTGCACCGCGTGGCAGAGGGCGATATCGACACGCCGGTGCCGCATCGCGACTTGTCGAACGAAGTCGGCATGATGGCGAAAGCCACCGCAGAACTTCAGGACAAGGTCCGCGAACGCCGCGCCATGGCCGAGCGAGAAACCGAGCACAAGCGACAGATCGATGCCGAGCGCCAGCAGAACGCCGATCTGCAGGCGGCAGAGGCCGAGACGCAAGGACGCGTCGTCCGCACGATCGGCCAAGCCCTGGAACAGCTCGCGCATGGCGACCTGACCGTCCGCTGCGGCGATCTTGGCAGCCGCTATGCCGAACTGCGCGACAACTTCAACAACGCCATCGGCCAGCTTGAACGGACGATGACGCTGGTGAAAGAACGCGGCACCGATATTGGCGTCAGCAAGGAAGAAATCCGCCGCGCCTCCAACGAACTGGCACAGCGCACCGAGCGCCAGGCGGCAAGCCTTGAGGAAACCTCGGCAGCGCTCGATGAGCTGACAGTCGCCGTTCGCCAGACGGCGGATGGCGCTCGTGAAGCGGCGAGCCGTGTCGGTGAGGTGCGCTCCGAAGCCGAAAGGAACGATCGCGTGGTCGAGAAGGCGATCACCGCCATGAGCGGGATCGAGCAGTCCTCGCAGGAAATCGGCAATATCATCGGCGTGATCGATGAAATCGCCTTCCAGACAAACCTCCTCGCCCTGAATGCCGGGGTCGAAGCCGCCCGCGCCGGCGAAAGCGGCAAGGGCTTTGCCGTCGTCGCCCAGGAAGTGCGCGAACTCGCGCAGCGTTCGGCGGCGGCCGCCAAGCAGATCAAGGACCAGATCAACAAGTCCTCCGCGCAAGTGGGAGACGGCGTTCAGCTGGTCGGCGAGGCTGGCGAAGCGCTGAAGCGGATTTCGGCGCAGGTCGAAAGCGCCAACGAGATCGTCATTCAGATCGCACATCGCGCCAATGAGCAGGACACGACATTGCGGTCGATCTCCTCATCGATGAACGAGCTGGATCTTGCCACGCAGAAGAATGCCGCCATGGCCGAGGAGACGACAGCGTCCGCAGAAATGCTCGCCAACGACACCGGCACGCTGCTGGAGCTGATCGAACGCTTCCGCGTCTCGGGCGGTGCGGCACCGGCCCAGAGCTACCGCAGGGCCGGCTGATCAAGACGTGGTGCGGACAAACAAGAAGCGGGGCGGATTTTCCGCCCCGCTTCGTTGGGTGACGTGTTTTCTTGTCAGCCTCTGATGAGAACCTTGCCCTTGCGGCCCGGCTCCATGCTGGCGGCGGCGGCCTTCGCGCCGTCTTCAAGGCCATAGATCTCTTCGACCGGCAGGTTCAGCTGGCCATTGGAGGCGAGCGTGATCAGTTCGCCGATCATGCGGGCGTAATCCGCGGGGGTCGTCCGGCCCGAGCGCTTGGCGCCCCAGAAGCCGATGACCTTGGCTTGCTTGAAGATGAGGTCGCCGGACGAGATTTCCATGTTGCCGCCGCTCATCGTGCCGAAGGACATGAGCGTCGCGCCTTCGCCGAGCACGCTCATCAGCTGGCCGCTTTCCTTGCCGCCGACGCTGTCGATGGCATAGAGGATCGGGTCTGAGCCGGGGAACATCTTTGCCTTGTCCATCCAGCCCGGGTCCTGTGTCGACACGTTGTTGGAAATGCCGAGCGCCTCCAGTTCGCCGACGCCAGCGTCGCGGCGCACGACATTGATGACATTGATGCCGCGGGCCTGGCAGATCATGGCGATGGTCTTGCCGACCGCGCCCGTTGCGGCATTCTGGATCAGCCATTCACCCGGCTTCACGCCCAGGTCGTCCAGCGCCATCAGAGCGCTGATGGGCATGGAGATCAGCTGGCAGCCGAGTTCGTCGGGAACCGAGTCCGGCAACGGCACCGCGCGCTGGGCCTTCATCAGGAAATATTCGGCCCAGCTGCTGGTGAGGCCCGAAGCCGCGACGCGCTGGCCAACGGAAACATTGGTCACCTCGGCACCCACCGCATCGACCACGCCGGCCGCTTCCGTGCCGCCGACGGCCGGAAGCGGCGGCTTCACGCCATAGCTTCCGCGGATGGTCCACAGATCATGATTGTGGATGGGCGACAGCGTCATGCGGACGCGGATTTCGCCGGGACCCGGCTCGGGCATGGGGCGCTCGCCGGGAACCAGAACCTCGGCCGGATCCCCGAAAGCCTTGTATTCGATTACGCGCATCTGTCTCTCCCTCTGCTCTCTCAGACCAATATTGCAACAAAATCCTACTTAGGGGCTTATGCTGTCAATTATAAGAAGGGTTGGCTTCGGGAGGCTGCCGCCCCCTCCGCAAGAGGAACGAAAGTCATGCATGTCGACGGAAAATGCCATTGCGGCGCAGTGACATACGATGCAGAGATCGAGCCGGACGAGGTCGGAATCTGCCATTGCTCGGACTGTCAGCGGCTCACCGGCTCCGCCTTCCGGGCGACGGTTTCGACCCCGGCCGATCACTTCCGACTCACGGGAAAGATGCCAAGGCTCTACGAGAAGCACGCCGACAATGGCGCGTTGCGGCTACAATTCTTCTGCGGCGATTGCGGCTCGCCGATCTATACGACGGGCGTGGGCAAGGATGCCGAGACCGTCGGCATCCGCTGGGGCTCGATCAATCAGCGCGGGGATCTAAAACCGCAGCACCAGATCTGGTGCCGGTCAGCCGTCGGCTGGCTGGACGAGATCACAAGTCTGCCCGGCCGCGACGGAGACTAGATCGTTTCAGCCTTTCACGGAAACGCTGAAACGATCTATCTTATTGTTTTTGCGCAATTCCGGACACGAAACCGGTTTCCACGTTCCCTGACAAACTCGATATCACGCCGCCTTCTGGACGTGATATTCCTTGATTGCGACCATCTTGATCGCCGGCGCCCGCTCGGCCTCGTAGCGCAGCGAGAAACTGTCCTGCGCCAGGAAGACCGGATCGCCATCGAGGTCGCGGCAGATATCACCGCGCTTCGTCGTGATGAACTTCTCCAGATCGGCCGGATTGTCGGCGGAAATCCAGCGGCAGACGGAGAAGCGCGACATCTCAAACGAGACCGGCAAGCCATATTCCTGCTGCAGGCGTTCCTTCAGCACGTCGAGCTGCAGTGCGCCGACGACGCCGACGATGGCGGGCGACCCGTCTTCCGGCGAGAAGAGCTGCACGACGCCCTCTTCGGCCATCTGCTGCAGCGCTTCCTTCAGCTTCTTCGCCTTCATCGCGTCCTCGAGACGCACGCGGCGGAGGATTTCCGGCGAGAAGTTCGGCACGCCCTGGAAGACCAGCGCTTCTCCTTCCGTCAGCGTGTCGCCGATGCGAAGTGTCCCGTGGTTCGGAATGCCCACCACGTCGCCGGCGTAGGCCGTGTCGGCAAGCTGCCGCTGCGAGGCGAAGAAGAATTGCGGCGCGGTGAGGCCCATCTGCTTGCCGGTGCGAGCGAGCCGGGCCTTCATGCCACGCTCCAGCTTGCCGGAGCAGATGCGGGCAAAGGCGATGCGGTCGCGATGGTTTGGGTCCATGTTGGCCTGGATCTTGAAGACGAAGGCCGTCATCTTGTCTTCGGCCGCATGCACCGTGCGCGTGTCGGCCACCTGGTCGCGTGGCGGCGGGGCATAGGCGCCGAGCGCATTGATGAGATCGCGAACACCGAAATTCCTGAGCGCGGAGCCGAAGAAAACCGGCGTCATATGCCCCTCGAGGAAGCTTGCGCGATCGAACGGACGGCAGGCCTCGCGGGCGAGTTCCAACTCGTCGATAAAGGCGGAGCGCTCGTTTTCCGGCAGCCGGTCGGCAATGCTTTCCGGCCCGTTGACGGCCAGCGGCTCGACCTGCGTGTCGCTGCCACGAAAGGTCGAGTTGGCAAGATTGAACGAGCCGCAGAAGGTCTTGGAGCGTCCGACCGGCCAGGTGACGGGGGCGGTGTCCAGCGCCAGCTTTTCTTCCACCTCATCCAGGATTTCAAAGGGATCGCGGCTTTCGCGGTCCATCTTGTTGATGAAGGTGATGATCGGGATGTCGCGCATGCGGCAGACTTCAAAAAGCTTCAGCGTGCGCGGCTCGATACCCTTGGCGGCGTCGATCACCATGACCGCGGCATCCACGGCGGTCAGCGTTCGATAGGTGTCGTCCGCGAAGTCCTCGTGACCGGGCGTGTCGAGAATGTTGAAGACATTGCCTTCATATTCGAAGGTCATGACCGAGGTGACGACCGAGATGCCGCGTTCGCGCTCGATCTTCATCCAGTCGGAACGCGTCTGGATGCGGTCCTTCTTCGCCTTGACCTCACCGGCGAGCTGGATCGCACCGCCGAACAGCAGCAGCTTTTCGGTCAGCGTGGTCTTGCCGGCGTCCGGGTGGGCAATGATGGCGAAGGTGCGGCGGCGCGAAACCGCCTCGGCCAAAGTCTCGGTCATATGACATCAAATCCTGTGAATTGGCCGCCTTCTACCGGCTTCGGCGGCAAAGTTCAATTGACCCGTCACATGTGAGCGCTAGACACTCCTCATTGATCCTTAAACAGCGAGCGGAGCGAGGCCGATGAACATGCATTCTCATGCCACCCAGACGCTTGAGCCGACTTTAGGTCTTGTCCGCCTCCCCCATGCCGACGGTCTTGATCTCCCGGCTTATGAAACGGCGGGGGCTGCCGGCATGGACCTGCGCGCCGCCGTGTCGGAAGACCGGCCGCTGATGCTCATGCCCGGCAAGCGTGCCCTGGTGCCGACCGGCCTCATCATGGAAATTCCTTGCGGTTACGAGGCACAGATCCGCCCCCGCTCCGGCCTCGCGCTGAAGCACGGCATCACCTGCCTCAACACGCCCGGCACGATCGACAGCGACTATCGCGGCGAGGTGAAGGTCCTGCTGATCAATCTGGGCGAAGAGGAGTTCCTTATCGAACGCGGCATGCGCATCGCCCAGATGGTGGTAGCACCGGTGACGCAGGTGCGGGTGGTCGAAGTCAAGGAGGCCTCCGATACCACGCGCGGCAGCGGCGGGTTTGGCTCGACAGGCGTCTGATCACCGCCTGCTTTCCAGCGCCATGCGCGCGGCAAGGCCAGCGAGAACCGTGCCCATCAGCCAGCGCTGGACCCGAGCCCAGAAGGGGCGCTCTTTCAGGAACAGCGCGACGGAACCCGCCGAAACGGCAATCGTCGCGTTCCCCATGACGCTGACTGTGATCTGGACCAGCCCCAGAATGATCGACTGCGCCAGCACATGCCCTCTGGACGGGTCGATGAACTGCGGCAGGAGCGAGAGATAGAGAACCGCCACTTTCGGGTTGAGCAGATTGGTGACAAGGCCCATCAGGAACAGACGGCGCGGGCCATCGATGGGCAGGTCACGGGTTTCGAAGATCGGCCGCGCGCCCGGTTTCAGGGCATTCCAGGCAAGCCAGGCAAGATAGGCCGCACCGGCAAAGCGCAGGGCATCATAGGCGAGCGGCACCGCGAAGAGGATTGCGGTAATGCCGAAGGCTGCCGCGAACATATAGACGAAGAAGCCGCAGGCCACGCCCCCGAGTGAGATCAGCCCGGCTTTGGGTCCCTGACTGAGCGATCGCGAAATCAGATAGAGCATGTTCGGGCCCGGCGTCAGCACCATGCCAAGGACGACAAGGGCAAAGGCGGCAATCGTGGTCGCTGAGGGCATGGAGGGGCTCCGGCTGGTGTCTCGCCGAACCTAGAGGCACCGCATTTCCCCGCAAGCGCGGAATTGCCACGGGGACAAGATTCCCCCGGGCATCCCACGATAGTTAAGTCATGACTTGACTATTTCCGTAACTTGTGAAAACTTAAGCACATGCTTAACTTTAATCCCAAACTTGCCGGCCTGATGACGGCCCTTTCCGACCCGACACGGCTGGCGATTGTCGAGAGATTGTCGCTCACCCCGCTTTCGGTGAGCGAGATTGCAGCCCCTTTCGACATGTCGCTGGCGGCCATCGTCCAGCACATTCAGGTGCTGGAGAAGGCCGGTGCTGTCCGGACCTTCAAACAAGGCCGCATCCGCCGCTGCATCATCGACCCGGACGGCATGGCCATCCTGAAAAACTGGCTCACCGACCGGGAGCGCTTCTGGCAGGGCCAGTTCGACAATCTGGAAACCATGCTCGACGCCCAAGCGCAGAACGACAATAAGGAGAGAGACACATGACCAGGATTTCCGAGCGCATGAGCGCGATTGCCTTCGACAGGACGTTCAAGCATCCCGTGGAGGCAGTTTATTCAGCCTTTTCCCATCAGGAGAAGAAGGCGCAGTGGTTCACCGGCCCCGCTGACGCAAAGGTGCAGGAGCGCAAGGTCGATTGCCGCACGGGCGGCAGCGAGGTGCTCGAAGTGCGCTGGGCAAGCGGCACGGTGACGCGGTTTGAGGCGCACTATCACCGTGTCGAAGAGGGCGCTCGCATCGTTTACAGCTACGACCTCTTCATCGACGGCGCGCTTTTTTCGATTTCGCTGGCCGATATCTCGTTCCAGACCGAGGGCGACGGAACGATGGTTAGCTTTGCGGAATCAACCTCCTATTTCAGCGATGCCGACCTCGGCGAGATGACGGAGGGGCGGCTGCATGGCACAAGGGCGCAGTTCGACATGCTGGCTCTGGCGCTCGACGGTAAGCCGGTTGTGAGTGCGATCGCAGATTGCCATTGACGGGGTGCGATCCGGGACCTGTCACTGCGACAAGTTCCGGATTGCCTCCTCCCGGCAACTGAGTCATGAAGCATTCGGGAGACAAATCATGACCGCCGCCAATCTTCTCACCTATGCGTTCGCGCTTTTCGTTGCCGCCGTCATTCCGGGACCGGGGATCACGGCGATTGTGGCGCGGGCGCTCGGTTCCGGATTCAGGCCGACGTTCTTCATGGGGCTGGGCCTCATCCTCGGCGATGTGGCGTATCTCACAGCTGTGGTTCTGGGACTTGCCTATGTGGCGCAGACCTTCACCACGGCCTTCATGGTGCTGAAATTCGCCGGCGCGCTCTATCTCGGCTATATAGCCTGGAAGCTCTGGACGGCAGGGCTCCTAGGCCAGAAGATCGAGGCGAAACGGGCCGGCAGCCTCTGGTCCTCGTTTATGTCCGGGCTGCTGGTCACGGCCGGCAATCCGAAGACGATGCTGTTCTATGTGGCGCTCGTGCCCACTCTGATCCCGCTCGCGGAGATCGGGAAAGAAGACTATGCGGCGCTGGTCATTGTGACCGCAGTCGTGCTGCTGATTGTGCTCGTTCCCTATATCCTGCTGGCGGCCAAGGCGCGCGAGTTCCTGAAAGAGCCATCGGCGTTGAAACTGCTCAACCGCACAGCCGGAGGAATTCTCGCCGGCACCGCCGTCTATATTGCCACGCGCGCGGCCTGAAGGCGCCGTGAGCGTTGAATTTCGGCTATGAACTTATTATAACATTGATTGTAATAAATTTTTTCGGTTTCGCGGCCGAGCCGCTCCCTGAGTTTTGCTCTAAACACGATCCGATTTAGAAGAATTTTCTCCCGCGCTCTCCCTGCCGGATCAATCGGTTCTGGCGAGGCCGTGTCTTTGTGCCTATCTTGAAGCCTGAGAGGTCACATCAGGGAGAAACATCATGGCTGGCAAGAAACCCGGTCGCGGTCGCGTCTACAATTCGATCATCGACACCATCGGCGATACGCCCATCGTTCGCCTCGACAAGCTGGCGAAGGAAAAGGGCGTGAAGGCAAATCTTCTCGCCAAGCTCGAATTCTTCAACCCGATCGCCTCCGTCAAGGACCGTATCGGCGTCGCCATGATCGAGAGCCTGGAAGCGCAGGGCAAGATCACGCCCGGCAAGACCACGCTGGTCGAGCCTACATCCGGAAATACCGGTATTGCGCTCGCCTTTGCGGCGGCCGCCAAGGGTTACAAGCTGATCCTCACCATGCCTGAAACCATGTCGGTCGAGCGCCGCAAGATGCTGGCGCTGCTCGGCGCCGAACTCGTGCTCACCGAGGGGGCCAAGGGCATGAAGGGCGCGATTGCCAAGGCGGAAGAACTGGCCGCGACGCTGCCCGACGCGATCATCCCGCAGCAGTTCGAAAACCCGGCCAACCCGGAAATCCACCGCAAGACGACGGCCGAGGAGATCTGGAACGACACCGATGGCGGCGTCGACATCTTCGTCTCCGGCATCGGCACGGGCGGCACGATTACCGGCACGGGCCAGGTGCTGAAGGCGAAGAAGCCCTCAGTGAAGGTCATCGCGGTCGAGCCGGCCGACAGCCCGGTTCTCTCCGGCGGTGCGCCCGGCCCGCACAAGATTCAAGGCATCGGCGCAGGCTTTGCGCCGAAGATCCTGGACACGTCCGTCTACGATGAAGTCGTGACGGTGACCAATGACGAGGCCTTCGAGACCGCCCGACTCGTCGCGCGTCTGGAAGGCGTGCCGGTCGGCATTTCCTCGGGTGCGGCGCTCAGCGCAGCCATCAAGGTGGGTGCTCGCGAGGAAAACGCCGGCAAGACCATCGTCGTGATCATCCCGTCCTTTGCCGAACGTTATCTGTCGACGGCGCTGTTCGACGGTCTCGGCTAAGGCGAAAGATCAGCCCGGAACAGCAGGAACTTCGCGGCGCAGATCGGGTTCGTTGTGAATGAAGGTGACATTCAGGCTTGCCGGAAGCTCTTCCGGCAAGCCTTTTTCATTTGCAATCAGATCGGCGAACGTGGTTTCGCTCTCCGCGTCCAGATGGACGCCGGCAGCGATCACGAGATCGCGAAACCGCGCGAGTCCGTCGGGAGCCAGCACCATGCGGAAATTCGTCGCGATATTGGAAAAGAAAGTGTGGTCCGTGACCCAGCCGCCGGCCGAGACGACCGCATCGTTGATCTCCGCCGTGACCTGATGGCGGTTGGCGTGGGTGACGCCTGTCAGCATGATGATCCGAGGGCGCATGGCGGTCTCCAATCCTGATCTGCTGTCTTAATGCGGGAGGCTCCCGGCAGCACCGGGAGCCTCCTATGGTGTCTGAGGCAAGTCCTTGATCTCAGGCAACCCAGCCGAGGCCGAGCATGCCGAAAAGCGCCAGCCCGAGGATGATGCGGTAGATCGCGAAAGCCGTGAAACGGTTCGAGCGGATATAGCCGAGCAGCCACTTGACCGAGACGAAGGCGACGACCAGCGAGACGACAAAGGCAATACCGAGCAGCGTCCAGTTTTCTGGCGGGGTGTTTTCCAGCTTTGCCGCCTTGAACGTCTTGAGAAGTTCGTAGCCGCTCGCCGCATACATGGTCGGAATGCCGACGAGGAAGGCGAATTCCGTCGCCGCAGCACGATTACCCGTTCCGAAAAGCATCGCGGCGAAAATGGTCGCGCCCGAACGGGACGTGCCGGGGAAGATGCCGGCAACGATCTGGGCGAGGCCGACGATGATGGCGACCGTCCAGGTGATCTTGGTGCTTTCAGGCCGGCGCGCCGCGATCTGCTCGGCCACGATCATCCAGATGCCGCCGATGATCAGCGCCCAGGCGATCGGCACGACACTTTCAGGCAGCTTGAAGCCCAGCTTCGTGACAATGAGACCGAGAACGGCGGTGATGAGGAAGGCGACGATCAGCTTCAGCAGATAGTCGCGGTTCTTCGGATCGTTGAAGCCGAGAAGCAGCGACAGGATGCGCTGCCAGTAGATGAACGTCACCGCGAGGATCGCGCCGGCCTGGATGACCACATTGAACGTGTCGGAGCGCGCGCCCAGCCACTGTTCGGCGATCAGCAGATGGCCCGTCGACGAGATCGGCAGAAACTCCGTGATCCCTTCGATGATGCCGAGAAGAATTGCATTGATGTAGTCCATCGATCTCTCCGTGGGACCATGATTGCAGTTTGGACAACCGTTCAAGGATGAGGCAAGCGACAGCTCTCGGCCGGGAAGACAGGCGCAAGCGTGCTGTCATCCGGATCATTCAGAGCGGCGTGTCATGAAATGACCTCTTTATGAGATTTGAAGATGCGAAAGGATCAGCGAATCGCGGAATTGGCAAAAGCTATAGCTTTTCTTAAACCCTGGGCGCTAGGATTTTGTAAACGAATGCGGCCGCGCGCCTGAACCGGACCGAAACGGGATCAATGCCAGTACTTTATCATCATACCATGTCATCGGCCTCACGCTTCATCCGTCTGGTTCTTGCGGAATATGGCCTGCCCGTCGAACTGACGGAAGAACAGCCGTGGGAGATGCGCAAGGAGTTCATCAAGTTCAATCCGGCCGGCACCCTGCCCGTTCTTGTCGACGACAACATGCGCGCCCTGTGCGGCGCAACGGTCATTTCCGAGTTTCTGGACGAGACGTCCGGCATCCTCAAGCGCGACAAGCGGCTGCTGGCCGAAGACCCTTTCCAGCGCGCCGAAATCCGCCGGCTGACGGAGTGGTTCCTGGTCAAGATGGAAGCCGACGTGACGAAGCCACTGGTCCGCGAACGCATTTTCAAGCTGCAGATGCCCCCGACGCTCGGCGGCGGCGCACCGGATTCGAAAATCCTGCGCATGGCGCGCGGCAACATCCGCGAGCATCTGAAATATGTGTCCTGGCTTGCCGGCTCGCGCACCTATCTCGCGGGCAGTCGGCTGAGCTATGCAGACCTGGCCGCGGCGGCCGCGCTCTCCGAACTCGACTATCTGGGTGAAATCACCTGGGCGGACGCGCCGCAGGCGCGCGACTGGTATCAGCGCATCAAGTCTCGTCCCTCGTTCAGGCCGCTGCTGACCGAGCGCGTCCGTGGTGTCACCCCCGTATCTCACTATGCCGATCTCGATTTCTGATCTCGCGGGACCGGCGCTGAACCGGTAAAGTCCGGTCATGGCCGAGCAAACCGACAAGCTGAAAGCATTCATCAAGGCCGAGGCGCTCCGTCTCGGCTTTTCTGCTGCGCGCATCACACCGGCCGCGGCGCCGGAACGGCTTGCGGCGGATCTCGCCGGTTTTGTCGAGGCCGGCTATCACGGCAGCATGGAGTGGATGGTCGAGACCGCCGCGCGGCGCGCCGATCCGAAAGCGCTGTGGCCGGGGGCGCAAAGCGTGATCATGCTGGCGATGAATTATGGCCCGGAAGGTGATCCGCTGGCCACGACGGCGATGCCCGATCGCGGCAATATCTCCGTTTACGCGCGAAATCGCGACTATCACGACATTATAAAGGGCAAGCTGAAGGAACTGGCGGGCAAGATTGCCAGCCGCTCGCAGGCGGATGTGAAGGTCTTCGTCGACACCGCCCCGGTGATGGAAAAGCCGCTGGCCATGCGGGCCGGGCTCGGCTGGCAGGGCAGGCATACCAATCTCGTGAGCCGCGAACTGGGCTCCTGGTTCTTCCTTGGATCGATCTTCACCACGGCGGCGATCGAACCAGACGAGACCGAGCGGGACCATTGCGGCTCTTGCCGCGCTTGCCTCGACGCCTGTCCCACACAAGCCTTTCCGACATCCGGGCGCATCGATGCGCGCCGCTGCATTTCCTATCTGACCATCGAGCACAAGGGCATGATCGATGGCGAATTCCGTCGCGCCATGGGAAACCGCATCTATGGCTGCGACGATTGTCTCGCCGCCTGTCCCTGGAACAAGTTTGCACAGCAGGCGCAGGAGATGAAGCTGCAGGCGCGCGCGGACCTGGAAGCGCCAAGGCTGGATTTTCTGCTGAGATTGGACGATCCCGGATTTCGTGATGTCTTCAGCGGTTCGCCGATCAAGCGCATCGGGCGCAATCGCTTCATCCGCAATTGCCTGATTGCAGCCGGCAATTCGCGAGACAGGGCCCTTGCCCACCTCTGTCGGGACCTGCTGACGGATGGCGACCCGGTCGTCAGGGCCACCGCGCTGTGGGCGCTTGCCATGCTGGAAGACGTGGAGGCTGCCCGACAGGGCCTTCCCAATACCGAAAGCGATCCTATAGTGCTCGGCGAATTGGAATCGCTGGGACAGTAGAATGACATTGACGATTTTCGGCTGCGGCTATTCGGGCAAGGCGATTGCCGAGGCGTTCGGCGTGCTCCAGCGCCCGATTGCCGGCACCACGCGTTCGCTCGCCAAGGCGGAAGGGCTCAGGAGCCGCGGCATCGAGGCCCATCTATATGCCGGTGGCGAACCGGACGCCGCGCTGGCCTCCCGACTGCGCGAAACGACGCATCTGATACAGTCGATCGCGCCCGGCGCAGAGGGCGACCCGCTCCTGCAACTGGGGGCGGAACGGCTTTCGGCACTGCTGCCGAAGCTGCAATGGATCGGGTATCTCTCCACCGTGGGCGTCTATGGTGACCATGACGGCACCTGGGTCGATGAGGAGACGGAATGCAAGCCGGTTTCGCGCCGCTCGGTGGAACGCGTGGAGGCCGAACTCGGCTGGAGCGCGTTTGCACGGGAGATGGGCCTGCCGGTCGCCATCCTGCGGCTCTCCGGAATCTACGGACCCGGCCGCAACGGTTTCGTCAACCTGGCAGAGGGAACGGCCAAGCGCATCATCAAGAAGGACCAGGTCTTCAATCGCATCCGTGTCGAAGATATCGCAGCGGCGACGCGTTTCCTTGCCGAGCGCAAAACGGGCGGAATCTTCAATGTCACGGACGATGAACCCGCCCCGCCGCAAGATGTCGTCGCCTATGCTGCGCAACTGATGGGCGTTGAACCGCCGCCCGAAATCAGTTTTGAAACGGCCGATCTCAGCCCCATGGCCAGGTCCTTCTATGGTGAAAACAAGCGTGTCTCCAACCGCAAGATCCGCGCCCTGGGCTTTAACTTTGCCTATCCCGACTACAGGGTCTCGCTGGAAAACCTCTGGAATTGTGGCAACTGGCGGCCTTAATCTCGTTTGTTAACTACCATAAGATGCAATTATAGAATTATTAACTCAAAATTTGCGCTCCCTAGTGCGGAAAGGGTACGGAATTGCCCTGGATTTCGTGAAGACGCCTGGAATTGGAACTTTCGTCTCCTCTCTTGCGCATGACGCATAGTAAACATTGAATCTTCAGCGAAAATCCCTCCCCACCAGCGATGGCAGCATTTTTTGCCTCGCAATTCGGTTGCGCAAAATATTTCACACTGTAACAGTCCGTGAACGGTTGTGGCACTTTTCAGCCATTTTTGACCCGTTGAAGCTCCCTCCAGAGAAAAGTTTTCCTCATCTGGAGATTTCTAGAAATGGTATTCCGTTTTCGCACTTTGGCCGCTGGCCTGATGATAGGTCTCGGCCTGGTGTCTGCAACCGGAGAGGCATATGCCCGTGGTTGTGGCGGCGCATCCTGGTATGCCGCTCATTCGAAGACTGCGTCCGGCGAACGCATGAACCCATCCCGCCTCACGGCCGCGCATCGATCGCTGGCTTTCGGGACCAAGCTCAAGGTCACCAACATGCGCAATGGCTCCAGCGTCGTCGTTCGCGTCAATGACCGGGGCCCGTTCATCCGGGGTCGGGTTCTCGATCTGTCGCGGGGCGCCGCCAGCTCTCTCAACATGATCAGCAGCGGCACCGCAAAGGTCTGCTACGAAGTCATCGGTTGATCCTGAAGACCTCTCCTGCTTGCTCTCGCAGCGTTTCATCGGTAACGAAGCGCTGATACGGCCGATAGAGCGGCAAAGACGGAGACAGGCAATCATGCGACTTGGCGGACGGCTCGCAGGGGCGATCGAGGTTCTTGACGATATCGAGAGCAGACGACGTCCTGTCGCGGATGCGCTGAAGGACTGGGGCCTTTCCCACCGCTTCGCCGGTTCCGGCGACCGCGCCGCCATCGGCAATATCGTCTATGACGCCCTGCGCATGAAGCTTTCGCATGCCTGGCTCCTGGATGATGACAGCGCGATAACGCTCGGATACGCCGTGATGTTCCGCCAATGGGGCTTCACGCCGGAAACACTAGCCCGCGAACTCGAGGGCGATCGCTTTGCCCCAGCCGCACTTCCCGAGGCGCAGGTCACCGCGTTTGGCAGCCGGCGGATCGCCGATGCGCCGCTTCATGTCCAGGGCGACATTCCCGAGTGGACGGTCTCCTCGTTCGAGCGGAATTTTGGCGATCAGTGGCTGACGGAAGCCCAGGCGCTGGCCGCCCGCCCCTCGCTCGACCTCCGCGCCAATACGTTGAAGGCGGATCGCGACAAGGTGGTCAAGGCGCTGGAGCGCGCCGGCGCCGAAGCCTGCCGCCTTGCGCCTGACGGCGTGCGCATCGCCGCTGGCAGGCTTTCCGACCGGCTGCCCAATGTGACGGCCGAGCTTTCTTTTGCGAAAGGCTGGTTCGAGGTGCAGGACGAGGGCTCGCAGCTTGTCGCGGGCCTTGTCATGGCTGAAGAGGGAGAGCAGATCCTCGACTATTGCGCCGGCGGTGGTGGCAAGACACTGGCGCTCGCGGCCATCATGCACAACAAGGGGCAGGTCCACGCCTACGACGCTGACCGCAAGCGCCTGTCTCCGATCATCGAGCGGCTCAAGCGGGCCGGCACGCGCAATGTCCAGGTTCATGACGGCTTTTCCGCGCTCAAGCCGATGGTCGGAAAGTTTGACCGCGTGCTGATCGACGCGCCCTGCACTGGCACGGGCACGTGGCGGCGGCGTCCCGACACGAAATGGCGGCTGACAGAGAAGAACCTTGGCGAGCGCGTCACGCAGCAGCGCGACGTGCTGGAGACGGCGGCTTCCTATGTGCGTCCCGGCGGGCACCTTGCCTACGTGACCTGCTCGCTTCTGCCGCAGGAAAACCAGGAACAGATACAGAGCTTCCTGTCCGCGCATCCCGAGTTCCAGGCCCGCTCATCGGCTGCGGACTTTGCCCGGCTGACGGGTCAGAGCGAGATCAAGCCGCTCGATGCGGCCGGGATGGGGATCACCCTTTCGCCGGCCACCAGCGATACCGACGGTTTCTACTTCTGCCTGATGCAGCGGCAGGCGCAATAACAACCGATCACTCTAGAACGATTCAAAACAAGACTATTTGACACAAGTTTCTTTGTGAGTCATGAAAGCGCCACATTGGACGAGACCGACAGGTCCGTGGAAGGAGCTTTATCATGAGACTATTGATCGCCGGCGTGCTCGTGCTTGCCGCTTCTGCGACGCAAACCGTTTCAGCCCAGGCCGGCACCGACCCGGCTGGCGTCGTCGCGCACTATCGCGAGATTGCACATGCTGATTACGAGGACGCGCTGGCGGGCGCGAAGGCGCTCGACAAGGCGATCAACGATTTCCTCGCCGCGCCCTCAGAGGCCGGCCTGAAGGCGGCCCGCGCAGCCTGGATTGCTGCCCGCCCCGCCTATCTGCAGACCGAACATTATCGCTTCGGCAATCCCGTCGTCGACGATTGGGAAGGCAAGGTCAATGCCTGGCCGCTTGACGAAGGCCTGATCGATTATGTCGATACGGCCAAATACGGCACCGAAAGCGACGAGAACCCGCTTTACACTGCCAATGTGATTGCCAACAAGACGATTACCATCAACGGCAAGCAGGTCGATGCCTCGCATCTGACACCAGACTTCCTGGCCAATACGCTGCATTCCGCCGACGGTATCGATGCGAATGTGGCAACCGGATATCATGCGATCGAATTCCTGCTCTGGGGCCAGGATCTCAACGGCACCGGTCCCGGCGCTGGCAACCGCCCCTATACCGACTACGACCTGAAGAACTGCACCCATGGCAATTGCGACCGTCGCGCCGAATATCTGCGCTCGGCCTCGTCGCTGCTCGTCTCGGACCTCGATTATATCGTCAAGGCTTTCGAGCCGGATGGCGCGGCGGCGAAGGTGCTGACCGACAACCCCAAAGCCGGTCTCACCGCGCTGCTGACCGGAATGGGTTCGCTCTCCTATGGCGAACTTGCCGGCGAGCGCATGAAGCTCGGCCTGCTGCTCCACGACCCGGAAGAGGAGCAGGATTGCTTCTCCGACAACACCTATAATTCCCATTACAACGACATGGTCGGCATCATGACCGGCTATACGGGCAGCTACACCCGCCGCGACGGCACCAAGATGACGGGCCCGTCGATCCGGGACCTGCTTCAGGAAAAAGACCCTGCGGTCGCCAGGGAGCTTCAGGGCAAGCTCGATGTGACCATGGCCGCCATGGAAGCGCTGAAGAAGCGCGGCGAGACGGTCGAGGCCTACGACCAGATGATCGCAGAGGGCAACAAGGACGGCAACGCCACCGTTCAGAAGGCCATCGATGGCCTGATCGACCAGACGAAGTCGATCCAGCGCACCGTGACTGCCCTTGGCCTCGACGAGATCAAGGTCGGGACGTCGAAGAGCCTTGACGATCCCAACGCAGTCTTCAAGTGAGATCGGGAGAGCCGGCCCTTCGCAGGCCGGCCACATGATGCCACGGATCGCTCCACCCTGCCATCAACGTCCTTCGCGGCGCTCCACGGCCCTTCGCATCGCTTCGGGGGCCATCGGCTTTTTGCTGGCCGGCACAGGCGCAGGCTTAACACTCGCTGGCGACAGCGGTTACTCCGCCGCAGATCTCCAGCGTGTTCGTGCAGTGACAGCACCCACGCAGGACTTTGCCCGGCCGGAGGCGCATGAAAACCTCTCCGGCGGGGCCGGGACCTACCTCGGCAAGGCCGACGCCAGGGCGATGAGCCATGCCGACACCACTCTCGACGACAAGAGCGTCGAACGGTTCAGGCTTGGCTTTGCCTTGTTCAAGAAAATGTGGGCGCAGGCTCCGTCCTCCACGGAAGCCTCGGATGGGCTTGGGCCGCTCTTTAACGCGCGCTCCTGCCAGAGCTGCCATGTCCGCGACGGCCGCGGGCGACCGCCGGAGAACGGCACAGACAGCCAGTCCTTCCTGTTTCGCCTCGCCCGAGCGCCGGTCAACGATGCGGAACGGAGCGTACTTGCAGCGCAGGAACGTCTGAACTTTCCCGATCCGGTCTATGGCCAGCAATTGCAGGACAAGGGTGTGACGAACCTTGCCGGCGAAGGGCGTCCGGTGGTCACGTACAGCGAAAAGACGGTGGTGCTTTCCGGCGGCGAGACCGTCACGCTTCGCGCGCCGCATTATCGGATCGCCGACCTCGCCTATGGTCCGATGGACCCCACAACGACGCTTTCGCCCCGCATCGCCCAGAGCCTGGCCGGGATAGGCCTGCTGGAAGCCATTCCGGAGACGGAGATCCTGGCGCAGGCTCAGCTTCAGGCAGAGGCAAAGCAAGGCGTGCATGGTCATCCCAACCGTGTCCGCGACCCGAAGACCGGCGCGCTCGTCATCGGTCGTTTCGGCTGGAAGGCACAGAATCCGACGGTCCGGGCGCAGGCCGCAGCCGCGCTGTCGAGCGACATCGGGATTTCCTCGCCCGACGCGCCCGATCCATATGGCGATTGCATGGCGGCTGAGACCGCCTGCCTGAAGATGCCGACGGGCGTGCAGCAGCGCCTGGGCGATACGGAAGCGCCCGATCCGATCCTGGATTTCCTGACCTTCTACACGGCCAATCTCGCACCGCCGGCGCGGCGCGATGGCGCGCAGGCAGATGTGCTTGCCGGCAAGGCGCTGTTTTACCAGGCGGGCTGCGCCAGCTGCCATGTCCCCAAATTCGTGACAGGGCGCAATGCGGCCGAACCGCAGCATGCCTTCCAGCTCATCTGGCCATACAGCGATCTCCTGCTGCATGACATGGGCGAGGAACTGGCCGACGGCCAGCCGGTGGGTGAGGCGACCGGACGGGAATGGCGCACGGCGCCGCTCTGGGGTATAGGACTGGCGCAAACCGTCAACGGCTATCAGGCGTATCTGCATGATGGCCGCGCTCGCACGCTCGAAGAGGCGATCCTCTGGCATGGCGGCGAGGGCGAGAACGCACGCAACGCCTATGCCGCGATGGCGCAAGCTGACCGGCAAAAGCTACTGAAATTTCTGGGATCATTGTGATGAAAAGAGTCCTTGTCCTCCTCACTGCCGCCTTTACGGCGCTTGCGCCGGGCGCGAAAGCCGCGTTCGTCAGCGATGCGGAGGTTCAGCCCGTGATGCAAAGGACCGTCGATGACGTCATCATCCCGGGCTACAGTGCATTCCGGACCGCGGCAGAGGCGGCAGCCTCCTCCATGAACCAGCTCTGCATAGCCAACGATGCATCCTCCTATCAGGGCGCCAGGGCGGCTTTCGCCAATCTCGTTTCCGCCTGGTCGCGCATTGAAGTCCTGCGTGACGGTCCGGTGCTGGACAACAACATGTTCGAGCGGATCCTCTTTTTCCCTGACCGCAAGGGACTGGCGCTGAAGCAGATCCAGGCATTGCTTGCCGCCAAGGATGAAAACGCGATTGCCGGTGCGTCCATGAAGTCGAAGAGCGTCGCCGTGCAGGGTCTGACGGGCCTTGAATTCGTGCTCAGCGGCTCCGGCAGCGAAGAGCTTGCCTCCGGCAAGGACAATTTCCGCTGCCATGCGGGCCGGGCCATCGCCGCCAATATCGCATTGCTCGCGGGCGAATTGTCGGATGCATGGAACGAGCCCGACGGCATTGCGGGCAAGTGGCGCAAGCCCGGTCCTGACAATCCGGTCTTCCGCAATGGCGAGGAGGCGCTGATCGCCCTTCTCGGGATCCTGGTTCGCGGGCTGGAAACCACGAACGAGAAGCGCCTGATGATCTTCTCCACGGGAGAGGGCGGCGCCAATCCCAAGAAGGCGCTCTACTGGCGGTCCGGGCTGACGATGAAATCGGTCGAGGACAATCTCAAGGGCCTGCGGGCCTTCTGGGACGAGAGCGGCATGCAGTATATCATCCGCGGAGAAGGCTCGGCGATCACCACCAATATCAATTTCGACTTTCATACCGCCATCTCCACAGCCGGAAAACTGGACATGCCGGTCGACAAGATGCTGGCCGACGAGAAGGCACATTCGCGGCTGGAATTCCTGATCATGACGGTCGCCGACCTGCAGGCTCGATTGAACAACGATTATGGCCGCGCCATGGGCCTTGCCGCCGGCTTCACCTTTTCCGACGGGGACTGACATGCCCGGCGCGCTTCTCAGTCGCCGCGGCTTCCTGCGCGCGGCCGGCAGCACGTTTGTTGCAGGTCTAGCGCCGGAAAAGCTGTTCGCGCTGGAGCGGACCGACGCCGTCTTCGCGGCGGCCTTCATGGATCCGGCCGGACGCTTCGGACTGGCAACCATCGCAGAAGACGGAACGATCATCGACCGCAGCCCCCTGCCCCACCGGGCACATGGGCTTGCCTTCGATCCCCATTTCAATCGCGTGGTCGCCTTTGCCAGACGCCCCGGAACGTTCGCGGCAATCTTCGACCGGACCGGCCGCGCCGCACCCGTGGTCATCGCCTCGCCGGAGGGCCGGCACTTCTATGGCCATGGCACGTTCTCGGTGGATGGCCGATTGCTGTATGCCAGCGAGAATGATTTCGACCACGCGCGCGGCGTCATCGGCATCTACGATGCCACGAACGGCTTTGCCCGCATCGGCGAACATTCAACCTTTGGCGTGGGCCCGCACGATCTGTCCATCAGTCTCGACGGCAAGGTGCTGATCGCGGCCAATGGCGGGATCGAAACGCATCCCGATTTCGGCCGCACGAAATTGAACCTCGACCGGATGGAGCCGTCGCTGGCTCTCATCGATGCCTCATCCGGCGCTCTCATCGAGAAGCACGAGCTCCCGGCAAACCTGAAGCAGCTTTCGACACGCCATATTGACCTGTCCGCCAGCAACGACATCTGGTTTGCCTGCCAATACGAAGGCGCGCGCGATGACCTGCCGCCGCTGGTCGGTCGTTTCCGACCCGGCGATGCGCTTCAGTTCATCGAACTGCCCGAGGCGACGGCGCGCAATCTGGCCAACTATGTCGGCGCCATCGCGGTCAATCGCGCGGAAGGCCTTGTCGCCGCCACGTCGCCACGCGGCGGAACCTATGTCGTCCTCGAGGCGAAGTCGGGCAGGCTTTTGCGCGAAGTCAGGCTCGCCGGCGCATCCGGCATTGCCGCCGGTCCGCATGGCTTCGGCATCTCGACGGAGCGCGGCGTCTTCGACGATCGGCAATCGCAAGTCAACTGGGACCAGCATGTGGTCCGGCTCGGCTGAGCTTGCCTGCGGCGCGCCGCCGTGGCACGGTCCGCGCGGTTCCAACAGGCGGCGTATCCATGGATTTTGAACTGAAGACCGTTGCGGGCAAGCGCATCTTTTACGTCATGGCGGTGGATGCCGAATATGGGCCGCATCTGCGAGGCCATATCGACCCGCTGATGACCGGCGTCGGCCCGGTCGAGGCAGCGGTGGCGCTGACGGCGGCGCTGGCCCGGCTGGAAGCATCGGGTCACAAGCCGGATCTCATCATCTCACTAGGCTCGGCCGGCTCAGCCACGCTTGAGCAGACCGAAGTCTATCAAGCCTCCTCGGTGAGCTATCGCGACATGGACGCGTCCGCGCTGGGCTTCGAGAAGGGGCTGACGCCCTTCCTCGATCTGCCGAAGGCGGTGCCGCTGCCACTGCAGGTGGCGGGCATTCCCTCAGCCCGGCTCTCGACCGGGGCAAACATCGTCTCTGGCGCGGCCTATGACGCGATCGACGCGGACATGGTCGACATGGAAAGCTTCGCCGTGCTCCGCGCGGCCCAGCATTTCGGCCTTCCTCTGATCGGGCTGCGCGGCATTTCGGACGGCAAGGAAGAACTGAAACATGTCGGCGACTGGACGGAATATCTCCATGTCATCGATGAAAAACTCGCAAAAGCGGTCCGGCTGATCGAAGAGGCCTTGGACAACGGGAGCCTGATGCTGTAAGGGCGGGTTTTGGAGCCCCTGCCCGGTGGCATCGACCTCCGGGCCTTCTAGCAAAGGCTGTTCATGTCACACGACGCCCATTCCGATTCCATCCTCATCATCGATTTCGGCAGCCAGGTTACGCAGCTGATTGCACGGCGCATTCGCGAGACGGGCGTCTATTGCGAAATCTGGCCGTACCAGAAGGCGGGCGAGGGATTTCAGAAGCTGAAGCCGAAGGGCGTGATCTTCTCGGGCGGCCCGGATTCCGTGACCCGCGAGGGCAGCCCGCGCGCCCCGCAGGAAGTCTTCGACGCCGGCATCCCGATCATGGCGATCTGCTATGGCCAGCAGACCATGGCCGTGCAGCTGGGCGGTGTCGTCGAGGGCGGTCATGCCGCCGAATTCGGCAGGGCGGATGTGAAGATCCTCAAGAACTCGCCGCTCTTTGACGGTCTCTGGGAAGTCGGCGGCGAATATCCGGTCTGGATGAGCCACGGCGACCGCGTCACGCAGGCACCGGAAGGTTTCGAGATCATCGGCGTGTCGGAAAACGCGCCCTTTGCGATCTGCGTCAACGAGGCGAAGCGCTACTACACGACCATGTTCCACCCGGAAGTGGTTCACACGCCGGATGGCGGCAAGCTGATCGCCAATTTCGTGCACAAGATCGTCGGCCTGCATGCCGACTGGACCATGTCGGCCTATCGCGCCGAAATGGTGCAGAAGATCCGCGATCAGGTCGGCAAGGAACGCGTCATCTGCGGCCTGTCCGGCGGCGTCGATTCATCAGTGGCTGCCGTGCTGATCCACGAAGCCATCGGCGACCAGCTGACCTGCATCTATGTCGACCACGGCCTGATGCGTCAGGGCGAGACCGAGCAGGTCGTCGGCATGTTCCGCGACCACTACAATATCCCGCTCGTCCATGTGGATGCCTCCGACCTCTTCATCGGCCAGCTGGAAGGCGAGGCGGACCCGGAAAAGAAGCGCAAGACCATCGGCCGCCTCTTCATCGAGGTCTTCGAGGAGGAAGCCCGCAAGATCGCGACTGACGGCAAGGGTCCGGTGCGCTTCCTCGCCCAGGGCACGCTCTATCCGGACGTGATCGAAAGCGTCTCCTTCTCCGGCGGCCCCTCCGTGACCATCAAGAGCCACCACAATGTCGGCGGCCTGCCGGACCGCATGAACATGCAGCTGGTCGAGCCGCTGCGCGAGCTGTTCAAGGACGAAGTCCGCGCGCTGGGCCGCGAACTCGGCCTGCCGGAAAGCTTCATCGGCCGCCACCCGTTCCCGGGTCCGGGCCTTGCCATCCGCCTGCCGGGCGGCGTGACACGCGAGAAGCTCGACATCCTGCGCAAGGCAGATGCGATCTATATCGAGGAAATCCGCAAGGCGGGCCTCTACGACAAGATCTGGCAGGCTTTCTCGGTGCTGCTCCCCGTCCAGACCGTCGGCGTCATGGGCGATGGCCGCACCTATGACCGCGTTCTGGCGCTGCGCGCCGTCACCTCCGTCGACGGCATGACCGCCGACTTCTTCCCCTACGACATGGCCTTCCTCGGCCGCACCGCGACCCGCATCATCAACGAGGTCAAGGGCGTCAACCGCGTCGTCTACGACGTGACGTCGAAGCCGCCGGGCACGATCGAGTGGGAATGATTCAGGCCCATCCGAACGCCGCCGATTTTACGCTGTGGTACGATCTAAGCTACTGAAAACAAAAATAAAGCCATCCTTCGCCTATCGACATCTATCGGTGGGCATAGATGGTGTTCGGCGGCCTCGCTGACGGGCCTCACCCCCATTGATCAACCGGAAAAACGAAAGTACCGTCAGGTCAACCCAGGCCAATGACGGTACTTTTTTCGAACTAATGCACTGATATAAAAGCATTTTCGACGCCATCGGCTTGCAAAAACCGCGTGACGGTACTTTTCCGCGAGGAGGCCCGAAATGTTGACCGATGCAGCACTCAAGTCTTTGAAACCAAAAGCCAAAATGTACAAGGTTTCCGATCGTGACGGCATGTATGTGCGCGTCGCGCCGTCGGGCGCCATCTCATTCAGGCTCGACTATCGGCTGAACGGCAGGCGGGAGACCGTATATCTCGGCAGATATGCCCGTGACGGAATATCGCTCGCCAGGGCTCGCGAGCTATGCATTGACGCGCGGCGCGCAATCACCGAGGGGCGGTCTCCCGCCATCGAGAAGCAGCGCGAGAAGCGCCGGATCAAGGAAGCAAAGAGTTTCGGCCAGTTCGGTGAGAAGTGGCTGACCAGCGCGACCATGGCCGACAGCACACGCGCGATGCGTCGCTCCATCTTCGAACGCGAACTCATGCCCGTCTGGCGAAATCGTCTCCTGACGGAGATCACACCGGATGATCTACGCACTCACTGCGGCAAGATCGTCGAACGGGGTGCGCCTGCAACTGCTATCCATGTGCGGGATATCCTAAAGCAGATCTACGGCTTCGCCATTCTGCACGGCGAGAAGGTCGCCAATCCGGCCGATGACGTCGGTCCAGCCTCGATCGCTACCTTTACGCCGAAGGACCGCGCGCTTTCGCCCGCAGAGATCCGCATCATGTTCAAGCAGCTCGAGCATGTTGCGACGTTGCCAACGATCCGCCTCGGTATGAAGCTCTACCTGCTCACCATGGTCCGGAAGAGCGAGTTGCAGGATGCAGTTTGGGACGAGATCGATTTCGACAACGCTGTCTGGACGATCCCGAAGGAGCGGATGAAGCGATCGAAGCCGCACAACGTCTACCTGTGCCGGCAGACCCTCGACATCATGATCGCGCTCAAGACCTGCTCCGGCAACTCCCGATATCTGTTGCCGTCCCGGT
Source organism: Ensifer adhaerens (assembly GCA_900215285.1). NCBI lineage: Bacteria > Pseudomonadati > Pseudomonadota > Alphaproteobacteria > Hyphomicrobiales > Rhizobiaceae > Ensifer > Ensifer adhaerens. The sequence continues at coordinate 751,989 of OCMG01000004.1, forward strand.
ACGACGCGGACGCGCCAATGTCTCGCGCGACCTTCAATCGGATCACCTACTCCGTCGTCGAGCGAGCCAAGAAGGAGGGGCTGCCACTGGAGCCATTCACGGTCCATGATCTGCGGCGTACGGGCTCGACGCTACTAAATGAGCTGGGCTTTAACAGCGACTGGATCGAAAAGTGTCTGGCGCACGAGGACGGGCGTTCATCGCGCGGTGTTTATAACAAAGCTGAGTATGAGGTGCAGCGTCGGCATATGATGCAGCAGTGGGCGGATACCGTAGACGCCTGGATCGACGGTCGGAAGTATGCCCCCACGCTTTTGCCGCAAGCTATGCCCTTGATGGAACTGGATCCCGCCCTTTGACCGGGCGGGATTTGCGCTTGGTGACGTCGGGGTGCTGTGCTTGACGGATGGGTGCCGCCCGCCGTGCCGTTAGCCACGCCTCGACCTCGGCCAGGTCCCAGACGATACAACGCGGCGAGAGCGCGAACCGACGGGGAAACTCGCCACGCTGCTCCATTTCATAAATAGTGCTGTCAGCCATCGGCACCATCTCCCGCAACTGCTGCCGCCGTATTGTTCTCCGAATTTGCGGAGTTTCGATCTTTGCCATGCTCAATCTCCTGCGTTCATCAGGCGATTGAGACTGATAGATGCTGATACCGGAAGCCCCCTCGAAGCGCCGTGCGGTGTTTTCGGGCCATAGCGTACACATCGGCGGGTTTTGCCCCGCTGCTAGGTGCAGATTAGGAGCGAACAGGCGCTGCTAGACGAGCTCGAAACTTGCGGCACCCGCTACGAGGAGGCGCATTCAGTAAACGCGACTCCCTTCAAAATCCAACTCCGAGAGGAGTGCCGGTTCGACCCCGGCCACCCGCACCATCATTCAGTGCTACCGTTGAAGGTGGAGACCACATGTTCGAGTCGTGTTCGGTGCGCTGTCTCTCATCGAGATGGTCCAAAGTTATGGCGCTTGGCCGTGTCGTTACCCCGTCGTCGGAGCATTCATCTACGTTGGACTAGCCAAAGCAGTCACCCAGCACACGTTGCTGGCTCGGCGTGCGGATCTCCGGAAAATGCGTACTCGTATTGGCTATCCCGGCAGAGCAAACTTTGAATAGTGCTGCCGGATATACGCCAGCTTCGGATCAATGTAGGTCTGACAGAAAGGCCTGCTCGGATCGGTGCGGTAGTAGTTCTGATAGCGCGCATCCGACGCCCTAAAGCCCACAAAGGATAAAACCAAGGTGTGCACTGCCTCGCCAGTCTCTTCGCCCAAGCGGGCAATCGCTTGCTCAGCTTCAGGGCGGTGGCTCTCTTCAAATATGTAAATTGCACTGCGATATTTGCTGTGCAGCGCTCGGGCTCGCTTGGCGGAGTGCGTCCTGAGGTGGACCTCGGACAGCGTCGTCAAACCAATGACCGTGGCATCGAAGGTGACGATCACCCCTTCTGCCCAAGTGTCTGCCGGCGCCATCGATCGTAGAAAACCCTGGTCGACCTGCGTGACGCCGCGCAACGCTTGGAAAACACCCTCGGTGCACCAGTGGCAGCCTCCACCAAAGCCGACCTTTGCCATCCTCAACTCCCGCGTAAAGGCAAAACGGTTGGGCCGGACTTATCGAGCTGGCGGACGAACGCGATGATCCGCTGTCCGACATCGTCCGCCATTTCGACATGAGGGTAGTGCCCGGCGCCCGCGACAATCATGGTTTCGGCATTGATCCTCGAAGCCAAGCTCCGAGCTTCTTCGACAGGGTCCGGGAAGTCTGGATCCTTCGAGCCCATCACAATGAGGCTCGGCACGGAGACTTCGTCCAAGATCGCTGCGGTGTCGGCCTTCGACAATGAGAGCATCGTCAACAGAGCCTGCATGCGTTTCGGCTCCCTGAGGGTTGCGCCAATCGCCGCTTTCACCTCAGCGTGATCCGGTGCCGGCTTCGTCGGAAATAGGCTGCTCCAGTACGTCGTCCAGAACCAAGTACGCCATGGGCCGGCGAATCCGAGCGAGAGGACCAGTTTCTGGATCGTTGTGAGGGGAAGATCGCGGACAATCGGCCCGAGCAGCACCACCCCGTTGACGAGGCCGGGAGCCTCCTTGGCAGCCCATAACGCGGACCCAGCCGCGAACGAGTTGCCCATGATCGTGGCTGGACCTGCACTCAATTGTTGGAGGATGGCGATGGCGTCACGGCCGACCGCTCGCGCGGAGTAATCCGGCCACTCCGGCGACGATTCGCCGAACCCGCGGACGTCCAACGTGACCACTCGGAATCCCGCATGCTGCAGCATAGGTTTCACGAGGCGATATTCGGATCGCAAGTCGCCCATTCCGGGGATGCCTATAACGACGGGTCCGGTTCCGCCCGTGTCGTCGAAGGCTATGGTGCCGCCCTCTGTTTCAAGAAACTGGGTCTGCGCATCGTTAGACGCCATGAAACGATCCGATCCGTTGAGCAGCAGGCCTATCGGCTGACTTCGAAGAGAAACCACGCACGGCGTTCCGCCTCGTCGGTCCAGGTATCGATCAGGCCGGAGGTCGCATTGTCCTTCGCTTGGTCGGCGACGTCCTTTGCGCGACGCAGCGACTCGACCATGTGAAGATTATCAGCGCGCAATTCCGCCAGCATGTCCTGCGGCGCGACGAACTCCGCGTCGTTGTCCTTGATCGTCTGGTGGCGGGCGATATCGCCGATCGATCGGATGGTCGTATTACCGGTCTTCCGGGCGCGCTCAGCCATAGCATCGGTAGCGGCGAGGATCTCCGCGGCTTGCTCGTCGAGAAGCAGGTGGTAGTCCCTGAAGTACGGGCCCGAGACATGCCAATGAAAGTTCTTGGTCTTGAGGTAGACCGCATAGCTGTTCGCCAAAATGATCTTCAGCGCATCCGCGACCGTCATGGTCGCGCTTTCGTCGAGGTCAGAAGGTGAAGGCGCGGTTGCAGCACTGGAGTTTGTCATCGCTTGGACTTTCTCGATCATGGCTTGCGCAAGAGACCAGCGCCGATTCTTTCGCACGCTAAGGTACAGAGAATGAATTTACGTCAGGATGAAGTCCAATGACCTGTAACTATAGTTTCGATAGTTCAGGCGACCAGAAACGAGCCTAGGGGCCCAGGTTCGCGCCCATCACGGTCACCACGTTTAGCGGTGAAGCCAAGCTCATGCGTCCGGTCGAAAGTGGAGCACGAACGCCACGACCTTTTCTGCGGACATCTCACACGGCTTGAGTGAAGCCTTGCCCGCTGAGACGCGGTATAGGTTGAAGCTGACGATGTCGGTTCCAGCCAGCTCTCGGGCAAAAAGGCTGTTACGTCGGCCATCTTTGGAGCGGCGGACTGTAACGCCGAAGCGCCGGGCTTTGTAAGTGCCCTCGCTATATCCGTCCGGTAGCTTAGCGAAAGCCGTATCGAATTCTTTCTCCTCCACTTCACGTCACTGGTGGCCGTCCGACGGCGAGCAGCTGGTCGAGCCCGCCTCTGGCATCGAGGGCATGGAGTTCGTCGGAGCCGCCCACATGCGTGCCGTTGATGAATATCTGCGGCACGGTGCTTCGACCTGAGACGTCGATCATCGCTTTTCGGTTTTCCGCACTAGCCTCGATGTCGACTTCCGTGAACGCTACCCCCTTTTTTGTAAGCAGCGCTTTCGCTCGGCGGCAGTATGGGCACCAACTCGCGACATAGAGGAGGACTTCTGGCTTCATTTTGCATCTCCAATCGTTGACGCGTGACGTGAGTCCTTCGCGGCGGAACCTAAGTATCACCGCGACTCTCGAGCGGCTGGGAGCGAGGGCGCGAAACTACGTGACGGCTGATTTGAGGAAGGCCGCAAGATCCAGGCCATCACGCAGCCATTTTCCTGACCGCATCCAGCACCCGGTCTTGCCGGTATGGCTTGGAGAAGAATGGAATATCCGGTGGGACAACAGCCTCTTCCGGCCACGGCCTTCCGGACGTGATTATGATCTGAATGGTCGGCCATTTGTCTCGAATACGGATGGCTACGGCCGGCAACTCGATCGGCGGTCTCCACTCGGGGGGCAGCGCCTTGTACCCTTCTCTGAGATACCAATCTGGAGGATTGAGGCCAGCCGCATGCACTCGGACGAGAACCTCGCCTGGCCTGACGGCGGGCTTTGGAGCATCCTCGTAGCGGAGTACGCCGGGAGCACCGAATTCGTGGAAGCGGATTGCCTTCATCAATATCCTCCGGTCAAACGCGTTCAAGAAGAGCAACGGTGCCCTGGCCGCCATCAGCGCAGATGCTGACGATCCCTCGCGACCCCACCGGCAGGGCCCACAGTTCCTTCACCGCTTGGCTAAGATCGCGCGCGCCGGTCGCCCCGAAGGGATGTCCGATGGCTACCGAACCGCCATTGGGGTTGACTCGATTCCAATCGAACTCGCCCATGGCGGCCTCGACGCCGGCCTTTTCGCGTACCCAATCCGGATCGGCGATGGCCGCGACATTGGCCAACACCTGGGCAGCGAACGCTTCGTGGATCTCCCACAGAGCGATGTCGGAGAAGCCGAGGCGATGCCGCGCGAGCAAGCGCGGTATCCCGTAGGAAGGCGCCATCAGGAGCCCTTCCGAATGGAGGTCGACTGCCGACACTTCGTAGTCGACGAGCCGCGCGAAAGGCGTACCGGCGGGAAGTCTCCTCAGACCCGCGTCGTTGGCAACCCAGCAGCCGGCCGCTCCATCGGTGATGGGGGAACTGTTGCCGGCCGTCAGGCTGCCCTGTCCGCTCTCCCGATCGAAGGCTGGCTTTAGGGCGGCGAGGCGCTCGGCAGACGTATCTGCTCGCGGGTTCGCGTCGCGCGCCAACTCCGGCAGAGAGATGACAAGGTCGTCGAAGAAGCCGTTGTCCCAGCCGGCGACGGCTCGCTGGTGGCTCTTCAGAGCCCAGTCGTCCTGAGCTTCGCGCGAGACACGCCAAGCTTTGGCGGTCTCTTCCATGTGATCGCCCATCGTCCGACCGGTGATACGGTTGGCCCACCCCTTGGTTGGGAGCACGAAGTCGCGCGGCGTCAGCGATTGCAGCGCCGAAAGTGCCGCGGCCGGATCCTGCCCGAACAGATCGGTCAGTCGCTTGGATGCTTCAGCGGTTAAGGCAAGCGACGGCCTGCTCATGACCTCTGCGCCGCCGACCATTGTCAGGTCTGTCCCGCCACCAAGCAGTCCTGCCGCAGCGAAGGTTGCAGTCATGCTGGTCGAGCACGCTAGGACAACGGAGAACGCGGGGATGCTGGGGTTGAGCTTGGCGTCCAGCCAAACTTCCCGAGCGATGTTGCTCCATCCGAGGTTGGGTATGACGGTTCCCCAAACAGCCAGATCGGGCTCGGCAAGATTCGCCATCGCCTGGACCACAGGCACAGATAACGAGACCGCGTCGTAGTCGGCCAACGGCCCACTACCTCGGCCAAAGGGGGTCCGTAGCCCAGCCGCTACGAAAACAGGTTCAGCAAAGCGGCTCATACCGATCTCCCGCGAATCGAAAGTTGAAAAGCAATGAGCGTGGGCGCTACGCTGCGTTTAACCGCCATAGCGCTCGGTCTTAATAATTGAGGGGTCCAGGCCTGCCGAGAGCGCACCGTCCGTTGCGATGTTGACGAAGCCGTTGGAGCCGCAGACGAAGACCTGCGAAGGGTTTCGGCCAAGACGGGAGATTGTCTCCCTGACCATCAAGCCGTCGATGCGCCGATCAAAGTCCGACGCGCGCATGGGCGCCTCGCGGGTGATCGCCAGCGCCAAGCTGAATGCTGGATCGTCCGTTTCAATCGAATGCAGCTCTCTGGAGAACAGCACGTCTTGGGCGGTCCGCGCCGATAGGAGCAGCGCAACTGGGGCCGTCTGCGCTAGGGATTGGCGCTGGCGGATCATCGCCATCAGCGGCACGACACCGGAGCCTGCTCCCATCAGTAGGACTGGCTCGTCGGCGGGCTCCGGCCATAGGAAATGGCCACCGAGCGGTCCGCGGAGTTCGATCTCGTCGCCGGTTGCTGCGATATCATGGAAGAACGGTGAGACCTCGCCATCGTGAAGGCGCTCGATGGCGAGTTCGAGGATCGGAGATGAAGCGGGCGACGAGGCGATCGAATAGCTTCGCATCGCGGTGTAGCCGTCGGGCGCGGTCAGGCGGACATCGACGTGCTGGCCCGCGACATGAGCGAACGGGTTCTCCAACCGCAGGAAGAAGCTCTTGATACTCGGAGTCTGTTGGACGATTTCGTCGATGAAGCAGGACTGCCACGACGCGGGTTGCGCGCCGATCTCAGTCATGGGTGTATCTTTGCTCGCGCCAAGGATCGCCGTAAATGTGGTAGCCACGCAGCTCCCAGAAGCCGGCTTCATCGCGCGTTGTGAATTGCAGCGCGTTCACCCATTTCGCGGACTTCCAGAAGTATAAGTGGGGAACGAGGAGACGCGCCGGTCCCCCATGATCGCGCAGGAGTGGCTGGCCCTCGTAGTTCAGAGCGACCATGGCCTTCCCCGACAACATGTCGGCCAATGGAACATTCGTCGAATACCCATCGTAGCAATGCGCCAGGACGAAGTCTGTTGGCCGCTCAATCCCTGCTGCCGCAAGGATGTCCTCGATGAGCACGCCCTCCCATGCAGTATCGAGCTTCGACCAGGACGTCACACAGTGAATGTCTTTGGTCACCTTCGTCTTGGGCAGCGCATTGAACTCGCCCCAATTCCAGACCTTAACGGGTCGAGGGCCGATCTTGACCGTGAACTTCCAGTCGGATGTGTCAATGCGCGGCGTCGGTCCCGCTGTCAGAACCGGGAAGTTTTCAACGAGGTGCTGACCAGGTGGGATTCGGTTCGAGTTGTCGCCGCCTGTACCGCGGCCGGTAAAACCTCTGGTGACCATGTCGAACCCCTTTGCTTGTCACGACATACCGGAACCGGGTTCATCACAGACTATTAGGGACAACAACTTCGCGTAAGCAAATGTCTAGTTTTCCGATAGGCTGAATCTTGGATTACCGGCGCGTTTTTCAATATACCAATAGCTTTGCTCAATAGGAGCTGCGACCATTGCACGGAGACTATAGCGGTATATCGACACATTTGACCAATGTCTGGTCGCTATAGTTTCGATAGCTTCTTGCAAGAGTCTCAACCGTGTTCCGGCAAAGCTGACCGGCAAGGTTTCTACCGCAGACTTAGATAAGGGCGCGCCGTTGCGACCGGAACAAGATAACTATGGCGTGACCTACGACCAAATCGACGATTTCCTCGAGAGCGGTGGATCAGTTAGTTGCGGGGACGATCTCCAGCGCATACCCCGCGACAGCACACAAGCGTGCGCTCCCTCTGGTGCGCAGCTGGCAAGTGACCGTAAAGAGGCCTGAGGAGAGACCCCCCCCCCCCACCGGCGGGTACAAGGTATGAAAACTATACTGAGCGGCTATTGGTATTGTGGATCGTAACAATTCATAGTTGCTGCTGCGGAAATCTTGGTTCCTGAGGCATCGTCCAAAAGAAAATTCGATTCGTATCGATTAAGAGACCTCAAGCCATTGAGCGCAGATCAGGACAGCAGTTTGCCTGCCGCCGCAATGCTCGGCCAGACATCGGGCTCCTGCATTGAGGTTGGAGAAAACGGATGAGCGCGACCGGACCACAAGCGCCAGAGCTTCGTGTGCAACATTGGATCGGCGGGGACGGAGACCGCCTTGACCTACCCCTCAAGCTCTCAGACATCGGTGGCGGCCCGAAAATCCTTTTCGCGTTCCAGCACTGGTGCCGTGGCTGCCATTTGCATGGCTTTCCCACGCTTCAAAGATTGCATAGGGCGTTGGAATCTAGAGGCGTTGGGTTTGCGGTCGTCCAAACGGTTTTCGAAGGCGCGCAAGAGAACACATTCGAAAAATTGCGCGTCAACCAGCTCCAGTACGGCTTACCTGTCGCGTTTGGTCACGACGAGCCACCACCAGGTGCACCGTTCCCAACGCTCATGGGGGATTATCATACCCGGGGAACGCCTTGGTTTGTGGTGATCGATGCCCATGGCCACATTGTCTTCTCTGACTTCCATCTAGATGCAGATCGCCTTGTTGCGGAACTGGAGCGGGCGTGACCATGCCGCGTTGGCTGATCCTTACCGGGACTCACATCCTCGTCATGTCCATAGGCTTCGCCGGTGGGATCTATCTGCTGCCGATCCTGACTGCGCCGCCTGCGCCCACTGAAGCCGCGCTCCAGAATTCTGCTTCGAAAGCGGTCTACGTGGGGCGGTTTGCACGCGATCTTAAGGGCAGTGATCTACTGCACTGGGGTGACGGAGAGGTTCGTGTCGCGCTCGATCGGATCGTGCACCTTGGGCGTCTTTCTCCTGGGCCGGATTACAAACTCTACCTCGCGCCCCGGTTTGTAGACACCAAACAGGACTTCCTTGAGGCCAAAGGTTCTTCAGTTCTGCTGGGAGATGTGAAGACCTTCGCTGGGTTCATCGTGGCGGTGCCAAGAGGCGTCGACATTGACGATTACAGGGCAGTTGTCATCTGGTGCGAGGCCTTTGATCAATTCATCAGCGCTGCGGAGTATCGAGTTCCGCGACAGGCTCTGAAATGAGCCAGGTAATGGACAACGTGAAGGCTGCTTGCACGCGCGGCGTCGTCCTCGCGCCAGTGGCCGCCTTGCTGTTGAGCGTCGCCATCTTGCTGCTCGGCAACGGGCTGCTGGGCACGCTTTTGATCGTCAGAGCTGGTCAGGAGGGCTTCTCGGCCGCCGCGATCAGCGCGATGATGTCGTTCTACTTCGCAGGCTTCACGATTGGCGCGCTGGTTTTGCCTCGCATCATTGTGTCGGTGGGACACGTACGGACCTTCGCCGGCTTTGCGGCGATCGCATCGATGACCGCTCTTCTCCATGTAGCGTTCGTAGATTCGGTAGCTTGGATGCCGCTTCGGCTCATTACCGGCTTCGCTTATGCCGGCATGATCCTCGCGACGGAAAGCTGGCTCAATGCCCACGCAGTTCAATCCACACGCGGTCAGCTTTTGTCGATTTTCGGCGTTGTATCGATGGGTTCTTGGGCGACCGGACAGGCGCTCCTCAACATCGCTCCACCCGCTGATGTTACACTTTTCCTCATCGTCTCGCTGCTGATATCCGCCGCAGTGGTTCCGATCACTCTACTTCCCAGTCATCCGCCGGCCGACGTACGGCACGAGTCGGTCGCATTCAGGGATCTCTTTTCTGCTTCGCCCTTGGCGTCGATCGGCGTCTTCTTGGCCGGTCTGGCCATAGGCGGCTTCTGGGGGATGGGGCCCAATTTTGCGCAAAGGATCGGTCTCGACGTCGCCGGCATCTCCGCCTTCATGGCCGCGGTTCTCGGAGGAACGCTTGCATTGCAATGGCCGCTCGGTTGGCTCTCCGATCGGGTGTCCAGGAACTTGGTTATCGCCGGAGCTGCGCTGGCATCCGCCGTGGCAGCCATCGGCGTGTCGTTGGCGGCAGACGCCCCTTTGCCCGCCCTACTTGCGGCGGGAGCGCTCTTCGGCGGGTTCGGCATCCCGATCTACTCGCTGTGTCTCGCGGCCGCGAACGACGATCTTCCTCCAGGGCGGCTGCTCGGCACCGCGCGAGGGCTTTTGCTGCTCAACGGGATCGGAACGGCGGCCGGACCACTTTTCGGGGGAGTCGTGATGGATCGTGTCGGGCCCGGCGGGCTGTTCGTCTACGCTGCTGTCCTGCTGACCATGCTAGCGGTGTTGGCGGGCCTACGCGGTCGCTCTCGCTCCGCAATCGAGGTAAAGGCGACACGTTGTCCGAGTACGCCGATGATCACTGCCTCTCTCGACGCGATGATACGAACCCAGGACGAGCCGCAGAGCGTTCGGAACTAGCGCTGCGGCTCCTGGCGACCGTTTGCTATGAGACGGCTTCGACCTTCAGCTCTCGGCCGTTGAATTGAACGGTCTCGCCGGCCCGAGCCCCGTCGATTGCCTCGAAGATCGGCGCCAGCGTCGATATGCCCATAAGCTCGCGCCCATGGCAGACGAACTTGTCCGTTGAGACCGCGACGACGAAGTAGCGACCCGACAACTTGATGACCGCACCTTCTGCAACCGTCGTCTTGGGTCCGAAGTCGATCGTTCTCAGCTTGTCGAGCTTGTCAGCGTAATCGTCTAGCGTATCGTCGAGCGCCTCGGCGAAGTCGCTCGCGACCTCGGCTTGTGCCTGTTCGTCGTTCTCGATCGGCTCGCTCCGATCCAAGCGAGCGGTGGAAACATAATCGAGATACTTGTCGCGAGCACTCTGAAGAGCAGCGGTCTCCAACGACAGCATCGTTTCCCGGATGTGATCCTTATTCCAATCCATCTGCACCTCGTAGCATTGCAATTTGAAATGATTGGCTGTTCGATCGGCGCAAGCCTTTGGAAGGCCGCGTTCCGCAGCCAGCGCCGTCATTCGTCGACGATGACGTCTTCCCCCTGGTAGGGGATCCTGATCAGCCGAGGATCCCGAATGATGCTGGTCACGAGCCATACATACGTCTGTTCTGCGGTATCGAAGCCGAGAATGCTGAATGCGCCGCCGAACGGGCATGCCGGAAAGTCGGGGAAGCCTTCTCGAAGGACGTAGCGCTCGGGTTCGCGATCGAACTCGGCCTTATAGACCTTCCGAAGCCCATGCTTGCTCGGGACGTCTTGATCGCCCGCAGGCGCAGTTTCACGATGTTCCACGAGGCGCTCAGAGAGATCGCGGTGGCAGATCTCGTCGAACACGTCGAAGGCATCGATCAGCAGACCTTTATGCTCGGTCGCGGGATCGGTGATCGCGTAGATGTTCGAAGCATCTTCGGCACCGTCCCCGCTTTCGAGACGCAATGCCGCGTCGACACGAATGCTGCATGGATCGAGCGTTGATCCGAGTTCCAGATCGACGAGAGCGCCGTCCTTCACGCGGTACTCGCGGTCATAGCCCTTGGCGACGAAGGACTGCACTGCTTCTAAAACGTCGGTCACTTGAGCTGTCATCAATGCACCTTGAATTCGCGTTGGGACGGAAAGACGCAGATGGAAAGCGCGTCATGACCTCCCGAGTCATTGGAACTCGTCTCGCGCGCAGCTCTCATAGCCACTTTGCCATCTTGAACCGGATAAAGAGGAAGAGGCAGAACATCAGCATGACACCGAGCACGACGAAGTAGCCGTAAGCCGTGTTCAGTTCCGGCATATTCTTGAAGTTCATGCCGTATATGCCTGCAATCGCTGTCGGCACGGCGAGGATCGCGGCCCATGCCGCGAGTTGGCGGGTGACGACCCCGATTCTTTGCGCTTCTAGAAGGCTGCTGAACTCGAAAACGGTGGATAGCACCTGCAGGAGGCCATCGACCATGGACTGGACACGATCAACATGGTCCGCAACGTCGTTGAAGTAGGGCCGCACCTCAGCGCTGATACAGGGAAAGTGTCCGCGCACGAGCTTGCGCACCAGTTCGGCCATCGCGCCAAGGGTGCGCTGGAAGCGCGTCAGCTCGCATCTCAGGCCGAAGATGCGAGCAACGTCCTCTCGCCCAAGGAAGTCGTCGAGCGACCGCCTCTCCATCGCAAGTACGTCATCCTCGATCATTTCGAAGATGGGCAGATACTGATCCACGATCCGGTGAAGGATCGCGTGGAGGACGTAATCGACGCCCTTTCCGAACTGGGCGGGCGACCGCTCGAGTTGCTCTCGAAGGTTGCCCAATGCCCCAGCGTTGCCGTGACGAACAGTGATAAGATGGTTATGGCCAGTAAAGATCGCCGTCTTGCCGTAACGTATGCGGTCCCCGACCAGCTCAGCTGTCTGGGCGACGACGTAAAGCTCGCCGTTATAAACTTCGAGCTTCGGCGGGCATATCGGGTGCATCGCGTTGTCGATCGCTAAAGGATGCAGATTATAGGTCGCCTGAAGCGCCCTCAGTTCGTTGACCGAAGGCTCGCTGAGCCCAATCCAGCAAAAGCCCGAACGGTTCTTGTCGAGCTCGACGCGTTCGTCGATAGCAACTTCTCGGATACGCCGACCCTCGTTGTAGTAATATGCAGCGATGACACTCATGCTGATCTCGCCGGAATGAGCAGCCCACGTTGGACTGCTGGGCGCGCAAGGCCGCGATCCAGCCACGCTCGGACATTCGAATGTTCGCTAAACCGCAGTAGGTCGCCGGCGTCGTAGGTGCCAACCAAGGCGTTGACCCAACCGAGGGTCGCAATGTCAGCAATGGAGTAGTCGTCAACGATCCAGCTGCGCCCGTCCAACTGGCGATCCAAGACGCCTAGGAGACGTCTGGACTCGTCGGCGAACCGCTGCTGAGGCCGCTTATCCTCGTAGTCCTTGCCGCCCCAACGCAAGAAAAAGCCGAGTTGACCGAACATCGGGCCAATCGCCGACATCTGGAAGAATACCCAGCTTAGCGCCTCGTAGCGCTTGGCTGATGCTCTCGGGACGAGCTGGTCGGCCTTCTCCGCCAAATAAACGAGGATCGCACCGGATTCCCAAACGCCGAGCGGCTTACCGTCCGGGCCCACTGGGTCGATGATCGCTGGTATGCGGCCATTCGGGTTCAATGAAACGAAGGCCGGATCTTTGCTTTCGTTCTCAGAGATGTCGATAAAGTGCGGCTCGTACGGCAGGCCGATCTCCTCGAGCATGATCGAGACCTTGACGCCGTTGGGCGTGGGCGCGGCGTAGAGCTGCAGGAGGTCGGGGTTGGATGCCGGCCAGCGTTGTGTGATCGGAAACGATGAAAGGTCTGGCATGACGTGGCGATCCTAACAACTTGATGGCTGAGGAGCGGTATGACCGCTGGATTAGCTGGGTTTCGGACCCGCACCATCAGTGGATGCGGGACCGATGGTGCGACCCAGGGGGCTCAGCCGCAATTGTCGCTGCAGCTATTCCGCTGCCGCGCCGGCCTCAGCCTGGGTGTCGCCAGCGTCTTGACGCTTCGGGAGCACCCAGTTAGCGCGCGGGAAATGACAGGTGTATCCGCCCGGCCGCTTCTCCAGATAATCCTGGTGCTCCGGCTCGGCTTCCCAGAAGTCACCCACGGGCTCGACTTCGGTGACGACCTTGCCGTCCCATAGTCCGGACGCGTCGACATCGGCGATCGTGTCCTCGGCGACGCGCTTCTGCTCCTCGTCGACGTAATAGATGCCTGACCGATAGGAGAGGCCGCGGTCGTTGCCTTGGCGGTTCTTTGTCGTCGGATCGTGGATCTGGAAGAAGTATTCCAGGATATTGCGGTAGCTCGTCACTGCCGGGTCGAAGGTAATCTCGATTCCCTCTGCATGTGTGCCATGGTTGCGGTAGGTGGCGTTCGGCACGTCGCCGCCGGTGTAGCCGACGCGGGTCGAGACGACACCGGGTTGCTTGCGGATCAAATCCTGCATTCCCCAGAAGCACCCGCCTGCGAGAACAGCGCGCTGATGCATGTTAGGCCTCCTCTACCTGATCGAGATACTCTGCGTACCCTTCGGCTTCCATCTCATCGCGCGGGATGAAACGAAGCGAAGCCGAGTTGATGCAGTAGCGCAGGCCACCGCGGTCGGACGGTCCGTCTGGAAACACGTGTCCGAGATGGCTGTCGCCGTGCACGGACCGAACTTCCGTCCGGACCATTCCGTGTGAGCTGTCTCGAATTTCGTTTACGTGTGCGGGGACGATCGGCTTGGTGAAACTCGGCCAGCCTGTTCCCGACTCAAACTTGTCCGTCGACGCGAACAACGGCTCGCCGGACACGACGTCGACGTAGATGCCTGGCTCCTTGTTGTCGTTGTATTCACCGGTGAAGGGCCTCTCGGTTCCGTCCTGCTGGGTGACCCGGCGTTGTTCCGGGGTCAGACGCTCAATCGCTTCCTGCGACTTTTCAAACTTCATGGTGGGTCTCCAATACTTAGTTAGAGGGCCAGGCACACTACGTTCATTTTCTCATGTCGATGCTGACATCAACTATCGCAGTGGCCCCAATATTAATCCAATACGTCGTGCGCATAGTTTCTATACCGCTCATGTCTTTTGCTCCGCGGTCAGCTCCAGTCGTAACGGGCTGCAAGCTGAGCGATTTTTCGTATCTCGACCGGTGCCGTAGATCCGGACACGGTGGCAATCACGATCTCACGCTCCAACGCGAAGCCCTCGATCGGCCTGGTGACTAGGCCGTGGGTGGTGGCCGAGCGTTCGGGCAAAATGCATACCCCCCGACCTTCGGCGACCACGCGCTGCACCCAGTCGTCTCGATCTGAGCGAAAGCGAGGGCGCATCCGCACCTCTCGACGCGCGAAGTGCTCGAAGATTTGGTCGCGGCACTCGCATTTCAGTCGATCTACGAACGGGAAAGAGAGCAGGTCTTCGCCACGAACGACTTCGGACGCCGCTAAGGGGTGATCTGCAGCGCAGCCGAGCACGAAACGCTCCTGGAAGAGAGGACGCACATCAAGTTTACGATCCGGCCTGGATTCGCGAGGCAGGATGCACGCGTGATATTTGCCTGAGAGCACCTCCGACGTGTCCTCGCTCGACTGGAGCGAGTGCAGTTTGATCTCAATGGACGGCACCTCTTCCAGGGCGCTCTCGAAAAAGGCTGTGAAGGCCCTCGGGCCGACGCTGGAGGCGACAGCAACATCGAGAACGCGATGCCGCCCCATTGCCCAGTTTTCCGAGTGATGTCTTACGCTCTTCATCGCGACCAGCATCCGGCGGAATTCCAACTCGACGTCCTGACCCAGGCTCGTCAGCCGGCTGTTCTTCCCGTCACGATAGATGAGCGGTCCACCGAGTTCCTCCTCCAGGCGGCGGATCGCTCGGGTCAGGCTTGGTTGTGAGACACCACTGAGCCGAGCAGCCGAAGTGAAATTCAGCGTCTCGGCCAAGTTGATGAAATAGCTGACCTGATTGAGTTCCATAGCCCTTTGGCCTGCGCCTGACGAATGCCACCCCAGTGGGCCAATCTGACTATGGCCACAGAAGTATGCGTGACGCATATAATAGTGGTTTAGGGGCTTGTCTATATGCGCCACGCATATAAAAAGAATGCCTTGGCGGTTATCTCGGGTCGATGGTGCTCCGGGTCAGGTTCGAAAGGTGTCGGTGCACCTGCCAAGCCGCCGTTGGAGGCTCGAAGCATATGGCAGGAACACGGTTCAAGTTTGCCGGGGGAGCGGCGGCTGAGCTAACCGGGCACCTGGAGGCGCCGGAAGGCACTCCTCGCGGCTGGGCAATTTTCGCCCATTGTTTCACTTGCGGGAAGGACAGCCGCGCCGCCGTCCACATCGCACGCGCGCTCTCGCGGGCTGGTATCGGCGTCTTGCGGTTCGACTTCGCCGGCACAGGACTCACGAGTGCCGCAGAAGAAGAGGTAAGCTTCGCTTCTGACGTCGACGATCTGAGGGCAGCCGCGAAAGCCATGGCGGCTGCCGGTATGCCACCCGCCCTCCTTGTCGGGCACAGCCTGGGTGGCACGGCAGCGATCGTAGCCGCCGCCGAGCTGCCGGATGTCGCAGCGGTGGTGACGATCGGTGCGCCGGCCGACCTTCACCATATCTTGCGCGTTTTCCGGCCTGGCGACCTCGACGCGATAGCGAGCGAGGGCGAGGCCTCTGTGGAGATCGCTGGCAGGCCGTTCCTCATCCGCCGCACCTTCCTGGAAACGGTAGAGCGAGCCGACATCGAGAAATCCATCGCCGCGCTTCGACGTCCGGTGCTGGTCATGCATTCGCCAGTGGACCAAGTCGTGGGCATCGAGCATGCCTCGCGCATCTTCGTCGCGTCACGACATCCTAAGAGCTTTGTCTCCCTCGACACGGCGGATCACCTTCTCACCGACGTCGAAGATGCGAACTACGCCTCAGCTATGGTCGCCGCGTGGGCCAGCCGCTTTCTTCCGCCGCTTGCGGCGGATCTTCCGCAGGTCGAGGCGGCGAAAGGTGTCGTTGCGTCGGAGACGCTCGCGGGGAAGTTCCAGCTCACGGTGCGCAGTGGCGAGCACACTCTGTTCGCCGACGAGCCGGAATCGGTCGGAGGTCTTGGGAGCGGCTTGTCTCCCTACGAACTGGTGTCTGCCGGGCTAGCTGCCTGCACGGTGATGACGATGCGCCTTTACGCCAACCGCAAGGGCTTCCCGCTCGAAAGAGCGACGACGACCGTGCGGCACGAGAAGGTGGCGGACATGATGCCGCCTGACCGCTTCACACGCACCATCGTTCTTGATGGGCCGCTCAGCGATGATCAACGCGCGCGCATTCTCGAGATCGCGGATCGGTGTCCCGTCGACCTGACGCTCGTCCGGGGTTCTGATGTGCGGACCGAGCTTTCGAGCGGCGGTCAGCCTGCAGGTGCGGCGTCGTCGAGCTGATTTGGTATACAGAGCTAAGGGTAAACGGATGGAGAGACTGCCCGCTACAGACCAGGCGCCGGCGCGAACCGAGCGAGCGATACTCGCGGGTGGGTGTTTCTGGGGTCTCGAAGATTTGCTGCGCCGCGCGAAGGGCGTCGTGTCCACGCGTGTTGGCTATAGCGGCGGCGAGATGCCAGATCCGACTTATTCGCGACATTATGGCCATGCGGAAGCCGTAGAGGTAACTTTCGATCCGTCGATCCTGACTTACAGATCGCTTCTTGAACTGTTCTTCCAGATTCACGACCCAACAACGTATGAACAACAGGGCAGCGATGTAGGTCCGAGCTATCGATCGGCCATTTTTTATACTTCCGCAGCGCAGATGGACATCGCGTTAGCGACGATCGCCGAGATCGAAGCGTCGGGTCGCTGGCCTGGGCCAGTCGTGTCCGAGATCAACCCGGAAGAACCTTTCTGGGAGGCTGAGCCCGAGCATCAGAAATATCTCATGCGTGAACCCGGTGGCTATAGCTGCCACTTCGCGCGACCGACCTGGCGATTGGACCGAGCGAACCGATGAGCGAGCTTCGACTATCATCGACAATACTGCTGCAAGGGTGCTCGCGCTTTGTCGTGCTGGCAGCCGGGTCACCGTCATGATGCCGGAATACGTGATCGCCGGCTTGTGGGGCCTTTTGTCGGGGAGTGGACTTCTGGTGGGGGCGGTGCTGGCGGACGTGCTTTTCGGGCGGCTTACTCACCGCATGATCTCCGCAGTTATGGGCTTTGGTGGCGGCGTGTTGATTGCCGTTGTCGCTACCGAACTCATCGGCGATCGCGTTTCGGCCGGGATGGGCCCATTGGCGATCTTCGCGCTGCTCGCCGGAGCTGCGATCTTCAGCGGCACAAACTGGTTTCTGTCTCGCCAAGGCGCGAAGCATCGAAAGCGATGCGGTGAATGCACGGAGCAGGCCACTGAACAGGAGCACCGTGGTAGTGGTGCCGCAATTGCGCTCGGCAGCGTTCTCGACGGAATTCCAGAGGCCCTCGTGATCGGGATGTCGGTGGCTGGTGGCGGCAGAATCAGCCTGGCCGTCGTGGCAGGCTTCTTTCTCGCTAATGTGCCGCAGGGCCTATCGAGCACTTCAGGGATGAAGGTTGCGGGCCGACCTCGAAGCTATATCTACGCGGTCTGGGTCGGCATTCCCCTACTCGTTTGCGTTGCCGCCGGTGTGGGAAATCTGCTCCTCGGTTCGGCATCAACTCAGGCGCCAGCCATCCTTTCTTTCGCGGCCGGCGCCGTCATCGCGATGCTGGCAGAAGCTATGATACCCGAAGCTTTCGAAAAGGCGCCGCCGTTCATAGGGCTCATCACGGTCGTGGGATTTCTGGCGGCATATCTCATTGCTCAACACTGAGTGATGCGATTGCGATAGTCCTACGCCTCGCCGCTGTTTTCGCGATCTACGCCACGCTCATGCAACTCGGCATCAATCGGGCAGTTCGTGCAACCCTCATAGCAACACAAGCGGCAGATACGGTAGGAATGCTCAAGATTTTCCAGGCGATGCCGTAAGACGCGTTCCGCGATGTCGCAGAGAACTTTCAGTTCGTCTCGGCTTAGGATGGATAATCCCTCTGCGATCACCTCGTCGCGCGAGGAAAGGACTTCGTCGCTCGCTACCTTGCCCGCCGCAGTGAGATAGAGGGA
This sequence comes from Ensifer adhaerens, assembly GCA_900215285.1. Classification (NCBI taxonomy): domain Bacteria; kingdom Pseudomonadati; phylum Pseudomonadota; class Alphaproteobacteria; order Hyphomicrobiales; family Rhizobiaceae; genus Ensifer; species Ensifer adhaerens. The sequence continues at coordinate 770,037 of OCMG01000004.1, forward strand.
CCGGGTGCGACCATCCGTGAAATGCTCACGGCGTTCGACCAATCCCTCAGCCGCTAACCGATCCACCAAACGGACAGTCGCTGCATGGGAGAGCCCGACGCCGATGGAGAGCATGCGAATCGAGAGCCCAGGCATGTGCGCGATCAACGCCAGGGCCGATGCTGCGGGTCCAGCTTCCGGCGCCCGCGATGAACTAGCGCGAACAATGTCGTCGCTGATCATGAGTGCGAACGCCCCAAAGATATTTCGATCTCGAGGTTCATCCATTGCGACATCTATATGTGCGCGAAGCATAGACAGCAAGCCATACCCGAGTGGTTCTGGTCGGCAAGCGTGCGGAGAAAAAGCCCGACTCACAAAGGCTTACGACGCCCCGCCGACGACACGGGAGATTGAAACTCCGCTATTTAGATCATCGCTGCGCACGGAATGCCGATACCTAGCGGCTATAGATCGGGGTCGCTTGCCGTGGTTTCGGCTGCCGTGAGGCCGAATCACATCTTTGCAGCGCCAGCTTCGCGTTGTGGCCCACAGTTATCGGCAGGGCCCGGAAGCTCGCTTTCTGCGTCTCACCTCAACCGACACACCCTGGTCAGCCACGACCGTGCTTTAGCCGAAGCCAGCCTGTCCTCTGCTCGCGGATGGATATCAAACCCCTGTCCATCTCGAGGACGCGTGGGCCTTGAACACGTTTCATGCAGCCCCCGGGAGAACGGCTGCGTGTTTGGACGGCGCATGCTGGATCATCCGTGCCGACATTGCCACATTGACCCCGAGCACCCACCCAGATAGATCTATGCGTGACGCACATATAATGTGTCGGCACGCACATCCCGCCAGAGCCGACTTCCTGCGCCATGCAGCATTGAGCGAATGGCGGATGCTTTAGTCAGTAGGGCAAACCAAGGAGACAGGCATGACGGTTAAGGTCGCAATCAACGGTTTCGGTCGGATCGGGCGACTAGCCTTACGGTCGATCGTCGAACTACGTCGAGAGGACGTCGAAGTGGTTGCGATCAACGACCTCGGGCCGGTCGCTACCTTGGCGCACCTCCTGAGGTACGACTCGGTTCATGGTCCCTTTCGCGGATCGATCGACCTCGGCGAAGACTGGATCGACGTCGGGTCCGGTAAAATCAGGGTGTCGTCGGAACGCGATCCAGCAAACCTGCCCCATGATGAGCTTGGTGTTGACGTAGCGCTCGAATGCACGGGCTTCTTCACATCCAGGGAGAAGGCCGAGTCGCACATTCGTGCGGGAGCAAAACGCGTGCTCGTCTCCGCGCCGAGCGATGGGGCAGACAAGACGATCGTCTTCAAGGTCAATCACGACACGCTGACCGCTGACGATGTCGTCGTATCAAATGGCTCATGCACGACCAATGTCCTCGCGCCTGTCGCGAAGGTACTGAACGACCTCTGCGGCATAGAGCGAGGCTATATGACCACGGTTCACGCTTATACCGGTGACCAGCCGACGCAGGATACCGTCCATAAGGATCTCTACCGCGCCCGCGCAGCGGCACTCTCAATGATTCCGACTTCCACCGGGGCTGCGAACGCGATTGGCCGCGTGCTGCCGGAACTAAAAGGTAAGCTTCATGGCTCGTCCATCCGCGTCCCAACGCCGAATGTGTCGGTCATAGATTTGGCTGTTTCGACGTTGCGTGAGGTTTCGATAAACGAGGTGAACGACGCCATCCGTCAGACTGCCGCCGGTGCAATGAGTGGGGTGCTCGCCTTCACGACAGAGCCCTTGGTGTCGGTCGATCTGAACCATCGGACCGAATCCTCAATCGTCGCACTTCCCCAGACAGATGTTGTCGATGGAAGGATGGTTCGCGTGCTTGCTTGGTACGACAATGAATGGAGCTTTGCGACGCGTATGGCGGATACCGCGGTCGCAATGGCGAAGCTCATTTAGCCGATCGAGTGCCCGCAAAGTCGTCACTTGGCGAAAAGGTGGGTTTTCCAAAAAAGGAAGCATCGATGAGCATGAATGGACCATTGGCGCGCAGCGAGAGCCCTGATCCAGTGGCCGCGATCGCACGTCGCCAAGATCGCTGAGTTGGACGAGGAGACGTTAGCTCGGTTCGAGGCCGGCGGTAGCGTGCTTGCAGCTTGGGAACTGACGCGGTTGCGTGACGCGCTCGAACGGGGCGGCGCCGTCTTCATCGATGAGGATCATCGCGCGGGATCGGGCGTGAGGCTTAAGTTCAACGCCAAGGACGTGCGTGCCATTAATCGGATGGAGGGCGAAGGCGGGCGGGTAGGCACCGACGATGTCTGAAACCTCAGATTCTCGCGCCGGAGCTGGGGTATGCGGCGACAGACACTCATTCCTGCCGTGACCACGCCTATCATGCACACAACCGATGCTCGACGCACTATCCTTCGAGACGGCAATGAGGGGGATGGGGCAACGCAGGCGTACGACCTGATAAGTCGATATTCACGGGGCTCATGAACGGCCCAGGACCATCTACCCTCTCCCGTGGCCTGATGGACCTTTCTTGAAAAGCCTTTCACGCGCTGCAAATCCGAAAACGATCGTCGTCGTCATCACAAGGTAGGCAACTATGCCGCCCGGAGAGAGTGTAGGCACTGCGGCGAGGATCAAAGCGTCGTTGCCACCGGGTATGAGGCCGATACCTATTCCCATCAACGCTCCGCCGACAATCGACCGCAGAATGCCGGCAGCCGTCAGCCGTTGAAAACGCAAACGTCCCTGACGCACGGATGCTGTGATTGCTCCCGTAACAGAGGCAATGACCGCAACGAGTGCGACCTCGCCTGTTGGCGTCATTCGAAGAGGAAGGCCGCGTTGGATCAGGTCAGCGAACGTCCATGCCGGTGACAGGGCGTAGAGAAGTCCACCAGTGATACCGAGGCCGATCATTGAGGCGCCAAACGCCCAACTCGGTCTTCTTCGCGATACGCCCTTCGTCGATACGAACATCACCGCTAGCGCTAGTACAACCGCAAGGGCGAGAACCGTAGCGGCCCCAGAGATGCTTGGGCTCGCGATAACACTTGTCCATGTCACGAGAGAGCCGGGCCGACCATGATCGGCAATCAAGATCCCGACTGCTAGTCCCACAGGAAGAGCCAGCAGTCGCATTTCGCCATCGCCTAACCGTGCCAACGATCCAAGCAGACAGGTGTCATTGATGAGCGCCCCAAAGCCGAAGGCGATGGCGCCGATTAGGAGAAAGGCGTTGACGTTCGTCGAGGGTGCCAGGGTCGCGTTCAGCGACCCAGACCAAGCAAGCGGAATAGCAACAAGGCCCGCCGCTGCAGACGCCGCAAGAAATCCGACGAACATTCTTGGTCGGCGTCGTTTCTGCAACTCGTGAGCAGCCACGACCAGGCATGTCCCACCTCGGTTTGCGGAATACCCAAACCAGAATGCCAGCATGCATATGAGAAGGTCGAACGCGATGGATTCCAAAGTATCAAGCCTGATTTAATTTCTGGTCAGTCGTTCTTCGAAGGACGCCGGGGTGGCGAGCGGGCTGGCGTTGCGCTTTCAGTAGGTCGTCGCCTCGGGTCGCCGCCCAGATGCCGGAGGCTTGCGAGCTCACTTTTGTTCAAGCCGCTTTCGAGAAGAAGCCGCTCGGACAACGTGCCTAGGTCGTTCAGGTCGATGGGCGATAGGGGCGAGACCCACGCCGCGATCACCTGCTCGTGCGCTCTGAGCAAGGCTTTAGTCATCTGCTCACCGGAATTGGTGAGGTGGATGAAACGCGCCCGTTTGTCGACGGTGTGTCGCCGCCGTTCGACCAGATGACCGGTTTCAAGCCTGTCGATCAATCGCACCGTCCCAGCATGGGAAAGACGAAGCCGGCTAGCTAGGACGCTGATAGGGACCCCAGGCTCAACACTAAGAAAGATCATCAGCGCAGCCGCTGGTCCGCTCGGCGAAAGCGAGGCTGAGGCACTCGCGATGCTGTCAGCCACCGCGAGCGCAAGTGCACCAAAATGATACTTGGCTGCCTCCGGCTCCATCCATCAACGATATATGCGTGACGCATAGACATCAAGTGGCTGGAGATGTATGACTCCCGCATACATTTCTGGGATTCGGAGATGGTCATGCTCATCGAAGGACTCGGCTCGGATTCCTCGTCTGAGATCGAAAGAGATGCGCCGTCCGCTGGCGGATCAGAATTTCGCGCGCTGCTCGTGCGCTCAAATGGCGGCAGTCACGGAGGTCGTCATGCCCGATCTGACGCTTGATCTGCGATACCTGAAATACGCGATCCAGGTCGCCGAGGCAGGTAGCTTTCGCCGGGCGGCCGACCGCATTGCGATCTCCCAATCTACCGTCAGCCGTCGCGTGCAGATGCTAGAGCGTCAGCTTGGCGTTTCGCTGTTCGAGCGCACAAGAACAGGTGCCGCGCTAACGCCCGAAGGAGCACGCTTTCTTCAGCACGCGGCGGCAGGAGCGCGATACCTTCGCGAGGCTGCGACAGAGATCCGGTCTACCCGAAACCTCAAGACCGGGCTTATCAGATTTGGGATGCTCGAAGCGTTTCCGGCGGGCCCAATCATCGACCTTCTCGCGGACTTTCGACATCAATATCCGACTATCGAGGTGAAGCTCGAGGAAGGCACGTCAGAAGAGAACACATCGCGGGTGCGGCGTGGATTACTGGACGCCGCAATTTGCCTTCGCACGAACAGCAGCCGCCAGTTTCAAATTCGGCGCTTCTGCGATCCCACTTTGTTTGTGGCATTGTCAAAGCGTCACCCGTTGGCGTTGCAAATGCAATTGGGTTGGGAGGACATCTGCGACGAGGTCTTTCTTGTTCGTTCCGACGGTGCCGGACGTGAACTCTCCGACTTGCTCAAGCGCATGGTAGGAGCCGTGGAAGGAGAGGTTCAACTATCCATTCAACAGGTCAGCCGGGAGACACTCCTCACCATGGTCGAACAGGGCTTCGGTTTAACCATCACGACGTTGGTTAGCCGCACTGATATCGCGCTGGTTCCGCTTTCATCGACCCGAGCGCCCACGGCTGCTACGATTTCATGTTGCGACAACGACAATCCCGCCCTGCCACTGCTGCTGAAATGTCTCGACACCCTCTCAGGGCGGAAGGGGAGAAGTGTGGGCTAATCGTCGGTTTCTTGCGTCGTAGCTCGCCTAGCTTTTGCAAAACCGCGATCGGTTGCGATGAACCTCTCCAGCATCGGCACGATCAATCGTATAGGGTCAGCAATCACCTCGCCCTGTTCCCGGCCTAGCGCTTCGGCATATGCCCGCAAATCCCGGTGGAGAGCTGCGGGCATTTCTACCGTGACCTTGATCGGCTTGTCGTCGACGATCGGACCCAACTTGAGCTTTGCCATCATGATCCTCCGTAGGGTTCGAGCACCAGATCCCGTGTAACGATCACACGAACAGGGAAGCCAGGGCGGATCGTCAGCGTCGGCGCAATGTTGAGCTGTCGCCGCACAATCTGCTGTCCTGCATCATTGATGGTGTCCTGGCCGCCATTGCGGATCGCCTGGATGAGGCGATCATCATTGTCCACGGCGAGTTCGGCGCCGACGCTGAGCAGTGTGGAAAGTCCGGCCGCCTTGGCGAGATCCCACCAGTGGTAATCGACGCCATCCTGCAGGCCGGCGTAACCTTCGGCGTCGGCACCTGGCTGGCGCTCGAGCACGATCGACCGGCCGTTCGGAAAGATCAGCCGGTTCCAGACCAGCAGCACGCGGCTTTGCCCGAACTGCACGTTGTTGTCGTATTGACCGACGACACGTGTGCCCTGTGGCACGAGCAGGATGCGGCCTGTCGGACTGTCGTAGATGTTTTCCGTGACCTGGGCGGTGATCTGTCCCGGAAGGTCAGATCGGATGCCGGTTATCAGCGCCGCCGAGATGACTGCGCCGGCCTGAAGGATGTTCGGCGACGCTGGAGCAACGACGCGATCGGGGGACACCGTCCGTCGATCGGCCGCTGCGTTGAGGAAGGCGTTCTGTCGATCCTGCGCGGAGGGCGTGGCCGGCGGCGGTGTGAGGCCAAGGCTCGCCAAATCAGGCGCGGGCGGGAGTGCTGGGGCAGCTCCTGCCGCAGCGGGCGCACCCCGGCTCTCCGATCCGGAGAAAAGGCGGCTGGTCCGCGCGGTCTCGATCTCCTGAAGGCGGCGCTGCTCTTCCGGGCTGATGCCGGGATTGGGCGCGGCAATACCGGGCGTTGGCACGGGATGTCCGCGATCCTGGGTGCTGAGGATTGGCCGCCCGAGGTCACCGGGAAGAGGCGGACCGAGCTGGGGTACGCCGCTGTAATCTCGCGGCAGGCCGGCCAGGCCGTCAGCGGTCGAGCGATTCTCGGTCGAATAGAGTTCGTCGTTGGGCCGGCCGGCGTCGCGGGTCTGGAGCGCGTAAATCAACGCACCGCCGAGCCCGACGCTGGCGACAAGACCGAGGCCGGCGAGAACCTTCCGCGATAGTCGGGTGACGCGGGGCGGTTCGGCGCGTAGACGCATCGGCGCTGGCCCGACCGGCTCGCCGGTCAAGGGCTGCGCATCGTCGTCTGGCACTTCCTCATTCCGGGGGGTATTCTCGCTCACGAGGTTGGCCTCCCGTCGGTACGGACGATCCTGACGCGCTTCTGCTCGCGACCAGAGCCGAAACGCAGTTCGGCGGCGGCGAACAGCCGATCGACGATCATGTGGTGACCGCGAACGCGGTAATTCACCAGCTCGGAGGTGTTGCCCTCGGGTCCGACGACGAAGAGCGGCGGCATCTCCCCCTGGCCGATGCCGCGCGGAAACTCGATGAAGACCTGGCGGCCATCGTCGAATGCGCGGAGCGGTCGCCAAGGGGCGCGATCACCCTCGATCGCATAGCGGAAGTTGACGTTGGCGAGATCGACACCGCTGGCCACCGGCTGGGCGGCCTGCGCCTCGGCGTTTTGGCGGCGCAGCGCGATGAGTTGGTCCTGCGGATACTGCCACGAGACCGATGCCATATAAGTCCGCTCGGTCGAGCGCAGCTCCATGTGATAGGTGCGCATGTTGGTGTTGATGACGAGGTTGGTCATCAGATCGGCACGGGTGGGCTTCACGAGGATGTGGATCTGGCGCGTCGCACCCGATCCGCTCTCAGTGTCGCCGATGATCCAGCGGACCGTGTCCCCGGCCGCCACCGGACCGGCGCCGACGAGCTGCTCGCCGGGCTGAAGCGCGATGTCGGTGATCTGACCGACAGCGGTGTAGACCTGATAGAGCGCCCCTTGCGTCCAGGGATAGACCTGCATGGAGTTGATGAAGCCGTCGCGCACCGGCTGGACGCGGGCCGCCTCATTGGCCTGATTGACGCGCGCCGTCGGGTTGGCCGGCTCGGGCGCGCGTCGCGTCTCCGGCACACGCTGCAACTGGCCGGGTAGCGGCAACGGCCGCGGTAGCTCAACCACGGTGACGGGCGCAGGCGGATCGACCGTCTGCACGGCGGGAGCCGCGTTGTCGTAGGAGATCTCGGGCGGTGGGTTCGTGGTGGCGCAGCCGGCGAGCGCGGTTGTCGCCAGCAGGACGATTGGGATTGCGGCTCTGCGGAGAGCCGGGAATACAAGTGTGTGTGAAGCCGGATTTCCAGCTTTACGGAAAGACGGCTTCATTGCCCAAGCTCCCGTGACCAGTTGATGGCGTTGACGTAGATGCCGAGCGGGTTGGCCCTGAGCCGGTCGGCATTGCGGGGGATCTGCACGACGATCGTCAGGATCGCCGTCCAGCGGGTAGTCTCGGCGAGTTGGCCGTTCTCGTAGCGGCGCTCGACCCAGGCGACGCGGAAGCTGTCCGGGGAGGCGCGGATGACGCTAGAGACGTCGATGGCGACTTGCTGGCGGCCGACCCGTGTGAACGGGTCGTTGGAGCGGGCATAGTCGTTTAGCGCCATGGCGCCGCGATCGGTCGTGAAGTCGTAGGCGCGAAGCCAGTTCTGGCGAACGATGATCGCGTCGGCAGGAATCGAGCGGACTTGCTCGATGAAGCGCGCCAGGTGGAAGGCGATCTGCGGATCGGTCGGACGATAGTCGGCCTCGGCTGGCGCGACTGCCTGCGCCTGACCGACGCGATCGACCTGCACGACCCAGGGCACGATCGTTCCGCGGGCCGACTGCACGACGAGCGCGGTAGCGAACCCGGCCGAGAGGATCAGGGAGCCGAAGGCCATCAGCCGCCAGTTCTTCGCCTGGACGCGCGAGGCGCCGATGCGCTCATCCCAGACCTGCGCAGCGCGCTGATACGGCGTTTCGGGCTCGACGGCTTTGCCGTAGTGGGTAGAGGGTCGTTTGAACATCAGCGATCGCCTTCGGAAAGATTGACGGAGGAGCCGCCGCCGTGGGCGTCGCCGGAGCGGACGGCATGAGCCGTGGCTTGCACGGCATGGGTCATGTGTTGGGAGCGGCGCATGCGCTGCGCCCAGGCGGGCGGCCCGCCGGCATTGGCGGGAGGGGCCGACGCGGCACCGTCGCCGGCGGCATCACCGCCGATCGAACCCATGGTGGAAGAGCCGCCCGTCGCCTCGAAGGCGGCCTTGCCGCCAGCGTTGAAACTGGACTTCATGCTTTCGGCGGCGCGCGATGCGGCCCGACGCAACGGAGAGACAGCGGCGCTTCCGCCTGCGCGGGCAACGCCGCCGAGACCGGAAGCGACACCAGCCGCGCCGGACTGCCCGGCAGCGCCAAGGCTGTAGGCAGTGGAAGCACCGCCCGCGACCGCGGCGCCGCCACGGGCGGCGGCTGCTGCGCCCCCGGCGAGCGCCGCGCCGCCGGACGCGGCTGCGCCGACCGCGCCGACGCCTGCCGCCACCATGCCGCCTGCGGCGAGTCCTGTACCGACGGCTGCGCCGGCGCTGAGCTGGGGACCACCCGAGACAATGCCGCTGGCGATACCGGGACCGAAAATGCCGAGGCCAAGCAACGACAGCGCGGCGAGTACGATCGCCATGGCCTCGTCGATCGATGGATTCTGGCCGCCGAAGCCGGACGTGAACTCGGAGAAGAGCGTGGAGCCAATGCCGATGATGACGGCGAGGACCAGGACCTTGATGCCGGATGAGATGACGTTGCCGAGGACACGTTCGGCCATGAAGGCGGACTTGCCGAAGAGGCCGAAGGGAATCAGCACGAAGCCGGCGAGCGTCGTCAGCTTGAACTCGATAAGTGTGACGAAGAGCTGGATGGCGAGGATGAAGAAGGCGAGCAGCACCAGAGCCCAGGCCAGGAACATGCAGGCGATCTGGATGAAGTTCTCGAAGAACGACCAATAGCCCATGAGGCTGGAGATCGAGTCGAGCAGCGGCCGTCCGGCGTCGAGTCCGGTCTGCGCGACCTTGCCGGGGCGCAGGAGGTCGGCGGTCGTGAAGCCCGTGCCGCTGGCTTTGAGGCCAAGGCCGGCGAAGCTCTCGAAGATGATGCGGGCGAGGTTGTTCCAGTTGCCGATGATGTAGGCGAAGACACCCACAAACAGGGTCTTCTTCACCAGCCGCGCGATGATATCGTCATCGGCTCCCCAGCTCCAGAACAGCGCCGCCAGCGTCACGTCGATAACGATCAGCGTGGTGGCGATAAAGGCGACTTCGCCGCTCAGCAGGCCGAAGCCGCTGTCGATGTAGCGGGTGAAGACCTCGAGGAAGTGGTCGATGACGCCGGTGCCGCCCATGATACTACCGTGCCTCGTCGGGCTGCGGCGCGCTCTCGCGGCGGATCGGATTGTCGGGAATCTCGCGCGGCATCGCATTCGGCGGAGGCGGTTCGGGAAGACGCTCCATCGGACGAGCGCCGGGCGCGAGGAAGCGATGACGGTTCTCCGCCCAGGCGCGGAGACACCCGGAATCGCGCGGGCCGGCTTCGCCAAGGGACTGGCAGCGGATCAGCTCATCGCGCAGCGGATCGGCCTGAGCCTCGGTGGAACGGCCGGATGGCCAGGCAGCCGGCGCTTCCTCCTTCCGGGTCATCTCGATGGCGGTCGCGGTGACCGCGACCGCGACGAACACGACGGCGCCAAGCCGCGCGAGCATCTTGCCGTCCATGACCATGTCCTCAGTTGCCGTTTGGGAACATGCGGGCGTTGCCGGGCTGGTAGCCCGTGCCCGGCGTCAGGAAGCGGCGGCGCTGTTCGCGGCCCTGTTCGGCCGCTGCCGCCCGCTCGGCCTCGGACAGGCTCTGTGCGCGGCCATTGGCGGCGACGACGGCGGTGAGGTCGGCGAGCTGCTGTGCTTGCAGGGCGAGAAGTTGATTGCCCGCTTGCGTCGCCTGGAGCGCGCCGGTCGCGCCCTGGCTTTGGCCGACGAGCGCCGTCATCTCACTGCGATTGGTATCGATGTTGCCGACGACGCCCGCCTGCACACGCATGGCGTCCTGCAAACCTCCAACCGTATTCTGCCAGCGTTCCCGCGCCTGGGAGACGAGCGCCTGATCGGAAGCCGACATCGACGCGTTGCTGTAGGTGGTCTGGAACGCACGGTCGATCTGCTGGACGTTGAGGGCGATGCCCTGCGCCTCCGCGAGAAGTTGCTGGGTGCGCTGCACCGATTGCTGAAGCTGCTGGAGTGAGGAGTATGGCAAGCTCGCGAGATTGCGGGCCTGATTGATCAGCATTGTCGCTTCATTCTGAAGCTGGGTGATCTGCTGATTGACCTGCTGGAGCGTGCGCGCCGCCGTCAGGACGTTTTGCGCATAGTTGGTCGGATCATAGACGATCCACTGCGCGGCCGCGGGCGGTGCAAGGATCGGCGACAGCGCGAGCGGCGCGGCAAGGAGCGCGGCGCCGATGCACAGCGCGCGCGAGCGGGAAGAACGAGAACGGGTCATGAGCGTGCCTCCGGATCGATTTGGGGGGTGACATTGGTGAGGTCGGCGATGAGGTCGGCGGCCCAGCCAAGCCGGTTCTCGCCAAGCCATTCGGCAAGGAAACCATCCGTGCCGCTGCGGGCGTGAACCGCGGCGATCAGCGCCTGGTGCTGCTTCGACGAGGCGGCGCAGAGCGCCAGCGCTACGTCCGACAGACCCAGCTCGAAGAGCCGGTTGCCGCGGCGGGACTGGCAGTAATAGTCGCGCTTGGGCATTGCGCGCGCGAGGATCTCGATCTGGCGATCGTTGAGGCCGAAGCGGCGATAGATGGCGGTGATCTGTGGCTCGATCGCGCGTTCGTTCGGGAGCAGGATGCGGGTCTGGCAGCTTTCGATGATGGCTGGGGCGATCGCCGAGCCGTCGATGTCGGAGAGCGACTGGGTTGCGAAGATGACGCTGGCGTTCTTCTTGCGAAGCGTCTTCAGCCATTCGCGGAGCTGGCCCGCGAAGCCCTCGTCGTCGAGCGCGAGCCAGCCTTCATCGACGATCAGCAGTGTCGGCCGTCCGTCGAGGCGGTCCTCGATGCGGTGGAAGAGATAGGCGAGGACGGCGGCGGCAGCGCCGGTGCCGATCAATCCCTCGGTCTCGAAGACCTGAACATTGGCCTCGCCCAGATGCTCTGCCTCGGCATCTAGCAGCCGGCCATAGGGGCCGCCAACACAGTATGGTCGCAAGGCCTGTTTCAGATCGTTGGATTGGAGGAGAACCGAGAGACCCGTCAGGGTGCGTTCGCTGACGGGCGCAGAGGCTAGCGACGACAGCGCCGACCACAGATGCTCCTTGACCTCGGGCGTGACCGGGACTCTTTCGCGCCCCAGGATCGCGATCAGCCAGTCGGAGGCCCATGCCCGCTCGGCGACATCGTCGATCCGCGCCAACGGTTGCAGTGACACGCTGTCGTCAGCGCCTTCGGTAAGCCCACCGCCGAGATCGTGCCAGTCGCCGCGCATGGCGAGGGCTGCGGCCCGGATCGAGCCGCCGAAGTCGAAGGCAAAGACCTGGCATCGCGGATAGCGTCGGAACTGAAGCGCCATGAGGGCGAGCAGCACGGATTTGCCGGCGCCGGTCGGGCCGACGATCAGCGTATGGCCGACGTCGCCGACATGGATGGAAAGCCGGAACGGGGTCGAGCCTTCGGTTCTGCCGTAAAGCAGTGGGGGTGCATTGAAGTGCTCGTCCCGTTCCGGTCCCGCCCACACCGCCGACAGCGGGATCATGTGGGCGAGATTCAGTGTCGAGATAGGCGGCTGCCGGACATTGGCGTAGACATGGCCGGGTAGCGAGCCGAGCCAAGCATCCACGGCGTTGATGGTCTCGGGCATCGCCGTGAAGTCGCGGCCTTGGATGACCTTCTCGACGAGGCGCAGTTTTTCGGCGGCGATGCGGGGATCGTCATCCCAAACCGCGATCGTCGCCGTCACATAGGCCTGGCCGGCATAGTCGGCGCCCAGCTCCTGCAGCGCCATATCGGCGTCGGCCGCTTTGTTGGCCGCATCGGTGTCGACCAGCGCCGAAGCCTCGTTGGTCATCACCTCCTTGAGGATGGCGGCGATCGACTTGCGCTTGGCGAACCATTGCCGCCTGATCTTGGTCAGCAGCTTGGTCGCGTCGGTCTTGTCGAGCAGGATGGCACGCGTCGACCAGCGATAGGGAAAGGCCAAGCGGTTCAGCTCGTCGAGGATTCCGGGCGTGGTCGCGGTCGGAAAGCCGACTATGGTGAGGATGCGCAGATGCGCGTCGCCGAGCCGGGGTTCGAGGCCACCGGTGAGCGGTTGATCGGCCAGCAGCGCATCGAGATACATCGGCGTCTCGGGGACGCGGACACGATGCCGCTTCGTCGAGACGGTTGAATGCAGGTAGGTCAGCGTCTCTCCATCATCGAGCCACGCGCATTCGGGCATGAAAGCGTCGATGAGCTGGAGGATTCGATCGGTGCGATCGGCAAAGCCGCGCAGGATCTCATGCGCGTCGACGCCGGCGTGGTCGCGGCCTTCGTACAGCCAGGTCTCGGCGCGCGCCGCATCCTCGGCGGGCGGCAGATAGAGGAATGTCAGGAAATAGCTCGACTCGAAATGCGCCCCGGCTTCCTCGAAGTCGGCCTTGCGCTCGGCATCGACCAGGCCGGAAGCGCTGTCGGCGAACATGCTGGCCGGATAGGTCGCGGCGCCATGGCGCTGCGCCTCGACGAAGATCGCCCAGCCGGAGCCGAGGCGACGGAAGGCGTTGTTGAGGCGGCCAGCGACGGCGACCAGCTCGGCCGGTACGGCGCTGTCGAGGTCGGGACCGCGGAAGCGCGCCGTGCGCTGCAGGCTGCCGTCCTTGTTCAGCACCACGCCTTCGCCGACCAGCGCGACCCAGGGGAGGTAGTCGGCGAGCCGGGTGTTGCGGTTGCGATACTCAGCGAGGTTCATCATCGGCGTCGCTCCTCAGACGGACAGGTGGCCGGGAATGCGCAGATGCTTGCGCACGACGTCGACGAACTGCGGATCGCGCTTGGCGGCCCAGACCGCCGCGAAATGCCCGACGGCCCAAAGTCCCAGGCCGACCAGCCAGAGGCGCAGGCCAAGGCCGAGCGCGGCGGCAAGCGTGCCGTTGAGGATGGCGAGCGAGCGCGGCGCGCCGCCGAGCAGGATATGCTCGGTCAGTGCCCGGTGGACCGGGACGGAGAAACCCGGCAGTCCGCCGCCATGATCTGCGCCGTCGACCATCAGACAAGCGCCCCGCCGCCGAACGAGAAGAAGGAGAGGAAGAAGCTCGACGCGGCGAAGGCGATCGACAAGCCGAACACGATCTGGATCAGCTTGCGGGCGCCGCCCGACGTATCGCCGAATGCGAGCGTCAGGCCGGTGATGATGATGATCATCACCGCGATGATCTTAGCGACCGGCCCCTCGATCGATTCGAGGATCGACTGAAGTGGCGCTTCCCATGGCATCGACGAACCGGACGCATGGGCGGCCGGTGCGAGGGCGAGCGTCAGGAAGGTGACGGACACCGCCGTTGCGACGTGGCGGCGAATGCGCAAAGCATGCTTGATCATGACGGGTCTCCTGTGAGGGTCTGACTTGCGGGGGTGACGCGGTAGTCGCCGTCGGGGCCGAGGCCCTCGATGCGGGCGAGTTCGGCCAGACGGCGCGATGCGCCCCGGCCGGAGAGCACAGCGACCAGATCGATCGTCTCGGCGATCAGCGCGCGCGGAACGGTGACGACAGCTTCCTGAATGAGCTGCTCCATGCGGCGCAGCGCGCCGATGGCCGTGCCGGCGTGGATGGTCCCGACGCCGCCGGGATGGCCGGTGCCCCAGGCCTTCAGCAGGTCCAGCGCCTCGGAGCCACGTACCTCGCCGATTGGGATGCGGTCGGGGCGCAGGCGCAGCGAGGACCGAACGAGATCGGACAGCGAGGCGACGCCGTCCTTCGTGCGCATCGCGACGAGGTTGGGTGCGGCGCATTGCAACTCGCGTGTGTCCTCGATTAGGACGACGCGATCTGAGGTCTTGGAGACCTCAGCGAGCAGCGCATTGGTGAGCGTGGTCTTGCCGGTCGAGGTGCCGCCGGCGACGAGGATGTTGCGCCGATCGGCAACGGCCTGGCGCAAAGTCTCGGCCTGATCCGCTGCCATGATTCCGGCGGCGACATAATCGTCGAGCGTGAACACCGCGACGGCAGGCTTGCGGATCGCGAAAGCTGGCGCGGCGACGACGGGTGGCAGAAGGCCCTCGAACCGCTCCCCCGTCTCGGGTAGCTCCGCCGAGACGCGCGGCGCGCCGGGATGAACTTCGGCGCCGACATGGTGGGCGACGAGGCGGATAATGCGCTCGCCGTCCGACGGCGACAGTCGCTCACCCGTATCGGAAAGACCTTCTGAAAGCCGGTCGACCCAGAGCCGCCCATCGGGATTGAGCATCACCTCGACGATCGCGGGATCTTCCAGAAACGCGGCGATCGCGGACCCGAGGGCTGTGCGCAGCATCCGCGCACCGCGAAGGATCGCCTCCGATTTCTGGTGAGTTGCCGCCACGTCGTCCCCGTTCTCTTGCGGGTCCGCGATGGGCGGCCCTGGATCGGGGATGAGTAGAAGAGGCAGAAATCATGGCCTGACAACAACCATCATGTGGCCGTCGTACAGTGGCGTACAAAGACAGGGAAACGGCGGAACGCACGGATACTTGAGATGCGTAGATCAGTGATTATTCCGCGTCGTGCGCGGGCGGGATGTCTTCCGATATCTCTTGCCTGAGCTTCGGTCCCTGCGCGAGTCGTCGGCCGAGCGCGGTCACGAAGGCTTCATAGCGCTCCGACGCTTTGGCGCGTGCCGCGACCTGTGCCGGCTCCGGTAGCTGCGGGTTGGAGGTCAGCCAGAAGCGGATGAACACGGCGAGCGTCTCCACTGATATGCCGAGGTCGCGTTCCATGCGCGCCATGCGGCGGTCGAGTTGGTCGAGCCGCTTCGTAGTCGCCGCCTCCTGCCGTTCTGCCGCGTCGGGCGAGAGGAACGATGCGATGCCGGCCTCGGCAACCAACGACAACGAGAGGTCGCGTCGCGCTGCATGGGCGGCGAGCGCCTTCATGACATCCGGTTCGAGATAGACGGAGAGGCGCTGCTTCTTCGGAGGCTTGATCACTGGAGCCTCCTACAGTTCGATGCCGTCGCCCGGATCGAGCGAAGCCTGCCGGGCGACCTGGCGCATGGTCTGTGTCATGCGGCTGAGGCGGGCGGCATCCTCGTCAACGTCATCACGCGGATCGATCTCGAATTCGTTCTCGATCACCGGCTTTCGCTCGACGGTCTTGGTGCGGCTCAGCTCGGGCTGATGCCGGCGCTCTGAATCCGTCGGATCGTCATCGGCCACGTCGTCCACGGCGACGGGCCTATCCAGCACCGGCCGTTCGGGCAAAGCCAGCGTGCTCCAATCGTCTGCTCTTGCGCTCGCGGGTTTGGTCAGGCCGGGCGGCGTCAGGATGCGCTCCTGAAACCGCCGATCCTCATAGTAGCGGGCCTTCTTGGCGCGGATCGGCGGAATGCCGGCAACCATGACGATCTCGTCGGAGGGCGGGAGCTGCATGATCTCGCCGGGCGTCAGCAATTGCCGGGCGGTCTCCGAGCGCGACACCATCAAGTGGCCGAGCCAGGGCGAGAGGCGGTGACCGGCATAGTTCTTCATCGCCTTCATCTCGGTGGCGGTGCCGAGCGCATCCGAAACGCGTTTGGCGGTCCGCTCGTCATTGGTCGCGAAGCTGACCCGGACGTGGCAGTTGTCGAGGATCGAGTTGTTCGGCCCGTAAGCCTTTTCGATCTGGTTCAGCGACTGCGCGATGAGGAATGCTTTCAGGCCGTAACCCGCCATGAACGCCAGGGCGCTCTCGAAGAAGTCGAGGCGGCCGAGCGCGGGAAACTCGTCGAGCATGAGCAGCAGCCGATAGCGGTTTCCCTTCGCCTGCAGGTCCTCGGTCAAGCGCCGGCCGACCTGATTGAGGATCAGGCGGATCAGCGGCTTGGTCCGGTTGATGTCGGAGGGCGGCACAACGAGGTAGAGGGTGGTCGGATGCTTGCCACCGACCATGTCGGCGATGCGCCAGTCGCAGCGGCGCGTCACCTCGGCGACGACGGGATCGCGATACAGACCGAGAAACGACATCGCGGTGGACAGCACGCCGGACCGCTCGTTGTCCGATTTGTTGAGCAACTCGCGGGCCGCGCTGGCGATTACCGGGTGCGGACCGGCCTCGCCGAGATGGGCGGTCTTCATCATCGCCGCGAGGGTCGACTCGATCGGGCGCTTCGGATCCGACAGGAAGGCGGCGACGCCGGCCAAGGTCTTGTCGGCCTCGGCATAGAGGACGTGCAGGATCGCGCCGACCAGAAGCGCGTGCGACGTCTTCTCCCAGTGGTTCCGCTTTTCGAGCGAACCTTCCGGGTCGACCAGGATGTCGGCGATGTTCTGCACGTCACGGACTTCCCATTCGCCGCGGCGCACCTCGAGCAGAGGATTATAGGCTGCCGACTTGGCATTGGTCGGATCGAACAACAGCACGCGGCCGTGCCGGGCGCGATAGCCGGCGGTCAGCGTCCAGTTCTCGCCCTTGATGTCGTGAACGATCGCCGAGCCCGGCCAGGTCAGGAGCGAGGGCACGACCAGGCCCACGCCCTTGCCGGAACGTGTTGGCGCGAAACACAGGACATGCTCCGGACCGTCATGGCGAAGATATTCGCGCTCATGCTTGCCGAGCACGACGCCGTCAGGACCGAGGAGGCCGGCGGCCTTCACCTCTTCCGGCCGCGCCCAGCGGGCCGAGCCGTAGGTCTCCACGTTCTTCGCTTCGCGTGCCCGCCACACGGACATGCCAATGGCAACTGCGATGGAGATGAAGCCGCCCGACGCGGCGATATAGGCGCCCTCGATGAAGATCGGCGGGGCGTAGGCGTCGTAGAAATACCACCACCAGAAGAAGGCCGGCGGATAGTAGATCGGCCAGCCCGCCAGCTCGAACCAGGGCTGCCCGAGCTGTGGCTGGAAGCCGAGCCGGTAGGCCGTCCATTGTGTCGCGCCCCAGGTCGTCATCAGCACGATCAGGAAGACGGTGAGGATCTGGCCCCAGAGGATTTTCGTCGCCGACATGGCGGGCACTCCTTTCTTAGTTGGGCTACATGCCGAGGCCGCGATTGCGGCCGAAGCTCCAGTCGACGCCGCCGGGGCCGCGCGATACGCCTGAGACGTGCTGACCGAGCTGGCGTTCGAGGGACGGAGACCAGGGCACGAGCTGGAAGCCTAGGCCGTCGTCGATCATGGCGAAGCGGCCCGAGGCCAGCGTGAAGCGCTGCCGGTAAGTGCCCGCCACATACTCGCCCGTTCCGGCCTTCGTGAACGGGCGCCCGGTTTCGGCGGCAAGCTTCGCGCCCAGAGCTTCCACCTCACGCTGGCGCAACTGGTCGATCAGCCCCGGCGCAAAACTGACACCGCGCGACTGCCGCTCGGCGAGGCCCCGGCTGACGAGATGGTCGGCACGCCGGTCCATCGCCTGACGCACCTCCGCGCCGAAGCCGCCACGTCCAAGCGCGACGGGGTCGCGGGCGATCGCCTGCCGGTCGAGCCACGTAGCGCCGGCCGCACTGACCTGCCGTTCGATGTCGAGATCGGAGCGAACGGCGAGCGCCACGCGGCGCCGACCCTGCGCGTCATCGAACTTGCGCAGCTCGACGATCGAGCCTGGCGCGCTGTCGCCAGCGGCATCGAGGTCGGGAAGTTTGATGTGGTGGGTGCGCCCGTCCGTGCCGTCGACCACGGCATAGGCCGTGCCCTTCAGCTCATCATCGAGACCACGATCAACGAGCCGACCAACGATAGGATCGTTGAGGTTCTCGCCGGCGAGCACATAGCTCGCGGCGCCACGCTCGATGCCGCGTTCGGTCAGGCCGCGGTGAATGCGCTTGATGATGTCGCCGCGCTCGCCCAGCGCGCGCAGCGTTGCCTCCGCATTGTCCGAGACAACCCACTGACCGGGACCGATCTGATCCGCGAGGCCGAGCGTCTCCAGCTTGCGCAGCCGGCCGATTTTCATCGCGTGGAATTCGTCGGGCTGGCGGTCCGGATGCGGGGCGAGGTCGACGACGCCGGTACGATAGCTGTCGCGGGCGAGCTGGCGATCGAGATTGGTCCAGCGCTCCGCTTCGATCTGCCGTTCGAGATTGCGGCGGATCTCGTGATCGGTGCGCGGTCCCAGCTCCTGGGTGACGAGATCCTGCGCGCGGGCGCGCATGCCTTCCTTGATGTAGTCGCGAGAGATGACGAGGTCCTGGCCATCGTCGGTGCGACCGCGCAGGATGATATGGACGTGGGGATTGTCGGTGTTCCAGTGATCGACGCCGACCCAGTTGAGCTTGGTCCCCAGGTCCTTCTCCATCTGCCCCATCAGGTCGCGGGCATAGGTCTTGAGGTCGGACATCTCGGTCGCGTCCTCGGGCGACACGATGAAGCGGAAGTGATGCCGGTCGTCCTGGGTGCGCTCGGCAAAGGCCTTGGGATGGACGTCCTCGGTCTCCGGCCCGAAGAGCTTGGCCTTCTCGCCATCCCGGGTGACGCCCTCGCGACGGAGATAGCTGAGGTGGGCGGAAAGCGGCGCGGCCCGCGCCGTGTGGCGGACGACGCGCGTCTTGATCACTGTGTTGCGTGATCGGCTGGTCAGAAGCCGGTTGGCCTGCACCGTCGCGCGCTGGCCGCGCCCGAACCGCGAGCGGTTGCCCGAGCCAATCTGGCCGGAGCGCGAGACGCGTCCGCCGGCGCGCTGGGCGGCCGCCAGCGCTTGAGCGATAAAGGGCCGCGCAGCTTGAGCCCGGGTCGAGCGGATGCGGCCCGGCCGGATGCGGAAATCGTCCTCTCCGCTCATGGCCGAGGCCCCGCACATCGCGCGAAGCCGAGGAAATTCACCAATAAATCGCGAGAGCGCAGGCTGCGCCGATCAGGCGCACCTCGCGCAAATTCTCTGTAAGTCCCTGAAAACACACAACCGCACCCAGCCGCACCTCGCGCGCTTTTATCTCGCCATCGTGCGGTTGTGCTGACTGCTCCTCCTCTGCGGACCGCCATTTGCCCGCCAGACCACGCCACACTGCGAACGGGTGCGAACGCGGTCATCGCGGACCACCAGGCACATTGCGGGCGACGAAAAGGCCATCGGTGTGCGAAGCCGCCGGGCCTTGATCGCGCGGCGGGGCGGTCGCCGTGACGTCACTGGGCGCGCCTTCGGACTGCACCGGCGCGGCAGGCCCGCTGCCAGCCGGCTGAACGACGAAGAGCGGCGCCCGCGTCCAGGCGAGCGGATCGGCGACCGCGACCACGACGGGGCCGGCGAGTTCTCCGCCGCCGACAGTGGGGGCGAGCGTCGCGACATAGGCGCGCGTTTCAGACGGCAAAGGCCGACCGGCGAGATATTCTTCGTAACGGCCGGGACCGGCGTTGTAGGCGGCCAGGAAGCCGGGCGATCCGTAGCGATTGTGCATGTCGCGCAGATACGCAGCGCCCGCCAGAATGTTGTCGCGAGGGTCGTAGGGATTGCCGCCGAGCCGATGGCGGACGCGCAGTTCGGCCCATGTGGCGGGCATGATCTGCATGAGGCCCATCGCCCCGGCCGATGAGATGGCGCGCACGTCGCCAGCGCTTTCGACGCGCATGACGGCGCGAATCCACGCTTCGGGGACGCCGAACCTCTGCGCCGCCTCGGCGATGAAAGCGCCATAAGGATCACTGCGCGACGGCCGCTCGGCGGGCGCCTGCTGTGCGGCGGCTGGGCTTGCCCCGGGCGCGGCGAGGATCAGGCCGGAAAGGAGAAGGAGGGCTGCGCGTCGGAGGGTGATCCTCCCTCCGACGGCAGGCTGATGGGGCGCGGCGGGCATCGTTCAGTCCCGCTCGCCGCGCTTCGGCGGGCGATTCCAGTGCAGGCCCCAGGCGGATTTGTCGTCGGCGGATTGGAACAGGTTAGCGCGGATCGGATGTTCGAAGGTCGGATCGTCGAGCTGCAGCGAGACATATTCGCCGGCCTTTTCGCCGGTGCGCTTCCAGCCCGCGCCGATCTCCGCGCCGGTCTCGTTGCTCATGGTGTCGAGCACATGGACGCGGTAGTCCGGCGCGTTCTCGGCTTCGGACGGCTCGGCCGCGACGATGATGATGTCCTGATGCAAGGACAGCGTCGTCAGGTGGCCAATGAAGCCATCATTTTCGCGCATGAATTGACCGATCACGGGCATGGGTCGTCTCCTTCAGATTGCGGTGGACAGGGTCATGGGCGCGCCGTCACCGCGTCGGCGCGCGCCAGACGAAGCGGCCATCGCCGTCCTCGTCGGTGTAGAGAGGGGTGGCCCGGCCGATCACGGCGGTGGCTGGAAGCGGCCCGAAGTAGCGACCGTCGAGGCTGTCGCGGACTTGCCAGTTCATCAGGAACAGCTCGCCATCCGCGACCAATCGGCAGCCCTGCCAGATCGGGAGAGGACGGCCGCGACGATCGCGGTCGAGGGCATCGCCCATCGGCAATCCGTCGACGGTGATGGCGAGCCCGGTCCGGCAGACCCGCTGTCCCGGGAGCGCGGCGACGCGCTTCAGAAGCGGCACGCCATGCGGCAGGTAGCCGCCATCGGACAGGAAGGTGGCGAGTGGTTCAGGAGCATCCACCGCGACCAGGTCGGTCACGGCGACCGGGCCGGGTTCGTCGATCGTATAGAAGCCGACCGGCGTGCTGGCGGAGGCGTTCCAGATCAGGCGCGGCGCGAAGGAAGCGATTGAGGCGACTCCGAGAAGCGACACGGCCACGGTCGTGACGATGGCGTAGGAGAGCCGGGTCATGCGCCGATCTCCCGGCGCAGGAGAAAGGCGCGGTGCTGGCGCGCATCATAGGCGCGCGGCGTTTCGCCGACGATCATCCGGTTGTGGACGTGGCGCCAATGGTCGGGCGAAACTTCGATCGGGTCGATGCCGCGCGCCTCGATGGCGTTGAGGAGCTGGAGTACGCGCTCCACCTTCGGCCAGCCATCGACATGCAGCAGAATCTCTGCGCCTGGCGTGACCGTCGGAACGGTCTGGCACGCTGCGTCGCGCTCCACCGTGCGCAGGATGTCGAGGCGCGAGAGAACGGTTCCGTGCTCGTTCGCCGCCCAGCGCACCAGCGCAAGGACGCTGCCGGGAGGGAAGAAGAGGATGCGACGGCGGCGGTCGAGGATCTGCTCGCGCCGCTCGCGGCCGAAGCGGACCCAGTGCTCCGTCTGCTTCTCGATCCAGACGAGTTCGACCTGGGTGAACGCTTCGGGCGGCGGCTCGGCGGCAGCACGGCCGACGCGTTCTGGCGCGGCGACAAGGCCGGTCATTGTCCTTCTCCTGACGGGGGTGGGAATTCGCGCTCGAACAGCGCGCGCAGCATGTCGGCGACGGTCTGGCCGCGCTGGAAGGCGGCGATCTTGATCCGTCCGCGCATGTCGGCGGTGACGTCGATCGTCAGCCGGGCCGAGAAGTCCTCGGCGGGCTGACCGCGAGGTGCGTGGCGTTCGGGTGCCTTGATCCAGCTTTCGGGATCAGCGGGACGCGCCGCAAAGCTGCGCTTTGGGAACCGCTCGCTCATGCGCCGATCCTCGCGACTTCCGCCGCGAGCGCGGCGATCTCGCGCGCGCCGGGGCAATCCTCGTCCTGCTCGGCGGCGAGCCGGCCGGTCTGCACGACATCGGCGAAGACGATGCGCTGGCCGATGGTGGTCGAGAGCAAGGGCGGGTCGTGATCCGCCAGCGTATCGGCGGTCTCGCGGGCCAGAACCGTGCGGGCCGCACAGCGGTTCAGCACGAAGCGCGCGGCGAGCTGCGGGCGATAGATGCGCGCCTCGCCGAGCAGCGTGAGCATCTCGGCCGACGCCCAGCCATCGAGCGGCGACGGCTGCACCGGGATCAGCACAAGATCGGCGGCGAGCAGTGCCGAGCGCATCAAGCCGGCGACACGCGGCGGTCCATCGATGACGACGTGGTCGACGTCGCGGGCCAGCTCCGGCGCTTCGCGGTGGAGCGTATCGCGCGCCAGGCCGACAACACCGAACAGCCGCTCCAGCCCCTCCCGGCTGCGTTGCTGCGACCAGTCGAGCGCCGAGCCCTGCGGATCGGCGTCGATCAGCGTGACGCGCTGTCCACGGCGAGTCCATTCACCTGCCAAGTGCAGGGCGAGCGTCGTCTTGCCGACGCCGCCCTTCTGGTTGAGCAGCGCGACAATCATGACGGTCTCCCGAGAAACGGGGACTCGTCCACAGCGGCCGAAAAACGCGGTCGCGTTAGAAAGATTCCGTAGGAATCTAGGTTAGATAAGTTAGAGGGCTCGCAAGTCGCTGATTCAGCGCGAGGAATCGACGATTCCGGTCCCCGATAGCACGAGAGTCCGGTCCCTGATGGCACGATAGTGCCGGTCCCTGATAGCACGAGACTATTCACAGCTTATCCCCAGGGCGCTTGGTCGAGCGACGGCGCTGGCGCGGGATGCCGAGCGCGTGCGGATCGATGGGTTTGAAGGAAAGGATTTCCGGTCCGCCGAGGCACTGCTCAATGGTCAGGCGATAGCCCGGCAGCGGCTGGCGGCGCACGATGTCGCGCAGGTCGTAGGCGAAATGCTTGAGCGGCGAGAGGCTGCCGGACTTGGCGTGGAGATGCGGGAAATCGAATCTCCAGCCGAATTCCTGCTTGCCGCCGTGCTTGCGCACGAGGCGGTACAGCCAGCGCTCCAGGCCGCCGGTCAGGCCGAAATAATTGCGGTCGATCGTCAGCACGAGCGCATCGTCGAGGACGGCGGCGTAGAACCAGTCCGGCACGATCAGCTCGAGGCCGAGCGGCCGGCCTTTGCCGTCGGCGCGCTCCTTCCACTCGTTGATCCAAGAGAAGCGATGCAGCCGCCGCTCTGTCGGCTGACGGATCGATGTCGCCACCGTCGTCGACTGGAGCCGGTCAAGCGCGGCTTTCAACCGGTCGTAATCACGGAGGGAAACGCCGCGGCCGATGAACTGAAGGATCTCGTAGGGCGTGGTCGCCATCAGACGCGATGGGCGCAATCCGTGGTCACGTGCCTCGACGATTTGGGACGCAGCCCAGATCAGCACGTCGGCATCCCAGATGGTGGCCATGCCGTGCTCGGGGACCGCTTCGACACGGATGACGACGGAGCCGGTCTTGAAGTCGATGGGCGCCACCCGCTTGGACTTGCCGAGCGCGAAAAACGGGTACGCCATCAGGTCCTGCGCATCGCGCGGCGCGAGATCGCCGGGCAGCGCTCGAAAGAGATCGAGCTGCTCGCGTTCGCTGCTGTGATGGCGCGCCGACATGCCGGGACTCAGCGCGGGAAACGGCCGCCGACGCTGGCGGACGCGGACGGCTGGCGCTTCGCGGGCAGCACGGTGCCGCCGCGCGGATCGGAGGTCGAGGTGACGAGACCGCGATCGGCCCAGGCCTGGAGGTCGTCGACGGAGTAAACGACGCGGCCGCCGAGCTTGCGGTAGGTCGGGCCAGTCCCGTAGGTCCGGTGCTTTTCGAGCGTGCGCTCGGACAGGCCGAGGAGGCGGGCCGCCTCCTGCGTTCTCAGGTATCGTGGCGGTAAATTGGCGGCTCTTTCGGCCATGATCGCACCTCCGTGGTCTCGCGGGCGGCCGCTTCGAGTAAGCGGCGGGTTGCGAGCACGGTGGCGCGAAGACGGCGCCCGGGACGATGTCGAAGTAAGATGCTAAAATCGACACGCGAGCGGGTATCAGCGATCCCGGCGTGGGCGACGCAGCAATGTTCGATAGCCGCCGCGAACGAGCTTCATGCCGTCGCGGGCGAGACGGATGGTGATCTCCCGGATCGGGTCGCCGACCCAGGATGCTGCATCAATCTGGTGCTGGGGGAAGAGATGCTCGGCTACGGTGCGGTAGATGGCGCCGCTCGCGCGCGCGTCGATGGCGCGCAGCATCTGGCGGGCGCGCTGACGTCTTTGTGGCGTCAGGCGTGGATCGGGCGGCACGCGCTTGCCGAACATCGCGTGCCAGAGGCGTTCGACCGCGGTCAGTCGGTCGGGCGTCAGTTCATCGAATAAGATGAACGCGCCAAGGGGGCGGGCATCATCGACGTTGAACAGGGCCACGTCGTGGGGTTCGCCGTGCAGTACGAGCCGGATCAGGCCAGGATCATGCTGGATGATGGCGTGGGCGTGCAGATCCTCAACGCGGAGGTGGAGATGTCCCGCCGGGTTCGGTCCGATGCTGAACGGAAGTGTCGCGGGATCGGTTTGCGGGATCCAGAAGATTGGCTGGATGAGCGCGGAGTTGCGAGGGTCGGCGACGAAATCGCAAGCCCCATTGCTCGGCGAACTCGCCCGCGACATCCTCGGTCAACCGCCCGACGGCTACCAGTTCCTGATAGGATTTTCTGTATTCAGGGTTGCGACGCAGGAACTCCCAGGCGAGATCGCCGGGGGTCAACTTGTCGATATAGTCATAGGCGGCTTCAGACCGCCAACTTTCATCCTCGGACATTCTCCACTGCCTCCGCGTAAGGTTGTGTAACGCGAGTTTTGCAGTGGATACGATTCCGGGCTGAACGGAGCGCGGGAAGAACGAAGTGGCCGCAACGTGATGCGGTTTACGCATCACCTCAGTGCAGGCGGCCCTGAAGCAACTCGCAAAAACCGCTCTTCGTCATCCATTTCGCGCGGTCGAGATGAGTGGTGTAGATACGCTGAGCGCGTTCCGGTTCGGCCTTGGCATCGAGGCCGAAGAGGACTTCGACGACTTCGCGCCAGTCGGCTTTTTCAGCGTCGGCATCCAGCAACCGGACGTACAGCTTCAGATGCGCCTCGTCATAGGCGGTCAATGCCGCCCCAGCCGGCGGCTGATCGAGAAAAACGTCTTTGGTCACAATATCCCCCGATCGCGAGATGCATCCAAACTGGAGGATATTGTTAACCGTGATTTGATCGGATTGATGACGCATGACCTTGACGCGAGACGAATTGGCAACGCCGCGATCTGTCGAACGTCAGGTTTCCTTCTTCGCATCAACGAGCAGCACTCCCTTGCCCTGATCGGAGTTCAGGAAGACGATGCCGGCGCGTTCGAAAGCCCGTCTCACCTCATCGCGCGTGCTCTCAAAAACCTCGAGGCCACTGGTGGATTCGAGGCGTTTGAGCGCGGTCAATGAGACCCGGGCCTTGTCAGCGAGCGTCTCCTGTGTCCAACCCAGCAACGCGCGTGCGGCCCGAAACTGTCGGGCGGTGATCATGCATGATCACCTCCCACACGGACCTACGCGTACGCCAAGACTACGACTATAATAGTCGTTCTCGTCGCCGTGTTCTAGCCGGAAGTGCTTATTTGCCCTCTGTCAGGCCGCCGACAGCGCAACTGATTCGGTCGCAGCAAAGCCGAGGCCCCGGCTTTCCGGCCGGGGCCTCGCGCGGGGCCTCAGTCGCCGCGGCGCCCATTGGGACGGGACCAGATGAGCGAGAGGGTCTCCCCTTCCTCGTCGTCGAAGAGGTTGGCGTAGATCGGGGCGTTGAAGCTGGGATCATCGAGCTTCAGGCCCAGATAGGCGCGGCCCTCGTTGGAGGTCTTAGACCAGGCGGCGCCGATCTCGGCGCGGCCGACGAACACGCGGTGGCTGGGGGCGTTCTCGCCGGTGGCGCGGGCCTCGGGGACGATGCGGACATTCTTGGTCTGGACGCTGAGGGTGACGATTTCGCCGGTGAACTCGTTGTTGCCGGTCTTCTTGAAGGTGCCGATGGTCGCCATGGTAGTTCTCCTTGAACTCTGTTGCGAGCCCGCACCATTGCGGCCTCGATGGCGATCGAGAGGCCGGAGGCGATTGACGGCGCACCCCGCAGGGGCCTGACAGCAAAGGAGAGGCTTTCTTGCCC
Organism: Ensifer adhaerens; assembly: GCA_900215285.1. Classification (NCBI taxonomy): domain Bacteria; kingdom Pseudomonadati; phylum Pseudomonadota; class Alphaproteobacteria; order Hyphomicrobiales; family Rhizobiaceae; genus Ensifer; species Ensifer adhaerens. The sequence continues at coordinate 796,289 of OCMG01000004.1, forward strand.
CGCGAGGAATGACGGCGCAGCCGGCAGGGGAAGAAAGTTTCGACGCCGCTGTTGCGGCATAGGCGATCGAGGCGCAGCCGACCTTCGGCCAGATCAGCCCATTGAAGAGGCCGTTTTGGAGCGGTCGATATGACAGAGACGCATCACAGGAGAACGTGGCGACCATACCGACCGATGGACCCGTAGCGACGTCTGACACCGCGGGTCAAACCAGCTCCGCCAGACGCTACGTACCGCCGATTCCTGCCCGTCGCCCACGAGATCGCCCCCTCCCGGCACTCGCACCGTCTGCGCGCTGTCACGGCATTGCCACCGGCGCCGTCACCGATGGCATGGCGCGTCAGCTGGGTTAACCGTCGATCCGGTCAGCGCGATTGCAAGCGAGCCTGGCGACGAGGAAGGCGCGACCGCTAAGACATCAATTGACCATCCCGCCGCCGCCTGCACCGATGTCAGGTTCGCACGATGGTCTGCCCGGTTGGCCCGGGCGTGCCCATGGCCGTCACCCGGATCAGCGCCGTGACGCCAACGGCGATTGCGCCGATAACTGAGAAGATGAGCTGCCAGATGTCGGAGGGCATGGTGTGTTTCACGATGCCATGCGTCGCGTGGTAGCCGGCGAGCGCCGCGGGCGCGACGAAGGCGAGTGAGATCGTGAGCCGTATCCAGAGCGGACGGATGAAGGCGAGCAGGAACTGGCCGAGGCCGAGCGTCACTGCGGCGGCGGCGAGGCCGACGAGGATCGCTCCGAGCCAACCAGCGCCGCTGCTATAGGCCCAAGTCCCGGCGCTGACGCCCGCGAAGAACGGCAGCGCGAAGACAGCTAGTGTGAATAGAAGCCAGCACAGGACGCCGATCGCCGCGATGCCGGAGAGGATGCCGATGAAGACCATGGTGGTGTTCTCCGTGAGATAAAGGTCTGACGGTCGCGCCTCCACCACCACCACGGCGCATTGATAGTATAGCCGAAGAGAAGGCAGGGCGGGAGCGGGAATCCCGTGGGACTTCCGCTTGCGGCCCTGTCGCCTTGCCCGCGATTAGCGGGCGAAGGGGTCGATCTCGTGAACGATGGCGGCGGCTTCGCCGTCATATTCGCCAGCGGGCATGACGCCCATGGTGCCGTCCCCGGCCTGGAAGATGACGATCGAGACCATGAGGGTGGCGGCGAGGCTGAAGGCGAAGGCGTGAGCTTGATTGAGGGACATATGACCGGCTCCTGTCTTGGAGGCGGGAGACCATCTCCCGCGCGACAGGCGTCCGATGTGTCCGGCCGATGGCCGCAATCACCGCGAAGGCGAAGCTGGAGCGGCGGCACGCTTTGCGTAGTCCGACCCTTTACGGGTTGATGGCGTCAGGCCAGCGGCTGGACCAAGGATTAGCGCAATGGAAGCGGGGGATGGTTTCTCGCTTCGACCGAGTGCTAGGATCGCCCCAAAGCAATTCACTGCGTTGGATTCGAGCCGTGTCCTGGTCGTCCGCGTCGGAAGGCAGGAGGGCGCAAGCAAACGATGGCAGCCGGATTTCACATACCAGACGGCAACGACGCCCTTCGAGATGATCTTCCGGCAGTGGTCGAACTGATCGAGCGTACGGCCCGGTGGGTGAATCCGGAGACTTTCCGGCGTCTGCCGGTATGGGCGCCGCATACGGCTCGCGGCCGGCCTCTCTATGACGCTGCGTGGTCGCGCCGGTACACGAACACGAAAAAGGCGACCAAGATCACCGCTGAGAAGTTCGAGGGCAATGTCGCCGCGCTCAATGCACTCGTGGCGGCTCTGGGCGTCGCGGCGCCGAAGCCGAAGAACTGGACCGTGTGTCACATCTGGGGATACGACGATCCCTCGTTCGCTCAGCAAAGCAGCGTCGTCCAGGATCTGCGCTACTTCTCCTGCGTCGCCAATATGGTGTGGCTGCCGACCCCGCTCAAAGGCTTCACGGACACGATGCCTGAAATCAAGGCGATGCTGCGAGTGTGCGCTTTCCACCTTTACGGCTGGGCTTGCGAGCATCCATCGGTTGCCGAGCAATATGAGAAGGTCAAGAACGGCTGGATTCCCGAAGGCTATCCGAAGAGTTGGCCTTGTCCGGAGCGCCCTGGACTGCTTCCGCCGGGTACAGCGCCGTTCGGGGAGCGGATCGAGCGCGAGATTGCCAAGCGGAAGGGCAAGCTGAAGGCCGACCTCGCGAATGCGGCCTTTCTCCATTATCCGAAGGAGGAAGTGCTCGCGGTGCTGAAGTTCTGGGGCGTCGACCTGGGGTGACGGCGCTCACGCGCCGCCTCCCTTCGGGCGAAAGTCGAAGACCGGGACGCCGAGCTTTCTGGCCTTGTCGGCAAGGTTGTCCTGGATGCCAGTGCCGGGGAAGACGATGACCCCGATCGGCAGGACGTCGAGCATCTGATCGTTGCGCTTGAACGGCGCGGCCTTGGCATGTTTCGTCCAGTCGGGGGCGAAGCCGACCTGTGGCACCTTGCGGGTGTCGGCCCATTTGGCGGCGATCTTCTCGGCGCCCTTCGGCGACTTGCCGTGCAACAGCACCATGTCGGGGTGCTTGGCGTGGACCTGATCGAGCTTGGCCCAGATCAGGCGGTGATCGTTGAAGTCGAGCCCGCCGGTGAAGGCGATCTTCGGACCGGCGGGAAGCAGCACCTCGTTGTCGGCGCGTTTCTTGGCGGCGAGGAAGTCCCGGCTGTCGATCATCGCCGAGGTCAGGTTGCGATGGTTGACCATCGATCCGCTGCGCGGTCGCCAGTTCGAGCCCGTGTGGCGCTCATAGTGCTCGGCGGCCTGGTCGCGCATCAGTTCGAAAGCATTGCGGCGTTCGATCAGGGTCTGGCCCTCGGCCGTCAGGCGTTCCAGCTCGACAGCCTTCACCTCGCTGCCGTCCTGTTCGCGGTGGCCGCGCCGCTGCGCCTGCTCATTGTCGTCCAGCTCGCGCTCGATCCGTTCGTTGGCGCGGTGGAAAAGGTTGACGGTCGACCAGAGGAGATCGTCGAGGTCGGGCTCGAGGCGGGTGTCGTCCAGGGTGACGATCAGGGCGTCGAAGATGTCGGCGATGGCGCCGGCGACATGGTCGCCCTCCGGAAGCGGTCGGGGATCGGGTTCATCCGTGAAGGGACGGTAGCCGTAGAGTTGGAGTTCGCTGAGGACATGGTCGGTGGGGGAAGAGGCGTGGTGCGGTTCGTAGTCGTCGTGCTCGCTCATGGGATGCTCCGTCGGTTCGACCGCGCCCCTCGCGGCCTTCATGGCGACGAAAGCCGGCGGGCGGGCCGGACCTGCATCCGCAGCGAAGCGGAGGGCCGGAGCACAGCGGAGGATGGCGAAGGCGGGCTATTTTGCCTCGCGATGGAAAGCGGCACTCGGCCGCGCCGGAAAATAGTCCGCCGCAGACATTGCGGGTCCGGGCCGTTTGCTGGCCGATCGCCCTCTCGAAGGCCGGGGCGCGGTTCTCTCCGACCTGGGGATCATCCGAGCGATGCCGACGACGGCGCTCCCGCCGTCTGCATTCTCCTGCCGGCCTATGCCGCCAGCGCCATGAAGCGTGCGACGTCCTGCGGCGCGATCTGCACCCGGGCCGCTGCCCGGAGGCTGTCCAGCCCCGCCAGGCGGAGATCCTCGTTGAAGTCGCCCAGGCTCGGTGACACCACGACCGCTTCGATCCCGGCCGCGTTCGCCCGTTCGATCAATGTCGCCATCGCACCGTCGCCGGCCGGATCATTGTCGCGGGCGATGTAGAGCCGTCGCAGCGTGTCGGGGAACAGGATGGCCGAGAGATGCGCCGCCGAGAGCGCCGCCGCCATCGGCATGGTGGGTAGCGCCATCCTGAGCGACAGCATCGTCTCGATGCCTTCGCCCGCCACCATCACGTCGCCAGCCACACCGAAGCGAACGGCGTGTCCCAAGAGGTCGCCCATCGCCCGTCTCGGCGTGGCGATCGGGGCTTTGTTCGAGCCGTCCGGCGCGAGCCAGGTGCGGTGCGCGCCGGTCTGACGCCCGGCGAGATCGGTGACCGATGCGATCATCGCCGGCCAGGTCTCTGTCGGGGAATGTTCGTCAGGCCGGTAGTAGCAGCGGGGATGGAAGCGCAGGCTTCCGGTTCCGTGCAAATCCGTAATGCCGCGTGTATGGAGATATGTCTTTACGAGTGTGCCCGCAATCGGCTGCGCCATGGCGAACAGCCGCCGGGCCGCTTCCGGCGATCTGGCCGGCGCAGGTGACTGGCGCCCGCCACCGTGCGGACGGTCCGGTTCGGGATGCGGCATCGACAGGAACGTGCGCGCCTCATCGGCAACGTCCTTGAAGTCGACCAGGCCGCAGCTTTCGCGGATTACGTCGAGGAGATCGCCATGCTCGCCGGTGGCGGCGTCGGTCCATTTGCCGGCGGCGCCCTTGCCGGTTTCGCTGCCCTTCAGCCGCACGAACATCGAGCGGCCCGGCGTATTGCGCACGTCGCCGACCAGCCAGTAGCGGCCCTCGCGATGACCGGCCTTGAGATAATGACGGCACACCGCCTCGGCTTGTCGGCCGAGACGGATCGCCAGTTCGGAAGCGTCCTGCCGCGCCATTACGCCGCCTCCCGCTCACTGACGCGCTCGACGGGATAGCGCTCCAGCACCTTGGCTAGGATAGCGGCGCCGGTCGTATCGGTCGGCACGAACATCCGCAGCTTCCACGAGATGATCTCGTGGAACAGGCCATAGGCCCGCAGGCGATCGCGCATGGCGTCGGTGAAGCCGGACAGCTCGATGCGGTTGGCCCCCATGACCCGGACGCGGCGAAGTTGAAGACCCTCGGTCAGATCGAGGATGGTCTTGCCATCCATCAGCGCCATGAAGGCGTCGTCCGCTGTCAGGGTCGATGTGCCGGTGGCGAGCGCGCCGGCTACCCAGGCGGCGGAGACACGGCGGCCAACGATGCGCTCGCCGTCGTCGGTCTGGAGTCGATAAACCCGCGTCGACTCGCTCGGGAGGCGTTTCCAGATCGGCAGCAATAGGCCGCTGACGACATGGATAGTGCTTTCGGCATACTCCGGCACCTCGGCTACCTCGGCGTTCCATGCCGCGGTGAAGCCCGCCCGGTCCGCGTCGACCCAATGGGTCTCATCATCCATCATCTTGATGGGGATGTTGTGCGCCTCCATCGGTCGGATCAACCGCACGCGCCGTTCGATCTCGCCATCGTCCAGCATGATGCTGGTGGTCGGGATCTGCACGGCGGCGCGGCCCGAACGCTCGTTGATCAACAGCCTGGCGCGCGGGTCGTCGAGATGATCGAGCGCCTCAGCAAGCGTCACCGGCCGGTTGCGCTGGCGCTGGGTGATGGTCAGCAGCCGGGCTTCGGCGCCGGTGCCGGGATGAACGTGGATCGTTCGGCGGTCGGTGACGATGAAGCTCTCGGCCTGCAGTGTCTCTAGCCCGACGTCATAGCTGCCCGAGGCGATGGCGCCTTCGATCTTGGCGTTCAACAGCCGCTCGAACGCGGTGAACAGGACACCCTGAAGGTCGATGGTCAGTGCCAACAGCCTGTTCAGGAAGGTGGTGATCGGCGGCAGTTCGTCCTTGATGCCGGTGGAATCCATCAGCGAGAGGCCGGTGGCGTCCTCGAACATCTGGAGCGAGCAGCCGTCGACCTTGCCGCGCACCAACAGCAGGTAGAGCTGCCGCAGGGCGTCGCGGGCGTAGTGCGATTCCAGATTGTCCTCGGGCCGGAACAGGCCCTGGCCGCCAGTCTGGCGCTGGCCGCGCGTGATTGCGCCCAGCGTGTCGAGGCGGCGGGCGATGGTCGACAGGAAGCGCTTTTCGGCCTTCACGTCGGTCGAGATCGGCCGGAACAGCGGCGGCTGCGCCTGGTTGGTCCGGTTGGTGCGACCCAGGCCCTGAATGGCGGCGTCGGCCTTCCAGCCTGGCTCCAGCAGATAGTGGACACGCAGCCGCTGGTTTCGCGCCGACAGATCGGCATGATAGCTGCGCCCGGTGCCGCCCGCGTCGGAGAAGATCAGGATACGCTTCTGATCGTCCATGAAGCCTTGCGTCTCGGCGAGATTGGCCGACCCGGCACGGTTCTCCACCGCGAGACGATCGATACCGCCGGGGCTGGTCCTGCGGACGATGCGGCGCGAGCGCCCCGTCACCTCCGCCACGACATCGGTGCCAAAGCGTTGGACGATTTGGTCGAGCGCGCCCGGGACCGGCGGCAGTGAGGCGAGCCTTTCGATCAAACGGTCTCGACGGGCGACGGCGTCGCGGCTCTCGACGGGTTGACCGTCGCGAAACACGGGACGCGACGACAGATTGCCCTCGCTGTCGGTGAAGGGCTCGTAGAGCTGCACCGGGAAGGAATGGGCGAGATAATCCAGAACGTATTCGCGCGGGGTGATGTCCACCCGGACGTCGTTCCATTCTTCCGTCGGGATCTCCGCGAGCCGGCGTTCCATCAAGGCCTCGCCGGTCGAGACGATCTGGATCACGGCGGCATAGCCGTCCGCCAGGTCCGGCTCGATCGAACGGATCAGTGTCGGCGTCTTCATCGAGGTCAGCAGATGACCGAAGAAGCGCTGTTTGGCGGATTCGAAGGCCGAGCGGGCGGCGGACTTGGCCTGCCGGTTCAGCGTGCCCCCGCTGCCATCAGGGCCGCCGGTGATGTTGGCGGCCTGCATCGCCGCGTCGAGATTGTTATGGATGACGGCGAAGGCGCCGGCATAGGCGTCATAGATGCGTGTCTGCTCGGGCGTAAGCTGGTGTTCGACCAGTTCGTACTCGACGCCGTCGTAGGAGAGCGACCGTGCCGTGTAGAGCCCGAGCGAGCGCAGGTCGCGGGCCAGCACTTCCATCGCCGCGACGCCGCCGTCTTCTATCGCCTCGACGAATTCGGCACGGGTCGAGAACGGGAAGTCCTCGTCGCCCCAGAGGCCGAGGCGCTGGGCATAGGCGAGATTGTGCACCGTGGTGGCGCCGGTCGCCGAGACATAGACGATGCGCGCATTCGGCAACGCGTGCTGGAGGCGGAGGCCCGCACGACCCTGCTGCGAGGCGGCGACGTCGCCGCGTTCACCTTTGCCGCCTGCGGCGTTCTGCATGGCGTGGCTCTCGTCGAAGATGATCACTCCATCGAAATCCGAGCCCAACCATTCGACGATCTGCTTGACGCGAGAAAGCTTCTCGCCGCGGTCGTCGGACCGTAGCGTGGCATAGGTGGTGAATAGGACGGCTTCCGAGAGCGTGATGTCCTTGCCCTGCGGAAAGCGCGACAGCGGCGTGACCAGCAGGCGCTCCATGCCGAGCGCCGACCAGTCGCGCTGGGCGTCCTCCAGAAGCTTGTCGGATTTGGAGATCCACACCGCCTTACGGCGGCCCTGCATCCAGTTGTCGAGGATGATGCCGGCCGACTGGCGGCCCTTGCCGGCGCCGGTCCCGTCGCCGAGCATGAAGCCGCGGCGGAAGCGCACAGAGTTTGGCGCGTCGTCTGGCGCGGCCGAGACGACGTCGAAAGTCTCGTCGAGCGTCCACGAACCGGCGAGGAAGTCGGCATGCGCCTCGCCAGCGTAGATAACGGTTTCGAGCTGGGCGTCAGAGAGCAGGCCATCTGGGACGATGTTTGCAGGCAGCCGGGGCCGGTAGCTCGGCCTGGGCGGCGCGACCGAGGCCATCGCGACGGATTGCACAAGCTTGGTCGGATGGGCCTGCGCCCCGGGAATACGGATCGCCTGCAATTCATATTCTTCATAGATCGCGTTGGTGATCCGGCCGTCTTCGGCGGGTGTCCATTCCATGGTTTCATAGGCGAGTTCGACGCCTTCCGGCTCGATGGACGCGGGCGTGGCGGGCGCGGCAGTGGTACGGGCGCGGTATCCGCGAATGGTGCGGGGCGACGCGGCGGACGCCGAGGTTTTCACTGGCGGCAGGGTTGCAGTCGGACGCGGCGGAACCTGTGTCTCGATCCAGCCGAGCAGCGTGGAGACGTCGGGCGCGATGCCTGGCGAAGGGGGAAATGCCGAACGATCGTCGGCCGGCAACTTGTCGATGACCGTCAGCCGCGTGTCGATGGTCGTGCCGTGCTTGGCATAGACCGAGCCGTCCACCGCCGCGGTGAAGATGACGCGGCCACGCTCCTGAAGCCGGACGAAGGCCGCTGCCCAAGCCGGGTGGTCGGGGCTGAAGTTGGCGCCGGTGATCGCCACCAGCCGCCCGCCATCGGCAAGCCGGGCCAGTGCTGAAGCGACATGGCGATAGGCGGCGTCGACCACGCGGCCGGAGACGTTCGCCATGATGGAGAATGGGGGGTTCATCAGCACGACTGTGGGAGTGGCGTCCGGTGCGAGATGATCGTCGATCTGGGCGGCGTCGAAGCGGGTGACGGCGACAGCCGGAAACAGCGCAGCGAGCAGATCGGCGCGGGTTTCGGCCAGCTCGTTGAGGAGGAGCGTTCCGCCTGATATCTCGGACAGGATGGCGAGCAGGCCGGTGCCAGCCGACGGCTCCAGCACGATGTCGCCGGCAACAATGGAGGCGGCCGCCACGGCGGCAAGGCCGAGTGGCACCGGCGTCGAGAACTGCTGGAGCGCCTGCGATTCTTTCGAGCGCCGGGTATGCGTCGGCAGAAGCCCGGCGATCTTTGAAAGAGCGGAGAAACGTGCAGCCGGAGATGCGGCTTTGCGGAAAAGCGCCTTTCCGTATTTACGCAGGAAGAGGACTGTCGCGACCTCGCAGGCCTCATAGGCCGCCTTCCAGTCCCAGGCGCCGCTGGTGTCGGATGCGCCAAAGGTTGTTTGCATCGCTGCACGAAGGATCGCGGCATCGACGCGCTGGCCGCGTTCGAGATGTTCGAGAAGCTGTTGCGCCACGGCGAGGGTCTGGGACGCATGGGTGACAGGCGCGGCCGCAAGGGCCACGGGAGACAGAATGTTCATGGAAGGAATCTCGGGAGAGCGGAAGGGACAAGCTCGGTTGGCGCTCTCTCTCGACCGCCCGAACTCGACCCATCCCGGCCGTCCTCTTCCTCTTGTCCGCTGACAAAAAAAGCGCCCGACCGTGAGGCCGGGCGCGCGCATGGTCGGGGATCATCGCATTCGGCTTTCGGCCAGCCAGCGGCCTGTACTGATCCATTCAATCGTGCGGCCTGTGCCGAGGTCGAGCAGATGGGCGCCGCCGGAGAAGCCGTCCACGACAGGGTCAGAAGCAATACCGGCCCACTGAAACCCCCAGGTGCCGGTGAGTGCGAATGTCTCCGCGCAGCGGGTGACGAAGGTGACCAGCAATTGCGGATCGGCGGTTCCGGGGTCGCGAAGCCAAAGGCGCGTCGCGCCGTGCTCGGGTGTCAGGGAGAGCAGGAACGGCTCGGCGGGCGGGTCCTCGCAACCGTTTTCGGCCATCAGCGCGGTGTAGATGTCGAAGGCGCGCGCAACATTGGCAACCGAGCCGACGTCGAGCAGGCAGGAGAAGTGGGTGAGATATTCGGCCATATCAGGCTCCTAAAACGAAAAGAGCCCGGCGCTGGGCCGGGCTCTGAGTGGATGGGATTGGAAGGTGCGGAGCGGCCGAAGCTGCCCCGCGAGCCGATCATTCGGCGGCGATGAGGTGACGTTCGTCGTCCTCGCCATCGGCCGGCGGTTCCGACTCGTCGTCGGCGCAGAGGAAGTCGGGCAGCGCGGCGTCCTCGAAGCCGTCCGCGTCCGGTGCCGGATCGCCGTCGACACCGGCAAGTCGAAGCGGCTCGGGCAGCCAGCCGCTGTCGGCCAGGAGACGCTCGGCCTCCTTGGCCATGTCGCCCTTTTTCAGATGGTCGATGAGCTGGGTCGCCCGTTCGCCGGCGCCTTCGCGGACGGCTTCGAGGATGCGCGGCTTGGTGACACGGTTGAGGTAGTTTCCGAAGGTCGGACGCCAGCCGGCTTCCACCAAGTCGAGCCCGGTCGCCCGCGTCAGGCGGTCGGCCTGCGCGAGCCTCATGTCGAGGGTGTGCTGGGACACGCCGCCCGCGCTGTGCGGGTTCGGCCGCTCATAAAGCGCGTTCACGCCATAGCTGACGCAGTGTGCCAGCAGCGCCATGCGGCTGGCGTCGTCGAGCCCGGTGAGCCAGTCCCAAAGGGCGTCGTCGTCCTTCGGGATGTCGGCGGCCCAGGCGTCGTGACGCTCCTGCACGGCCCGCGCGGAGAGGCTGTCTTTCAGCGTCTCGTCCTGAACCGGGAAGAAGATGTGCTTCACCCCCGCTTCCATGGCGCCCGTGTACATGCGGGTCATGAAGTTGTCCGAGACCAGCTTGTGGAGAAGCGCCGTCATGGCGATGTGCGGATTTTCCGCCACGGCGTTGCGCAACGCGAGGGTGCGGTAGGCGGTCAGCTCGACGACGAGGCGTTCGGGCAGCGGCTTGATGCCGTCGTCCTCATCGTCGTCATCGGATTCGGCAGGTTGGCCGCCGATGGTAATGACGGCGCGCTGCACCGAGGGGCTCGCAGCACCGGCGGATTCGGTATCCGTATCCGATCCTTCCTCACCATCGGTCCGGACCTGAGGCACATCCTCGGGCCGGACGAAGCCGCGATCGACCGAAAGCGATCCGTCGGCGTCGATGCTGACGAAGACGCCGGCGATGGCGATGTCGGTCGGGTCGAAGTGCTCCGGGCGATCGTCGAACGCCGCCAGAGCGGTCTCGATCTCGCCCATTCGCTCGTCGACCTCGTCGGGGAGTTCGTCGGCGTCCTGATATTCCGCTTCAAGACTGGCCTGCTCGGCGTTGAGCGCCTCGATGGTCGCTTGTTCCTCGGCCGAGAGATCGATTGGCACGCCGGGGACCTCGTGCAGGCCGCGTACCGCGTCGTAGGGGAAGCTGACCGCGACCTGGATCCACTTCCAGCCTTCGGCGGCGATCGCCTCGGCCTCGGCCTTCAGCTTCTCGGCGACGAGGCGATCGAGAAGCCCCACGTCCTGCAGCCAGCCGCCATCATCGGCCTGGAAGAGGTCGCGCATGACGGTGCCGCCAGCCGCCTCATAGGCTTCGATGCCGAGGAATACGGCACGCTTGTCGGACGCGCGCACCGTGGTCTCGGTCAGCATGCGCCGGATCTGATAGGGCTCCTTCGACCAGGCGTCCTTGATCGCGTCCCAGACCTGGGTCTGACGCTCGTGGTCTTCGGAAACCGTGAAGGCCATGAGCTGCTCCAGCGTCATGCCGTCGTCGGCATAGACGTCGTGGAGGACCGGTGAGACGGTCGCGAGGCGCAACCGCTGCTTGACCACGTTGACGGGCACGAAGAACGCCGCGGCGATCTCCTCCTCGGTCATGCCCTTGATCAGCATGTCGTGGAAGGCGCGAAACTGATCGAGCGGATGGAGCGCAGCGCGCTCGATGTTCTCGGCGAGCGACACCTCCTCGGGGAGGATGGCGCCGTCGCGATCGCGGACCACGCAGGGGACGGGCGCGACTTTGGCGAGACGCTTCTGCTTCACCAGCAGTTCGAGCGCGCGAAAGCGGCGGCCGCCGGCGGGCACCTCGAACATGCCGGTCTCGTTGCCTTCGGCGTCAACGACCGGGAAGACGCTGAGGCTCTGGATCAGGCCGCGACGAGCGATCGAAGCCGCGAGGTCCTCGATCGAGACGCCGGCCTTCACCCGCCGGACGTTGGACTGGCTGAGCACCAGCTTGTTGAAGGGGATGTCGCGCGAGGACGACAGGATGATCTTCTGAACGGCAGTAGCCATCGGGATTTACTCCGTGACGGGCGGCCGAGAGACTCTCTCTCAACCTCCAACCCGTCACGAAGCGAAGCGCCGCCCTCTTCCTCTAAAGGGGGCAGCGCCACGAACCGGCAAACCTGAAAGGCACGGAAGCGCAAAGCCGGAGACGCGAAAAACCGCATCCCCGGCTTTGCGGAAATCAGGAAGCTCGATCGAGCAGCTTCTTGGCCTTGCCCTCCATGTCGAGGCGGGCGTCCTGATGGGGCTTGTCGCGCGCGACGGCGGTGATGCCCTGCACGAAATCGAAGATGGACTCAGGCGGGCGACCTTCCTCCGCCAGCACCCTGTCGATGATCTTGCCGGTCTCGGCCTTGGAGAAGCCGCGACGACGCAGGAAGTCAGTGCGGTCTTCGTCCGTCCTGGCGACAATCCGCTCGCGGGCCGCCCTGATGCCGTTGACGAACGGTAGGGGCGAGGAGTTCGCGAAGTTCAGCAGCGCCGGGGCTGCCTCGTGCGCGAAGCGATTGGCGGCATATTTGGAGTGGCGGATGGTGATTTCCTCGAAATCCTCCACGCCCCATAAATTGCGATTCTGGCAGACCGCGCGCAGATAGAAGCTCGCCATGCCGAGCGTCTTGGCGCCAACCTCGGAATTCCAGCAATAGAAGCCCCGGAAATAGAGGTCGGGCGATCCGTCCGGCAGTCGGCCGGCCTCAATCGGGTTCAGGTCGTCGACCAGGAACAGGAAGACGTCGCGGTCGGAGGCATAGAGCGTGGTCGTATACTTGGTGATGTCGACGCGCGGATTGTAGATCCCGGTCGACCAGTCGAGCACGCCCGGCACCTTCCAGCGGGTGTCGCCCGTGCCGTTGCCGGCAATGCGCTGCACCGCCTCGACCAGTTCGTGATCGAAGATCCGGCCGTAGTCCGGGCCGGTGACGGCGCGCAGTTCGACACGGCCAGTATCGGTTTCGAGCGTCTTGATCTGCTCGGCCCGACTGGAGGTCAGGCCATATTGCAGGTTAATGGCGGCAAGCGCTGCGGGAAGCTGGCGCAGATAGGCTGCGGGCGCGCCAACCAGGCTGGCGAGTTGGCCGAAGGACCAGTGCGTCGGTGCGACGGCTGTGTCGGTGCCGGGCAGGATCAGGGCCAACCGCTCCGAATCATTGCGGTTCGCCTCAACATGGATGAGCGCGCTCTCCACCACCCGCGTCCGGCTGCGTTCGGTGCGGTCGCGGACCGTGCGGGCCAACTCGGACAAGGAAAGGTAGCGCTCGTCGGCCGGACGCGAGAACCACTCTGACGAGACGCGGCCGACCCGCTCGCCACGGCCGACATCGACCTTGTAACCGCCGCTGGTGTCACGGCGCGCATCGAGGACCTGCATATTCATGGAACCAATCTCCATGACGGGCGTCAGAGACCTCTTCTCCGACCTTCAACCCGTCACGGGAAATAAGTCCACTCTCTCACTCTCAGCGGGGCGTTGCGGGGCAGCCGCCCCGCAGAAGGGGGCGGCCGACACCGAGGGTTCGGACGCAGGGGAAGGCTTTCCCCGTATTCAGCCTGCAGATATCGAAACGAGACGCTCACGCTGCCCCGCGGGCCAGGCTGGAACTCTTGCATCCGGTGGCAATTAGTCAGATATGAACATATGTAAGTCTTTTTGCATCAGATATGGATGATTGATATGGGTTCGCCCAAGACGAAACCAGCACTGGAGCGGCTGGGCCAGGATATCCGCAACGCGCGTCTGCGCCGTCGCATCACGGTAGCGGATTTCGCCGTTCGTGCGGGGACCTCGCCGAGCTCCATTGCCCGCCTTGAACGCGGCGATCCGGGCGTTGCCATCGGAACACTTGCCGACGTTCTCGTTGTGCTGGGCCTTCTGGAGCGGCTCGCCGACCTGATCGATATCCGCAAGGACGATCTTGGGCTGGCGCTGGCAGCGGAGCACGGACCGCGCAGGGGACGCTCCTTCGCGGCAAGGCTGAAAAAGCAGAAGTCCTGGACGGAGGAAAAACAGGATGGGCAGGACGTTGTGGACCCTGACGGGGCTTCCTTCTGATGGCCGATTTCATTGCCCATGTCGCGCTTGGCGACAGCCGAATATTGGGGGGCAGTTGCGCTTCACCCATGCGTACCGCAGCAATTCTCCACCTTCGCTATGGTGCCGGGTTGATCGAAAACCCGCGCGCCCCTCGCCATACAGCCCGATCTACCTCTTGAGGCTGGGTGCCATGACCATTTTAGCGGCGCCTCACGGTTTCCTCTTCCCCCGGCGCAAGCGAGATGATACAAATCCTCGGATAATAGAACCCAGAATCCGAGCATACGTATCGTGCACGAAGCCGCGTCCCAACGCCATATTGCTCAGTCCGTGCTGAAAGCGCGCGGTATCGCGCGTCTCACCGAACTGCGTGCTGCGGGCGTAACGGCGGCAACCATGAGCCGCATGGAGAGGGATGGCGAGGTGCTCCGACTTGCGCGGGGGCTTTACCAACTTCCTGATGCGCCGCTCGACGCTCATCACAGTCTCGCCGAGGCAGCGAAGCGGGTGCCCAAGGGTGTGGCCTGCCTCGTCTCGGCCCTCGCGTTCCATCAGCTTACCGATCAACTCCCAAGGCAGGTGTGGATGGCCATCGGCCAGAAGGATTGGGCTCCGAAGGGGCATGGCGTGCCCGTTCGGCTCGTACGATTCACGGACCGCCTCCTTACGGAAGCCGTCGAATTCCATACCATCGAGGGGGTGCCCGTAAAGGTTTTCGGGGTCGCCAAGACGGTCGCCGACTGCTTTCGGTATCGCAACAAGATCGGTCTTTCGGTCGCGATTGAGGGCCTCCAGGAGGCGCTGCGTCAACGCAAGACAACTCCCAGTGAAATGGTCAGGCAAGCGGAGCGAGGAGCAATCGCGACGGTCATTCGACCTTATCTCGAGGCGCTGACCGCCAATGGCTAAGGAAATCAAGATTAGCGATACGTCGGCATTATCTCCATTGCGGTATGCAATGCGGAAATCGGTGTGAGGGAGAACCGATGAAGATCATCGATAACACCTCACTCCTTCTCGGAGATGACCTTAAGGCCACGCTGGGACGTGGTGCCCGGCTCAAGATCGCGGCATCATGCTTCTCGATCTATGCTTTCGAGGCGCTCAAGAGCGAATTGTCAAAGGTCGAAAGCCTTCAGTTCATTTTTACGGCGCCCACCTTTGTCCCGATGGAAGTGACGGATCGCCTCCGCAAGGAACGGCGAGAGTTCTTCATTCCCAAAGCGACACGCGAGCGAGGCCTGTATGGAACCGAGTTCGAGATACAGCTTCGCAATAAGCTGACCCAGCGTGCAGTCGCGCGCGAATGCGCTGATTGGATACGCAAGAAAGCTCGCTTTCGGTCGAACACGACCAAGGCGCCGATGCAGCAATTCATCCATGCGGCCGCGGAAACGAGTGACGTCGCCTACATGCCGATCAGCGGCTTCACAGCTGTCGATCTCGGCTATCAGAAGGGCGACGCGGTGTCGAACCTCGTCACGCGTATCGACGATGGCGCGCATACGCAGGTCTACCTGCAGTTGTTCAACCAGATCTGGAACGATGAGGAAAAGCTCAGCGACGTCACGGCCGCCATTTGCGATCACATCGAGTCCGTTTACCAGGAGAACTCCCCGGAGCGGATCTATTTTCATATTCTCTATAATCTCTTTCAGGACTTCCTCGAAGAAGTTGATCAGGACGCGCTGCCGAACGATTTGACCGGTTACAAAGACAGCCTCGTCTGGAACAAGCTCTTCAATTACCAGAGGGACGCCGCGACCGGGATTATCAATAAGCTTGAAATGCACAATGGATGCATTCTGGCGGATAGCGTCGGCCTTGGTAAAACCTTCACCGCCCTGGCAGTCGTTAAATATTATGAATTGCGCAACCGGTCAGTTCTCGTACTTTGCCCGAAGAAGCTTGCGGACAATTGGCGCAATTACAATACCAATCTGACAACGAACATTTTCGCCAAGGACCGCTTCAACTACGATGTCCTGAGCCATACCGATCTCTCCCGCACGTCAGGAGAGGCGTTCGGCATTCCGCTGAACCGGGTGAATTGGGGCAATTACGATCTCGTCGTCATCGATGAGTCGCACAATTTCCGGAACAACGATGTCTTCAAGGATCGAGAGACTCGCTACCAGAAGCTGATGAACAAGGTCATCCGTGCTGGTGTGAAGACTAAAGTTCTGATGCTATCGGCGACGCCAGTGAACAACCGGTTCAACGATCTGCGCAATCAGCTCGCGCTGGCTTACGAGGGTGACTCTGAAAACCTCAGTCGCAAGCTGAAAACCAACACTGGAATCGAGGAGATTTTCCGGCGCGCGCAGAAGGCATTCAACGCTTGGTCCGATCTGCCTCCAGAGGAGCGAACCGCAGCCGCGATCCTGAAGGCCCTCGACTTCGATTTTTTCGAGATGCTCGATGCCGTGACGATTGCGCGCTCCCGCAAGCATATCGAGACCTTCTACGACACCAAGGATATCGGCAAATTTCCCCAGCGCCGAAAGCCGCTGTCGTATCAGTGCCCGATCACCTATCGAACGGACGTTCTAGGCCTCAACGACATCTTCAGCAGCCTGTCGGTGCTCAAGCTCGCGGTCTACGCCCCGATCAGCTACATCCTGCCTAGCCGGCTTCGTAAGTACGAAGCAATCTACGACACCCAGGTGGAAGGCGGTCGCGGCAAGCTGCGCCAAGCCGACCGCGAGCGGAGCCTTCAGGCTCTGATGACCACCAATTTGCTCAAGCGGTTGGAGAGCTCTGTCGAAGCATTCCGCCTCACCCTGCGGGCGCTGCACGGCAACATCGCGCAAACGCTCCGGGCGATCGACACCTATGAACGCACGGGCGCCGCCCAGAGCGTGAGCGACCATCTCGACGATCCCGGTTTCGACCCGGACGATGACGACTTGACCGGACTCGATGAGTTCACGGTCGGCAAGAAAATTCAGATCAGCCTGTCGGATATGGACATTCCGTCGTGGAAGCACGACCTCGCCGCGGATCTCACGCTCATTGGTGATTTGATCGCTTCGATGGACAAGGTGGGACCGGAGGATGATGCCAAACTGCAGCATCTGAAGGATGTCGTCACCCGCAAGGTTGCCGACCCGCTCAATCCGGGTAACCGCAAGGTTCTCATCTTCACCGCCTTCGCGGACACGGCGAAATACCTTTATGCGAATCTGGCATCTGCATTTCTCGAGTCGGACGGCTTGCACTGCGGCATGGTCACCGGTTCCGATGCGCCGAAGAGCACGCTGAAGAAGAGCTATGACTTCCAGTCCCTGCTCACGCTGTTCTCGCCGCGCGCGAAGGAGAAGCATCTGGTCCTGCCGCACGAGACAGGCGAGATCGATATTCTCATCGGGACGGACTGCATCTCCGAGGGCCAGAACCTTCAGGATTGCGACTATCTGATCAACTACGACATCCACTGGAACCCTGTGCGGATCATCCAGCGGTTCGGGCGCATCGACCGAATCGGGTCACCCAATGCACAAATCCAGCTCGTCAATTACTGGCCGGAAATCTCGCTCGACGAGTACATCAACCTCAAGGAGCGTGTAGAAAACCGCATGATGATTGCCGACGTTACGGCGACCGGCGATGACAATGTGCTGACCGCCAAGAGCAGCGACATCGCTTACCGCAAGGAGCAGCTCAAGCGGCTCCAGGAAGAGGTGATCGAGCTGGAGGACGTGCGGACCGGGATCTCAATCACGGACCTCGGCCTCAACGATTTCCGCATGGATCTCTTGAACCATATCAAGGAGCACGGCGACCTTGAGCATCTGCCCAACGGCATGCATGCGGTGGTGCCGGCGCATCCGGCGCTCGGACTGATGCCCGGCGTGATCTTCGCGCTGAAGAACCTCCACGACAGCGTGAACATCAACCAGCAGAATCGGTTGCACCCCTATTACCTCGTCTATGTCGGTCACGACGGTGACGTCATCATCGACCATACCGAGGTGAAGCGCTTGCTCGATCTGATCCGCACAAGCTGCAAGGGCCGGCCGGAGCCGATCCAGGCGGTCTGCCAGCTTTTCAATGAGCGGACGCAGGACGGTCGCAAGATGGAGCAATGCTCCGCGCTTCTGAGCGCCGCAATCCGCTCAATGATCGAGGTGAAGGAAGAACGGGACATCGACAGTCTGTTCAGCGGCGGGCGGACCACGGCGCTGGTTCATACCATCGCCGGCCTCGACGATTTCGAACTGATCGCCTTCCTTGTGATCGAAGGGGCGGCGGCATGACGGCAGCCTTCTTCGACTATCCCAAAGCCGCCGCCTTCGGTCGCGTTGTTCCGAAAAACCGGATCTATGAGCATGCAGGCGTCGGCACGGCGCTAAGGGACCTGTTCGTGACCCAGGTCGATCAGATCGTCTGGAAATACAAGCTCGCGCCGGAAACGATGAACCTTGCAGCGACAAAGGCCGTCAGTGAGATCCAGGTGTTCGGCATCAGCCTGCGCAACGGCAAGCTCGACGAAGAGGTGCTGCGCGCGATCGACCGCGCCATTCCGTTCCCGCTGATTTTCGAGCTCAGCTGGTCGGGAAAGCGGAAGGCCGTCGCCGCCTTCAAGCGGCCGAGCGACGCCGACGCCACCAAGCGGGTTGTCAGCGCATATTTCGCGACCGATTGGGCGCCTGACGATGCGCTGCGCAAGCCGTTGCCGGTGACCCTCAATCTTGGCGGTCTCTACGACGCCCTCCTTACGGCGTTGATGCCAAGGGCCGCTGCCAAAGCGGAGTACACCGCCGAGGACATCCAGACGCGCGTGGCGCGGATGGAGGCGATCCGGGCCAAGACGCGGGAGGTGGACCGGATCAAGGCCCGCCTTGCCCGCGAGAAACAGTTTAACAAGCGGGTGGCGATCAACGCCGAACTGCGCGCTGCACGGCAGGAACTGGAGCGCCTCTCCGGAGGAGAGCCCATGAGTGCCGCATCGAATGACTAAGGAAAAGACGATGGACAAACTGAAGATGCATAGCCCTGACCTGAGCCAGGAGAACATCGCGAAGATCTGCGATATGTTTCCCGGCTGCGTGACCGAGGCGCGCGACGAGGCGACGGGACAGCTGCGTCTTGCGGTGGACTTCGATCAGTTGCGTCAAGAGCTGAGTGATCACATCGTTGATGGGCCGCAAGAGCGGTATCGGCTGGAATGGCCAGGAAAGAGGGCCGCGCTTCTGGCTTCGAATGCGCCCATTGCCAAAACCCTTCGCCCTGCCGTCGAAGAGAGCGTCGCCTTCGAGGAAACTCGGAACCTCTTCATAGAAGGTGACAACCTTGAGGCTTTGAAGCTCCTTCAAGAGATTTATTTGGGTCAGGTGAAGCTCATTTACGTCGATCCACCTTACAACAGGAAAAAGGGAAATAATTTGGTGTATCGCGACGACTTTGTCGGGAACACCTATGAGTATTTGGAGCAGTCAAATCAGATAGACGATTCGGAAAATCGGCTGCTTGCAAACACGGAGTCGAACGGCCGCTTTCACTCAGAATGGCTGAGCATGATTTACCAGCGCTTCCGTGTTGCGAAGAATTTGCTGGCTCCCAATGGCGTCATAATGATCTCTATCGATGATGCTGAGACGGCGAACGTGCTTCATGTCTGCAACGAGGTGTTTGGCGAGAATAATTTCATTGGCACTCTGATATGGAAGAATGCGACCGACAACAATCCAACAAATGTTGCGATAGAGCATGAGAGCATTCATGTATTCGCTCGAGACAAGATTGCCTTAGAAGGAGTGTGGAAAAGCACGGTTTCAGACATCAAAGACGTTCTTGAGCGTATAGGGGCGGAATTGATTGCTCAACACAAGACGCCCGAAGAGCTGCAGCATGCTTATTCCGTCTGGTTTAGGGAGAATAAGTCGCAGCTTGGTCCTCTTGATAGATATAAATACATCGATGAAGGGGGCGTATACACAGGAAGCCAAAGCGTCCATAACCCTGGGAAAGAGGGTTACCGCTACGACGTCTTGCATCCTGAAACAAAGAAGCCCTGCAAAGAGCCATTGATGGGCTACAGATTCCCTAAAGAGACGATGAAGCGGCTTTTGGATGAAGGGCGCATTCTGTTTGGTGATGACGAGAGCAAAATCATCGAGTTGAAGGTCTATGCTCAGGAATTCGAGGATAAGCTCTCAAGCGTCTTTGATCTGGATGGACGGACAGGTCCGTATGACCTCAAGGCTCTGTTTCCCGAGGCAAAAAAAGTATTTTCAAATCCGAAGCCAGTCCTCTTAATCGAACGCCTTCTCTCATTTGCGACCGGGCCGAATGACATCAGCGTCGACCTGTTCGCGGGATCGTCCACACTTGCGCAAGCTGTATTGGAATTGGCTCGCCGAGAGGGTGGAAATCGACGCTTCATCAGCATTCAGTATCCCGAGGAAATTGGCCAAGAAGGGAAAGATGCGAAGGAGATTTACGGTTTCTGTAGAAAGGCTGGGTTGAGGCCCTACATTTCGGAAATATCGAAAGAGCGCATTCGGCGAGCAGGGACCAAGATACTCGCTGGCAAGGCGCACCCTGACTGGAGCCGCGACGTTGGCTTCCGCGTGTTGAAGGTCGACACGTCCAATATGCAGGACGTCTACTACCGCCCTGACCAGCTCGATCAGAAAGACCTGCTGACCGCTGTCGATAACATCAAGCCGGAGCGTAGCCCCGAGGACCTGCTGTTTCAGGTACTCGTCGACTGGGGCGTGGACCTGACACTGCCAATCCAACGCGAAGTGGTGCAGGGCAAGGCCGTGTTCTTCGTAGATGGAAACGCATTGGTTGCCTGCTTCGAGACCGGCGTGACAGAGGAGCTGGTGAAGGAGCTTGCTGGCCGTGAGCCGCTGCGCGTCGTGTTCCGCGACAATGGCTTCGTGTCCGACGCAGTGAAGATCAACGTCGAGCAGGTCTTCCGCCAGGTCTCGCCTAGCACTGACGTCAAGTCGATTTGAGGGGGCTGCCATGAAGCTGAAATTCAAGGTGCAACCCTATCAGACTGAGGCAGTGAATGCAGTCATGGACTGCTTCGCCGGGCAGCCGATGTCGAACAGCATCACCTATCGGATCGACCCGGGTCGAAAGACGCAGACGAGCGCCTTCGAGGAAGGGTTCAAGAACGCCGATCTAGTGCTGGCCGAGCCTCAGGTGCTAGCCAATATCAAGGACGTCCAGCGCCGTCAGAACCTGCCAATCTCGGACAAGCTGGTCGCCAGCGCCGGGTGCAGGATCAACCTCGATATCGAAATGGAGACGGGGACCGGCAAGACCTATTGCTATATCAAGACGATCTTCGAGATGAACAAGCGCTACGGCTGGTCGAAGTTCATCATCATGGTGCCGTCGATCGCCATCCGGGAAGGCGTCCATAAATCGCTGCAGATCACCGCCGACCATTTTACTGAGAGCTACGGCAAGAAGGCGCGCTTTTTCATCTACAACTCCAAGCGGCTGCACGAGCTCGAAAGCTTCTCGTCGGACGCTGGCATCAATGTGATGATCATCAACATCCAGGCGTTCGCGGCGCGCGGCGCCGACAACCGTCGCATCTATGAGGAGCTGGACGACTTCCAGTCGCGCAAGCCCATCGACGTGATCGCCAGCAATCGGCCGATCCTGATCCTCGATGAGCCTCAGAAGATGGAAGGCGCGGCCACGATGGAGGCGCTGCCCAAGTTCAAGCCGCTCATGATCCTGCGCTACTCGGCGACCCACAAGACGCAACATAACCGTGTTCACCGGCTCGATGCACTCGACGCTTACAACCAGAAGCTTGTGAAAAAGATCGCGGTGCGGGGCATCCAGACGCGCGGGCTCGCCGGCACGAACGCCTATCTCTACCTCGAGGGCATCGAAATCTCGAAGAAGGCGCCGGTGGCGCGGCTCGAGATCGAGGTGAAACTCGCGAGCGGTGAGATCAAGCGCCAGCTCAAGCGGCTGGAGTTTCGTGACGACCTGTTCGCCGAGTCCGGCGAGTTGGATCAATATCGGGATGGATTCACGATCTCCCAGATCGACGCCCGCAACGACACGGTCGAGTTCACCAACGGCCTGGTGCTCCAAGCCGGAGAGGCAACTGGTGACGTATCCGAGCGCGACATCCGCCGCATCCAGATCCGCGAGACGATCAAGGCGCATCTCGACAAGGAGAAGCAGCTCTTCGCTCAAGGCATCAAGGTCTTGTCGCTGTTCTTCATCGACGAGGTAGTGAACTACCGCGACTACGCCCAACCTGATGAGAAGGGCGAGTATGCCCGCGTATTCGAGGAGGAGTATGAACTTCTCAAGGCGGAGTATCTGGCAGAGCTTGCGATCGATAATGACGCCTACCGGAAGCACTTGGCGAGCATCGATGCGGCCAAGACGCACAACGGTTATTTCTCGATCGATAAGAAGACGAACCGGCTGAAGGACCCCGCCGTAGGCGCCCGGTCGGTCGATTCAGACGACGTTGACGCCTACGACCTGATCCTGAAGGATAAGGAACGGCTGCTGTCCTTCGCGGAGCCGACGCGGTTCATCTTCTCGCATTCCGCGCTACGCGAAGGGTGGGACAATCCCAACGTCTTCGTCATGTGTATGCTCAAGCACAGCGACAACACCGTTTCGCGGCGCCAGGAAGTAGGCCGCGGACTACGCCTGTCTGTGGACCAACACGGCGACCGGATGGATAATCCCGCAGTCGTCCATGACATAAACGTCCTCACCGTCGTCGCCAGCGAGAGCTACAAGAACTTCGTGGCCGGTCTCCAGAAGGAGATCGCCGACACGCTGACGTCGCGTCCGCGCAAGGCGACGGAAGCATACTTCGCGGGCAAAACCATCACGACGGATGCCGGCCCGGTCGAGATCACGCCGGCCATGGCGAAGCAGATCTACCGCTATCTCCTGAAGAACGACTATTCCGATGACGCCGACCAGATCACCGAGGCCTACCATCAGGCGAAGGAAGCGGGAACCTTGACGGCTCTGCCGGATGAGCTGAAGGCGCACGCCGATCAGATCTTCCAGATCATCGACAGCGTCTTCAGCGACGCGCAACTGCCCAAGGTCGAGGATGGCCGCAAGCCGAAGACCAATCCACTGAACGAGAATTTCGAGAAGAAGGAATTCCAGGAGCTCTGGCGGCGCATTAACCAGAAAGCTGTCTATCGCGTCGAGTTCGACTCCGAGGAATTGGTCCGCAAATGCGTAAGCGCCCTCGATAGCCAGCTTCGCGTGACGCCGCTACAGTATACCGTTCAGGCAGGTATTCAGGGCGATGGGCTGACTGACGAGCAGCTCAAGGCAGGTGATGGTTTTGCCCTGACAGGGTCCTCCACCGAGCGCGGCGGATCGGTCCATTCGCGTGTGAAGTACGACCTCCTCGGGAAGATCGCCGAAAATACGGAACTCACACGCAAGACTGCAGCCGAGATCCTGACTGGCATCCAGGGCAGCGTGTTCGGGCAGTTCAAGGAGAACCCGGAGCACTTCATCGCCGAGGCGTCGCGGATCATCGCCGAGCAGAAGGCCACGATGGTGATCGAGCGGCTGGCCTATGATGGGCTCGCCGAGCATTACGACGTTGACATCTTCACGGCGAACCAGACCGGCCAGGACTTTTCCAAGGCTTCGGCCAAGCTCAAGCGGCACGTCTACGATTATGTGGTGACCGACTCCGACATCGAGCGCAAGTTCGTCGACGGGCTCGATACCGCCAGCGAGGTGGTGGTCTACGCCAAGCTGCCGCGCGGCTTCCTGATCCCGACACCCGTTGGCGACTACAATCCCGATTGGGCGATTTCCTTCAAGGAGGGAAGCGTAAAGCACATCTACTTTGTCGCCGAGACCAAGGGCACCATGTCCTCGATGAAGCTCCGGGAGATCGAGAAAACGAAGATCGCTTGTGCTCGGAAATTCTTCGACGAGATCGGGCGGCGCGTGTCCGAGGATCGGGTCAAGTATGACGTGGTCACCAGCTACGAGAAGCTAATGGATGTTGTTGGTCGGGCGGCGGCTTGATGAGTGGTGCCTCACGGGGAATCGGCTGAGACGAAAGGATCTGCCGATCCCTTCTAGGTCAGGACGATCATGCGGATGTCGTGGGCCCGAAGTAGGCCGGCATCTCATGAACCGAACACAATCTGGATAGTACCGAGCGGCGCACCAGTTTGTCAGGTAAGCAACGTTCTAAGATTCGACAAGATCAACTTACGCATTGCCTCTGGGGATAGCCCAAGTGACTGTCCGATAGCGGCGGCCGCGGTGGTGGCGTCGCAAGGCTCCGCAGGTCGGCTAGCGATTTGCGTGAAAGGGCCATCGGTTTCAGTCAAAATGCGCTCCCGCGGCAACGTGCCGATGAGTTTGAGGCCTCGATCGGATCGCGTCATTTCGGCGTTGACGGAGAAATAGCATCCTAGATCTGCGGCCCTGCGAGCGTCGCTCTTGTTGCCCGTGAACCAATGAAGGACGATCTTCCCGCGCTCGGACGGAAGATACGCCTCGATCATGTCCAAAACTGCCGGAGCGCTCCGCACGCTATGGACAGTCAGGATTTTGCCGCCGGAGTCTGCACATCGCTCGAGGATGCGCTGAAATACTTGCTTTTGAAGGTCTAACGACTTGTAGAAACGAGGACCAGCGTCGAGCCCGACCTCGCCAACATAGCGGGTTTCCGGCAGGTGGCGCTCCCATAAAGGTAATTCGCTCGAGCGTTCAGCGACGAGCTGGGGATGCAGCCCCAAGGCTGCGCGGACGTAACGGGTATGCCGTGTCAGCTCATGGTTGCGCGGCCAGGCTTTCGGCGTCGTCGTCACCGTCAGCGTGTATATCCGTGCGGCTTCCGCTCTTGCGATGGCGGCCTGGTGATCGGGATACAGATCGAGGTGGCAGTGGAAGTCCACGCCGGCGATCGATGATGCCTCACTCATCCGGGC
This sequence comes from Ensifer adhaerens, assembly GCA_900215285.1. Taxonomy (NCBI): domain Bacteria; kingdom Pseudomonadati; phylum Pseudomonadota; class Alphaproteobacteria; order Hyphomicrobiales; family Rhizobiaceae; genus Ensifer; species Ensifer adhaerens. The sequence goes on from OCMG01000004.1 coordinate 820,935, forward strand.
CGCGTCCTGACGCCAGTCAAAAGCGCCCCCACTTCCTCAAGCCCCCGACGGTAAACCTCCGCGAGCGCGGTCTGGCGCTGTGGAGACTCATCGAAGAGCGGTCCGGGCTTATGGATCAGGATTGGAGCGAGCGCAGGCCGTGCGCGGAGACGTTCAATGGCGAGCTGAAATGAGCGAACCTGCACACCTTCCGATTGGCGGGTGTCGAGCGCGTGCGCGGTGAGATCGGGCACGGTGTAGACCGTAGTGTCCGTGTCCGGGTGCATCCCCTTCAGGAGCGCGGCGCGACGGATCAGGCAAGGCAGGCAGTAGCCGCAGTGTTGTGTACCGTGACCCTGCCATCTGCCCTTCGTCGGCGAGGCGCAGGAAAGAGATGACGGCGTGAGTTTCCGGAGAAGCGCGGGATTGGCGCAGTCCTCGGCCATCTCCCCCTTCGTCCGGTCCCAATAGGGATTGTCGATCCGGCCAAGGATGCCGAGCGCTGTCAACGCGTCGTTCCAACGCGCAATGTAGAAAGGATGCGTGGTGCGGGTGCTCAACGCGCCCAGCCGCAACGGATCGAGAGGCACGTTGACGGCGATCAGCCCATTTTCCGGCACCTTCAGGGTGAACGCCCCATCAAGCCCGGTGCCCGCGAAGACCCCAAGAGCGAAGAAGAGGAAAGACCTTCCCCGGGTAGTGTTCTCGCCGGCCGACGCTCGGACGAAGCCGTCGGGAAAGGCCATCCACATACGGAGCCGATCGAAGGCCCTGCCGTGGTAATGCGCTTTCAAGGTATCAAAGATCGTGGTCTGTGCCTCGCTGGTGGCGCCTTCGCCCGCATGGCTGATGAGGAGGGGCGTGCGTCCAGCCTCAAGAGCGTCGATAGCGCCAATCAGGCTGTCGAGACCGCCCGAGAAGAGAGCGAGGTCATCGAATGGGGCGCCAATGAGCCGGGCGGGGGGTGTCGCCGCAACACTCGCGAAGCGTCCAGGCCGTGCCCGGAAACCCAACGACCAGCGATCACCCGTCAGGAAATTCAGAAGTCGCACAAAGATCGGCGCGGCCGCCTGCCAACGATCGGGCTCGGCCACCGGGACGATGAGCCGCAACTCGCGGGTCCAGCCGTCTTGCGATTCACTGTCGCGTGAAACGCGGGTGTCCGCTGCGTGAACATGCGCCGCCAGAACGAGGAGATCGACGCCGACCTCCGAGGGGTAGACGCCGAGGCGCGACAGATCGGCAAGCGCACGTCCAATGCCGTGCCCCAGGGTGCGCTCTCCGACCACTAGATCGAGGCGGGTTTCCTCCTCGCCGTCACCGAGCGGCATTCGACTGCGGTCGCCAGGCCCGTAGCGGCCCGTGATAAGATGTCGTCTCATGCTCCCTCCGCCGCCGCATCGCCCATGATCTGCAGGATACCGAAAGCCTGCTCATAGATGCGTCCGACGAAGGCGAGAACGCGATCTGGAGTCAGCGCCGCGGCAGCCGCTCTGGCGGTTGTGAGGGCGTCGGCGACACCCCGCCTGATGAAGTCGTTGAGCTGGGCCTGGACGCGCGCGGCTTCGCGGCTGTCGCTGGGCAGGGTCACCGTTCGCGCGCCGATGTCGTTGCACAGTCGGGCTTCGATGGCGTTCGTCGCGTAAAGTTCGAAGACGGTCTGCATCTGCTCGGCGGTGAGGCCGTCCAGATCCGCGATGCCCGCGCCGGCGAGGTCGGCGATCGTCTCGATGAAAGCTTCGCGCGCGATGCCTTCGTCGATCGAGCCTCCGTCAGGGCAGACGTAGTCGGCCAGGCCGAGAAAGATCTCCTCGATGGGGCGGCCAGCCAAGCCGTCGAGATTGAGCGAACGCAACGCCTCCGTGGCGCCCCGCGCCACGGCGTCGGACAGGAATCCGAGGAGGCGGCTTCCTGCGCCCCGCGCCGATCCCATCCTGGCCGCAGCCGTCCGGGCGCCTCCAGAAGATGAATTCACATAGTGCGACACGGCGCGGCCGAGACTGCGGCGGTCATCACCTCCGGAGCCTGCGAACCGCGAGAAATTATTGCGTGCTGCCGAGAAGCGCGTCGGGTCGGCGATTGGCGGGACGGGAGGCCTGACCGGCGGCACCGCTGGCGCGGCTGGCGGGTTGCCATCGGCGGGCGCGCCGTCTGGCGCCAGACCGGGATCGGGCGGCGCAACATCGGGCGCGGCCGGCGGCGCGCCAACGTCGCCGAGCCAGCTCGGAACGAGCGGGGTGCCGCCGCCCTGGCCGCCGAACGCACTGGAAGTACCCATCAGCGTCCTCCCTGGCGGGTACGCAGGACGCCGTTGGCGGCAGCTTTGAGCATGGCTCCGCCCTCCTTGCCCCAGGTCTGGAGCAAGCGATCAAATCGCTGGACGGCGTCGCCGTCCTTAAGGACGCCTTCCCAGCCGCCGCAAACCCAGGGGCCTAGCCTGTCCCGGGGCAGCGCGTCCAGGAATTCGACGAGCTCACCCTGAAGCGTTGGATGCGCTTTGATGAGCACCGCTAGCCCGGCTGCGCCCGGTGGCTCGGTCTCAAATGCGTCAGCGCCGACGATGCGACCGCGCACGGCTTCGAACACCTGTGCGGCCTCCGGCGGAGCGAGGCGCCTGAGATCGGCTTCAAGGCCCTGGACGGCGAATTTGCCGCCGAAGAGCTGCTCGACGACCGCCGCCAGATGCCCGAGCACAGACGCGGCGCCGAAATAGTCCTTCCGGTCCTTCGCCACGAACAGATAGGGGCGCAGATCCTCGTCCCCGATCATTGTGGGGACCGTTGCCCAGGCCTTGATTGCCGGGGACGAGAGCCACTCTCCGAGCATCGCGCTCTCGGACGGCTTCACGGCTTCAAGCTTGGGGGCAGCTTTCGCGGCATCGACGTCCTTTGCGGCGGGTTTGGCAAGCTTGGCTTTCGGCTTGTCGTCTTCCTTGACGGTGGCGGTAGCCTCCAGGGCCGCCAGGTCGGGGCATTTTCCGTCGGCTGCCGCAGCCGCGGCGGCGGCGATCTGGTCGAAGAGGCGGGGGATGAAGCGTTCAGCGAGCATGAGCTTCGCCAGAACGGGCAGCTTCACATCATCACCGAAGCCGCGCGCTTCCGCCGTCCGTTTGCGCAGGACGAGGGTGTTCAGGAAGCGTTTGATCTGACGCGGGTTACCTTTGGTGCCGCTGGCTAGGATTGGGCCGATCTGGTCGCTGAGTGCAAGGGCGTTGTTCGCACGGGATGCTTTGGCGCCAAGCGCGGCCCTCACCGAAGCCGAGTCGAGCGCGCCCGAGGTCCATGGGCGTTTCAGGCGCTCGCGCGCGACGCCGATCAGGGTGTTGAATGCGGGATCGTTATCGCCGAGTTCAGCACCGACGAGCAGCAAGGTCACGTAGATGCGGGTCTCGGTGTCGCCGAGAGCCGGAATGCGGAACGGAACCTGGATCAGCTTTTCAAGATAGTTGCGGGCGTAGGTCTGCGGGCCGGTCGTATCCGGCAGATCAGGGAAATGCTTGCGCACGGCATATTCGATCATCGCCTCGTCGGCAGCGACGACGAACGCCGTCCGTGATGTGAAGACGAAGAGACGGACCGCTTCCAAAGTCTCGATCGCGGTGTCCGGGAGGCAGCGATCGAGGTCGTCGATGAGGACGACGAGTTGCTCGACACCGGCCTTTTCCAAGAGGTCGTCGAATGCTTTTCGGAACGCGTTGATCTCCTCGGGAACGTTGGCGCTTTCGCCATCCTTCTCGTTCAGGAGGCCTTTCACGCCGTCAATCGCCGATTGGACGTTATCCTTGGTGGCGAGCTTCGCCGGATCGGAGAGGACGCCTTCCAGCGTGCCGACGATCGCGTTGATCTGGTCGGGAGTGGGGATGCCCGTAAAGGCGGTGAAGGCGAGACCTCCGGCCTTCTTCGCGACCTTGAGCCAGTCGATGCGGCGGAAGACGTCCTTCACGGCTTCGCCCGCCCTTGTCAGCGCCGGTCGCTTTTCGATCAGTCCGGTGACGATCCCCTCGATCAGCGCGATCTTGGCGTCTTCGAAGCCCTGGAAGCGCCATCCGTTGAATTTGAGGCAGAGAGCTTTCGATTCCGACTCGAAGCCGGCTTCGATCATCTCGAGGACGCTCGATTTCCCAGCGCCCCAGTCGCCATGCACGCCGATCGTCACAGGCTGGTCGGGCCGGTCCCGCAGGAGCTTGATGATCGTTGTGGCGATCGCCTCGTTGTTGAGGAGATCGACTTTCGTTTCGTTGTCAGTCAGGATCATCGGTTCCCCCCGTTCTGATCAAAAAGCTCCCTCACCGGGATGAACGGGCGGCCCGTCTCCGCGGCCCTTCGCACCTTGCGTTCAAGCACCGTCTTCAGAGGGACCTGGCGGTCCAGCGCGTCGTATATATCGCGGCCATCCATGCAGATGAGCCGTTTGCCAGAGCCGAATGCGGTCAGCCCTTCGGATGTGAAGCCGGCGTGACTGACGAAAAGTCCGCGTGCCCAAGCCGCTTTCTGATCAAGCTTACCGTGAAAAACATGGAGGTCGGCGACGCCGGTGGGCGAGGAGTGCCACTTCGCCTCAAGCAGGTAAGTTTCATCCGCCAGCAGGAAACTGCCGTCGATCTGTGCGCCTGTGTTACGGAAAGGTTCGCGTGCCCGCAGGCCGGCGACATCGAAGCAGCGACGAAGGAACGCTTCGAAGGCGTAACCGCGCTCATGCGGTGGCAAGGTTTCAACCCGAACGAGTTCGTCGCGCAGCTCAGCGAGAAGACGCCAGTTGAAAGCTGGCTGCGACTGGGCACCAGCGTCGTCGGACGGCTGCCCGGTGAGGCGGGCAAGAAGCGTCAGGTATCGGCCTTTAGCGTTAAGGACCGGGTCCTGTTGCCCCATGCGCGTCAGCCATTCCGTGCGATGTTCCCACAGCGCTTGCAGGGTACGGGCGGCGGTCGCGTCATCGATCTTTTGAAGGAAGCAGCGCAGCCGCTTTCCTTTGGAGCCACCGTGCTCGGCGTAGATCGGATCATCGATATCGACATCCAACTCCGCGGCAAAGAATTGTGAGAAACTCGAATCCGAAAAATCTAGCACGTAGCCGCGGCCTCGAACGAATTCCACGAGGTCGTCAATCAAGCGCAGATCAATGGAACGTATCGAGCTGATGAATTCCTCCCCGAGGCAGCCTCGTGCTATGCGTTTATTGTTTCTTGTATGGCCGCGATCTTCGCAAGTATGTCATTGAAGGGTGGCGGGCTCTCGTCGAACATCATGGGCGCCATGGCTCGGTAATCGGCGCGTAGATCCTTCACGCGCGCCTCGTTCGGGAGGAGCTGCAGTGTCCCAGGGCGGGCGGTGTTGTAGCTGGCCCATCCCGACCGGAAGAACGTTGCCTTGTGCTTGGCGACCTGGGCGAGCAGCTCGAAGTCGGTGACCGCCGCCGTCCCCTCACCGGTGTCGAGAAGCATGGCGAGATCATAATAGTGCCGCGAGAAATATTGCGGTGACGGCGCGCCGATGGGGCGGTGCGCCTCGGCATGAAGCGCGGTCGCCTTTTCCCAGAATGTGCGCCGTGCCGACAGGACGATGACGCTGGTGTCGGGCTTTTCGAAGAAATCGGGATAGTCGTCGGCCGCATAAGGGCGGATGATTTTCTCCTCCGTCGGCCAGGGATCGCCGCGTGCGCCGAGTTCGAGCTTCACCCGCGGGGTGATGTACGCCATGCCCTCATATTCGGCGGTGGACAGCGCCGTTGGGTAGTGGAAGTTGACCGTTTGCGCGTCGGTAGTATCGATCTCCAGCGTCCACTCGCCGTTGGCCGGCTCGCCGAGTTGGTCGACGATCGCGGCGCGGAGCGCCGGGAGCAGTTTTTCGGCGATGTGACGCTCGACGTCGCCGACGAGATGGTCAATCAGCCGGGCCGCCTGCTTCTTGCTGATCCCCTCCTTCTCGGGGTCGCGATCGCCGGTGTAGCCGAGTTCAGCCCGGTCGAACGAAAGATCGATGTCCTCCGAGAAACGCCGGATGGCTCCGAATGCCTTGGAGAGCGATGTGCCACCCTTGAAGACGAGGGTCGCTGTTGCCCCCTTCGGCAGGTCGAAGAGTCGTCTGAGTGTCCAGCAAACCCAAAAGTCTTTCTCGATGATCGTGTCGGCGACACCTCGGCCGGCGCCGGTTTCCCCGAAGAGAGCGGCGCGATCGCCGGCAGGAAGACGGGCGACCTCATCCATCGATGTCGGCCGTCGCTGCGTTGGCGATCGAGACAAGGGTCGGCCGCATCCAGGCTGGAGCCTGAACGGCGCTCGAAGCCAGCGTTTTCTTGTCGTTGGCCGAAAGCCGCCGCGACGCGACCTGCGCCACATCCGCCGCGCGCACGGGGCCGACATGGCGAAGGGCCTGAACGACCGTCCCGGCGGGGCTTCCCGGCGCGATGAGATGCTTGGGGGAGGCGTGACGAAGATCAACGACACGCTTGCCCAGCACGACGCGTCGGGAGGGACCATCGGTCAGGTAAGTGCTCTGGGCAGGAACCTGCGTCGAGAGGCCGAGCGCGTTCGCTGCCCGTGCGCCCGCAATCTGTACTTGCGACCCGGTCTCCCGAGCAAGCGCCTGGGCGACGTCATCAGGAGCTGGCGAGAGTGCCCCGAGCTTCGGATGTACCTTGGGGAAGTCGTATAGCCCACGCGCGAGGCGGCGAAGCTGACCGCCCTTGACCAGCCGGGAGAGAGCCTGGTCGACGGATGAGCGGGCGGCAACGGCCAGGAAGTCGCTGGGCGTGAAGACGCTGCCGCGTCCGCTTGCGCGAACACGCCTCATCACGCGATCAGGAACAGATACAGCCGGGGTTCTCATGTGTCAGAAAATAAGCTATATTTTTCTGACGTTCAAGGGGTGCTTCCGAGGGCGTTATGGGAGGCAATGGGCAGAGGCACTTGCCCGCCGCAAAGTCGAGGTGCCAAGGGTGCGATAAAGAACGGGGGGCCTGATGCGGATCAAGGAAGTAAAAATCGAAAATTTTCGGCTCTTGCGCGATGTCGCGGTGGGGTTCGAAGATCGCACCACGTTGGTTGTCGGTCGGAACAACAGCGGCAAAACGTCAATTGCGGAGCTGTTCCGGAGGCTCCTCGGCGATAGGGTGCCATCGTTCAAGATCGAGGACTTTTCCCTGGGCTGCCACGAGTGCTTCTGGACGGCATTTGAAGCACGCAACGCAGGAGCACCTGCGCCCGATGTCGTCGCACTCCTCCCATCCATCAAGATTACGATCGACATCACCTACGACATTGACGCTCCTGACCTCGGCCCGTTGAGCGGGTGCATCGTCGATCTCGATCCGGACAGCACCGACGCAAGACTCGTTCTTACCTATGGCCCTAGGCCAACCGCGCCTGCAGCGCTCTTCACAGACCTTGCCGTCGGCGATGATGTGGCGATCAACCGCCGGAACCTATTTCGGATATTGGGTAGCCGCGTGCAAGCTGCCTACGCGGCATCGCTGGAGGCCGTCGATCCTAATGACCCGACCAATCGAAAATCGCTGGAGCCTAAGACGCTCACGACGCTGATCCGAGGCGGCTTCATTAACGCGCAGCGCGGCCTCGACGACGACACGCATCGAGAGCGGGACGTTCTGGGGAAGGTCGTGGAAGTGCTCTTTCAATCTGCGCTGACCGATCCAGTCGATCCGGAGAAGCGGACAACGGCCGAGCAGCTTAAGGAAGCCGTGGAGCAAATCCAGGGCGACTTACATGCCGGCTTCAATGCTAAGCTCACCTCACTCCTGCCGACGTTCGACCTGTTCGGCTATCCCGGCCTATCCGATCCGGGCCTCGTTACCGAGACCAGCTTCGACGTCGAGAAGCTGCTGAACGATCACACCAAGGTTCGCTACGTCGGCGTCAACGGCATGACCCTGCCCGAAACCTACAATGGGCTCGGCGTGCGCAACCTAGTCTATATGTTGCTACAGTTGCTGCGTTTCTTCCGCGAATATCAGGCCACGCCGACCGCGGCCGGGGTGCATCTGATCTTCATTGAAGAGCCGGAGGCGCACTTGCATCCTCAGATGCAGGAGGTCTTCATCCGGCAGCTCGATCAGATCACCAGCGCCTTCATCGCCCAGCTGAATGAGAACCGGCCGTGGCCGGTCCAGTTCGTCGTCACCACGCATTCTCCCCACATGGCAAACGAAGCGCGGTTCGAGGCCATGCGCTACTTCCTTTCGATTCCGGATGGTGAAGGCATGCGCCGTTCACTCGTGAAGGATTTGCGTAAGGGCATGGGCAGCGCCCCCGAGCCCGATCGCGAGTTCCTGCACCAGTACCTAACCTTGACGCGGTGCGATCTGTTTTTCGCCGACAAGGCGGTCCTGATCGAGGGGACAGCGGAGCGCATCCTACTTCCGGCCATGATCCGCAAGACCGACAGCGCAGCCGCCGGCCAACCGCAGCTCGGCAGCCAGTACCTCACAGTGATGGAGGTCGGTGGCGCCTATGCCCACCGCTTCTTCGATCTCCTGTCCTTCCTCGAATTGCGCACCCTCATCATCACCGACATCGACGCAGTGAAGCCCAACGATGCTGGAAAGCGAGTGGCCGTGCCGGTGGCAGACGGCGTGTTCACCAGCAACGGATGTTTGAAAGCCTGGTTCGGAGACGATGTTTCGCCCGAAGCGCTGTTGGGAAAGAATGCGCCTGACAAAACCACAGGCGTTCGGCGCGTCGCCTTCCAGATACCGGAAGTGGCCGGGGGACCGTGCGGCCGAAGCTTTGAGGACGCCTTCATCTTGGCCAATCCTGCGCGCTTCCCCCTGGACGGCGACCAAGCGCTGGCCGCCTATGCGCTGGCTGGGGATCAGAAGAAATCCACCTTCGCACTTGAGCACGCGATCGAGCATACGGACTGGAATGTGCCCCAATATATAGCTGAGGGGCTGCGCTGGCTGGCGGAGGGCAATCTTGCACCCGTAGCCCCGGCTCCGGCAGTCGCAGTCAAAATCGTGGCAGACGCCGCCGGCGTGGCGGTGAATGTGGCTGAGGTGGGGGAGAATGGCTGAGGAACCGGAGAGTCCTGCAGACGCAGCCGGGCGCGTCGCGCTTGAACGGATGTTCGCCTGTCTGGAGGATGGGCGCAGTTTCCGTTTGGAAGCTGGTGCCGGTGCCGGCAAGACGTACTCGCTCGATAAAGCGCTCCGTCGCCTGATCGACCGTCGGGGTGCCGAGCTTCTTCGTAGCGGGCAGCAGGTCGCTTGCATCACCTACACCAACGTCGCGAAGGACGAGATCATCTCGCGCGTTCAGGCCCATCCTGCCGTGCGTCCCGATACAATCCACGGCTTTTGCTGGTCCATTCTGCACGATTTTCAATCAACGTTGCGTGCGCTCGTTCCCACGCTTGAGGGTTGGGCGGAACGCCTCGAGCCGGTCGGCGGCATCGGAGCCCGCCGCATCCACTACGAACTGGGGTATCCCAGCGTCGGCGACCATCAGGTGACACTTCGGCATGACGACGTGCTGGCGCTGATGATGCAGGCGCTTGCCTATCCGAAGTTCCGATCGGTCCTGACGGCGCGTTATCCCATCCTGCTCATCGACGAGTACCAAGACACTGACGCCGGTTTTGTCGATGCGATCAAGGCGTGGTTCCTGGACGCCGGCCAAGGTCCGCAGCTCGGTCTGTTCGGCGATCACTGGCAAAAGATCTATGGCGAGGGCTGCGGCCTAGTTGAGCACGCGGCGCTGGAAGTGATCGACAAGAACGCGAATTTCCGGTCCACCGACCCGATCGTCCAGGTTCTCAATCGAATGCGGCCCGCGCTGCCGCAAATGGTTCGTGATCCTGCCATCCCGGGCGAAGCGCGTGTGTTTCACACCAACCTCTGGCCCGGTGTCAGGCGGACTGGACAAGGCGGTGGGCATTGGACCGGTGATACGAGCCCCGATGCGGCAAGGGCGTATTTCGCGCATATCAAGAATAAGCTCGCGGCAGATGGCTGGGACCTGGCGGTTGGGAAAACCAAGATTCTCATGCTCAGCCACAGCGTCCTTGCTCGCGAGCAGGGCTATTCGAGCATCCCGCCGATCTATGGCCAGTTCAACGATCCCTGGCTGAAGAAGGACGATCCCCACATCAAGTTTCTGGCCGACCAGTTGGAGCCTGCGTGCGCTGCCTTCGAGGAGAAGCGCTACGGTGAAATGTTCGGATGCTTTGGAACCGGGACGCCCAAAATCCATAAGCACGGGGACAAGATAGCGTGGACACAGGCCATGACCGCACTGATCGCGCTACGAACATCGGGGACGATCGGTGAGGTTGTCGACTTCATCGCCGCGCAGCCGCACATGCGCCTTCCCGAGCCTGTAGAGGAAGCCGAGCGGCGCCTAGCTGATGCCGGCCCTGAACCGGTGGAAGGAGAGTCTCGCCGCACTACTCAGCTTCGGAAGCTGCGTGCGGTCCCTTATAAGGAACTGATCGCCCTCGACCGTTTCATCGATGGGCACACCCCCTTCGCCACCAAGCACGGCGTCAAAGGCGCGGAGTTTGAGAACGTGCTGGTGATCGTTGGTCGCGGATGGAATAAGTATAATTTCGGCCAGATGCTTGAATGGATTGAGCCGGGTCCGCCCGTCGACAAGATCGATTTCTTCGAGAACAACCGCAACCTCTTCTACGTTGCATGCTCTCGTCCCAAGGTCCGCCTAGCTCTCTTGTTTACACAGGTGCTCAGTACGAATGCGATGGCCCGCCTCACGGCTTGGTTCGGGGCTGACAACATTGTTGCTTTGCCAGCAGAGCCGGCGGTGATGCCGGCATGAGCGTGGCATCCACTTTAGACTTGCTCGACTTTGCCGGTATCGAGGAGAACGACGCTCAGCATGTTCGAGCTGCGATCCTGCGTGGCGAAAACTTCCAAGGCCATATTCCCTCGGATGCTCTCGACTTCATCGTGCGCAATTATCGCGCGCTTGCGCAGCTACGGGCGTTGGAGCCGGCATGGCTCGATTGCTATGTCCACTCTTCGCACTTCAGCACCTATGGGATCGAGACGATCAGAGCGATCTTCGACGCTTGTGATCGGCAACGGCTACGCTTGCTCAAGCCCGTAACGCAGATTGCCGGAGATCGCGTGACGTTGTTTCGAGGGTGCGCCGGGCCTGTCCACACAATGGGAATGTCGTGGACCTCCTCCCTCGATAAGGCGATTTGGTACGCTGCACATCACGCCACGTACTACGATCTCACCGATTGTGCGGTTTACGTCACCACCATGCCAGTCAGCGAGATCTATTGCTGCCTAGACCACTACGACCACGACTGTGTCGCACATCCGCTCTCGACGTGGCGTGTGGATGTACCGGCTGAAGAGTTCCGGTTAGACCGCCCTCGTTGAAAGCACGCGGTGATCGAGCCGTCAGGCTCGCGCAGGAGAGAAGACTCTGTTATGGGAGTGACGGTACTTCTTGTAGCGGCCGAGCGATGCATCACTTGATCGCAAATGGCCCCGGAGGGCCCGTCGGCATCGATAGATACCGAAACCACACAAAAAAATTTTCGAGGGGATTTCCCTTTAGAATCAAAACTGTAAGATTTTGACGGCCTATGTTTCGGCGCAGAAGCATGGAATAAAGGATTTATTCAGCGAAATCAGTGGCTTGCGGCGGGAAAAACATTAGAGTGGGAGTGATTGCGGCTATCGCGGTCATGCTCGCGAAATCGGGAAGCACAGCGTAATACGCAAGTGCTTTCGCCGCCGCCGTCATCTCGCGGCGGCGACTGACATGGACCTTGCCGCTACAAGGACCATCGTCGTCCGTTCTCACATGACTACCGGTTGTCAGCCGCAGCAGGCGGCGCCAACAGCCGCAGGAGCATCGTCAGAAGCAGCCTGCCAGTTGCGTTCTTGTCGATCTCCGGGTCACGGATGGCGATACATTGCAAACCATCGATCACGCTGATGAGAATCGCTGCCGCGAGTTCCGGATCGAGATTTGCATCGACCCGCCCGTCTTGCTGGCCCTTGTGCAGAAATGCCGCCACAACGGCGCGCCCCTGATGAGAGTTTTCTTGAACGATGCGGGCCATGATGGGGTTGTGTCTGGCTTCTGCCAGCATGTCCAATAACAAGGCGTTCTTCATTTCTCCTTTGGCCAGCAGGACATCCTCTATGCCCTTCACGAAGCTCCCAAAGGGGTCCGCACCCTCCATTACGCGCTCGCTACGCACCATGGCGTCGTCGAGACGGGCGCGGGTGATCGCCGCGATCATGGATTCCTTGCTGTCAAAGTAATGGAAGAGATGTCCGGGGCTGATATTGGCCTCGGCGCAAATCGCGGACGTCGTGGCGCGATGAAACCCGCTGCGTGTGAAGCACCTCTCGGCAGCCTCCAGAATTTCTTGGCGCTTCTCCGCGTGCTTGGCTGGGTCGACCTTGCGCATCGCATTTTCCCTTAAACTAGACGGAATACTCTATGAAATCGGACCGCCGCCGGCAACCTTCCGCCTCTTTCGGCTCCCTGACGTCCTTCGGCGGGCAAGATGCTCCGCACGAAAACGCCGCACCGGAACACCGCCCCTGAGAGCTTCAGGCAAATTAATAGACTAATCAGTCTAATAATGTTGACCTTGCGGCGCCGCCGGGTTACATGGATGCGCGATCGGTGGCTTGCAGAGCGTCACTCCGCTCGATCGCGCCTGGAACGTGGCGAAGGCGAGGGAGCCCCATGGTGAGACTATCGAAGATGCCGCTTGCCCTTCTCGTCATGACACTGGGCTTGGCGGGATGTGCGACACAGCCCGTTCGCTACCAGGGGCTCGCATCGTCAGCGCAACTCGCGGCCAATCCGCAAGACAAGAGCGGGCACGTGCCCTTCGCCTATGTCGCAAGCAACACCGACTGGTCGAGATACGGTGCCTTCATCCTCGATCCGGTGGTGATTTATGCCGGCGCTGACGGTCAATTCCGGGATGTCGCCGACAAGGATAAGGCGGAACTGGCCGGCTATATGCAGGAGCAGTTCGCGAGCGCCCTGAAAGCCAAATTCACCGCGGCAACCACACCCGGGCCGAACACGCTGCGTATCCGCGTGACGTTGACGGGCGTCGAGACCAATGTGCCGGTCCTCGGAACGGCGTCAAAACTGGTGCCGGCGGGCGCGGTAATGAATACGGTGCAGACCGTTCGCGACAAGCAGGGAATGCTGTCGGGTTCAGTCAGCTACGCAGTTGAAATTCATGACGGCGCATCCAATAGCCTGCTTCGGGCCTATGTGAGCAAGCAATATCCTGCGGCCGCAAACGTCTTCGAAAGCTTCGGCAAGCTCGATGCCGCCCGTGCAGGAATACGCAAGGGCGCGGACGATCTGATCGTTCAGCTTGGCCGCGCTCCACGTTAGACCGCCTTCACCCGATGGCATTCGGTCGAACGCGTACCCGAAGGCTGCGTGTTTTCCAAAAGTAGAAACCGAGGAACAGGCCGCCGCGGAGAGTCGGACGGCGGCCTTCGCGATAGGCATTTCACCCGACGTCGCCGCCCTCTTGCGAGGTTGACGGCTTCCCTGGATCTCAGCCCCTCAGTTCCTTGCGCAGGATCTTGCCGACATTCGACTTCGGCAGGCTGTCGCGGAATTCGATGTAGCGGGGGCGCTTGTAGTTGGTGAGGCCTTGGGCGCAATGCGCCTTGACGTCGGCTTCAGTGAGATTGGGGTCCTTCTTCACGATGAAGAGCTTGACCGTTTCGCCCGAATGCGGGTCCGGCACGCCGATGGCGGCGCATTCCAGGACGCCGGGAAGCGTGACGACGAATTCCTCGATCTCGTTGGGATAGACGTTGAAGCCGGAGACGAGGATCATGTCCTTCTTGCGGTCGACGATCTTCACATAGCCGTCCGGCTGCATCACGCCGATGTCGCCCGAGCGAAAGAAGCCGTCCGGCGTCATCACCTTGGCGGTCTCTTCAGGCCGGTTCCAGTAGCCCGCCATGACCTGCGGGCCGCGAATGCAGATTTCGCCGGCCTCGCCCATCGGCAGCGTGTTGCCGTCGTCATCGCGGATGTCGATGTCGGTCGAAGGCACCGGCAGGCCGATCGTGCCGGTATATTCGGTGCCGTCGGCGCGGTTGGTCGTGGCAACGGGGGAGGTTTCCGAAAGGCCGTAGCCTTCCGCGATGAAGCAGCCTGTCACCTTCTGCCAGAGATCGGCGACCGGGCGCTGCACGGCCATACCGCCACCGAGCGTCAGCATGAGGCTCGAGAAATCGAGCTTCTTGAAATCCTCGTTATTGGCGAGCGCGTTGAACAGCGTGTTGAGGCCCGGAAGCACGTTGAACCGGTAGCGGCTGATTTCCTTGACGAAGCCCGGAATGTCGCGGGGGTTGGCGATCAGGATGTTCAACCCGCCCTGTTCCAGCGCCATGAACATGTTTACCGTCAGCGCGAAGATATGATAGAGCGGCAGCGCGCAGACATAGATCAGCTGATCGGGAAACGCCTTGCGGGTTTCCGCAGGCTTCATCCACATGACGTTCTGCGTGATGTTGGCGAGCAGGTTGGAATGCAGGAGCGTTGCACCCTTGGAGACACCGGTTGTGCCGCCCGTATACTGCAGGAAGGCGATGTCACCGGGGGCAATGTCGACCGGCGAGAGGGTCCGGTTGGCGGAGATCACGGACTTGAAGGGAACATGGCCGGGAATGGACCAGGCCGGGACCAGCTTCTTCACCTTGCGCACGACGAAGTTGACGATATGGCCCTTGAGGCCCATCAGATCGCCCATGGACGCGACGACGACCTTCTTGACCTGTGTGCGGGCCACCACGGCAGAGACCGTTGTGGCGAAGTTCTCGAGAACGAAAATGGCATGGGCGCCGGAATCATTGAGCTGATGCTCAAGCTCGCGCGGCGTATAGAGCGGATTGACGTTGACGACCACCATGCCGGCGCGAAGGATGCCGCTGACGACCACCGGATACTGCAGGATGTTCGGCATCATGATGGCGACGCGATCGCCCTTCTTCAGCCCCTGCGCCTGCAACCAGCCGGCAACCTTGCCGGAGAGCTTTTCCAGCTCGGCATAGGTGAGCGTCTTGCCCATGCCGTCATAGGCGACGCGGTTCGAATATCTACGGCAATTCTGCTCGATCATGTCGGCGAGCGAGCGATAGGGCGAAGGGGCAATCGTCACGGGCATTCCCGGCGGATAGGATTTCAGCCAGGGCCGGTCGAGTTCCGTACCTTCATTCGTGGCAGCCTGCGACATGTCAACTCCCATATGACTTGCCCCGCCTCCTCGGCGTGGCGTTTCCTCCCGTCTACAAGCTAAAATAGATGCTCGTAGCGGCCATTCAAGCCTTCTTCCGATTACATAACCTTGACGTAAACGTCAATTAATTTCCCGTCGGCCGCGCCCTCACCCCAAGGTCGCGGGAAGCGGCGGCTCAGATGCGGGCAGGCAGCACCCGGTCGGGCGGCCTGTGACCGTCGCAGAAGGTGCGGATGTTGATGATGACCTTGTCGCCCATGTCGATGCGGCCTTCCAGCGTCGCCGAACCCATATGCGGCAGCAGCACGACCTTGCCCTGTTCGGCGAGCTTGAGAAGCTTCGGATTGACGCTCGGCTCCTTCTCGAACACGTCGAGGCCTGCGCCGGCGATCCTGCCGGAGCGGATGCTCCGGATCAGCGCGTCCTCGTCGATGACATCGCCGCGCGCGGTGTTCACGATGAAGCTCGTCGGCTGCATCAATTCGAGACGGCGCGCAGACAGGAGATGGAAGGTTGCCGGCGTCGAGGGGCAATTGACGGACACGATGTCGACGCGCGCCAGCATCTGGTCAAGGCTGTCCCAATAGGTCGCGTTCAACTCTTCTTCCGTCTGCGGACTGACGCGCTTGCGATTGTGATAGTGGATCGAAAGACCGAAGGCCTTGGCGCGGCGGGCGACAGCCGTACCGATGCGGCCCATGCCGATGATGCCGATGCGCTTGCCGAAAATGCGGCGGCCGAGCATCCAGGTCGGCGACCAGCCGGCCCACTCGCCGTGATTGTCGGTGAGCACGCGCGCGCCCTCGGTCAGCCGGCGCGGAACCGCCAGGATCAGCGCCATCGTCATGTCGGCCGTGTCTTCCGTCAGCGCATTCGGCGTGTTGGTCACCGTGATGCCTTTTCGCGCCGCGGCCTCGACATCGATATTGTCGACGCCATTGGAAAAGCTTGCAATCAGCTTGAGCTGCGGCCCTGCCTGCTCGATCAGCGCCGCGTCGATGCGGTCCGTCACCGTCGGCACCAGCACGTCGGCACTTTTGACCGCCGCCACGAGTTCGGGCTGGGTCCGAGGCCGGTCATCGAGATTGAGCTCTGCGTCGAAAAGCTCGCGCATGCGCGTCTCGATCGCTTCGGGCAGCTTGCGGGTGATGTAGACCTTGGGCTTTTTTCTTGTTGTCATCGGCTTTCATCGCCTTGTTCAGAGGTCTTTAACCAAGTTGTCGCTACCTTCAGAGCGGAGCGCGGCTCAGCCGCAGTCCGGACCGTTGGTGTCGTCCCGATTTTTATCAGACCCGTCAGCGAAGACAAACCTTTCTCGCGCCCGAACGTCGCGATAGGCGTCTTCGCACAGGTCTTTCGGTCGCACCCTTGTCAAATGTCAGAACACAGGCAATTCAGCGCAATGGTTTGCAATCGCGTCTCCCGGCAGATTCTCGTTACGATCTTCCTCCTTGCAAGTGGATTTGCAGTGGCTCAGGCCGCCGATTTTCAGCCCGCTTCCAAGACCGCGACAGGCCTGCCGCTGCCACGCTTTGCCAGCCTCAAGGCGAGCCGCGTGAACATGCGCGTCGGTCCGGGGACCGAGTATGCGGCCTCCTGGCTCTATATGCGCCCCGGTTTGCCGGTAGAAATCATCGCCGAATTCGAGAACTGGCGCCGTATCCGCGATGCGGAGGGAACGGAAGGCTGGGTTTATCACTCGATGCTGTCAGGCCAGCGCACCGCAGTCGCCGCGCCCTGGATGGAGGCGAAGGGCGACAACATCTTCGTGAACCTGCGCCGCAGCGCCGCCAAGGACTCCAACGTCATCGCCAAGCTCCAGCCCGGCGTCCTCGTCAAGCTGAAGGAATGCACCGGCGACTGGTGCGAGGCGGAGGTTGATGGAACCGAAGGCTGGCTCCATCAGGGGGAAGTCTGGGGCGCCTATCCCGGCGAAGCCTTCAAATAAGGCCGATTTTCTTTGCTTCGTCCTTCAGCGAGATGCGCGGGCGCGGCCCGATCTGCTGTATGACGATGCCGGCCGCCAGACTGCCGAGCGCGCCGCAGGTGGCCAGATCCCGACCCGTCGTATAGCCGAAGAGGAAGCCCGAAGCGTAGAGGTCGCCGGCGCCCGTCGTGTCGATGACCTTGTCGACCGGAATGGCCGGCACGTAGACGCGCTCCTCACCCCGTACGATCACCGAACCTTCCTCGCTCATCGTGACTGCGGCCAGTTTGCAGTCGCGCGCGATGGCGCTTAGCGCCGCCTCGAAATCTTCCGTCTCGTAGAGCGCCAGCGCCTCGGCACGATTGGCGAACACGATATCGACCGTGCCAGACCGCATCAGGTCGAGGAACTCGTCGCGATAGCGCCCGACGCAGAAGCTGTCAGACAGCGTCATCGACACTTCGCGGCCGTTTTCATGGGCGATACGGGCGCATTCGCGGATGGCATCCTTGGCGCGCGGCGGGTCCCACAGATAGCCCTCGAAATAGGTGACCTTGGACTGCGCCACCACATCGCGCGCGACATCTTCCGGGCCCAGCTCGACACAGGCGCCGAGATAGGTATTCATGGAGCGCTCGCCGTCCGGCGTGACGAAGATCATCGAACGCGCGGTGGGCTGTGCGCCTTCCAGCGGCCTGGATTCGAAGTGAACGCCCTGAGCGCGGATGTCATGGGCGAAGATGTCGCCAAGCTGGTCGCGTGCAACCTTGCCGAAATAGGCGGCCTTGCCACCCAGATTGGCCACGCCGGCCGCCGTATTGCCAGCGCTGCCGCCCGAGGCTTCGAGCGCGGGGCCCATCTTGCTGTAGAGAAACTGGGCGCGGTCGGCATCGACGAGGTTCATGGCCCCCTTTACGATTCCGTTATCGGTGATGAAGCTTTCCGGACAGGAGGAAATGATATCGACAATCGCATTGCCGACCGTCAGCACATCAAACGTGGTCATGGGACGCCTTTGTTGAAAACAAGATGGAATTTGTCATAAGCATTTTTTCCGGCTTGGGAAGTCTCTGCCCACCCCTTCCGCTGAAATACGACCGAATGATTCGAAAGGCTGCCCGATGAGCGACAAACCGCGCGTGACGATTCTCTACTGCACCCAGTGCAACTGGCTGCTTCGTGCCGGCTGGATGGCGCAGGAACTGCTTTCCACCTTCGGCCAGGATCTTGGCGAGGTCGCGCTCATTCCCGGCACCGGCGGCAATTTCGAAATCCGCGTCAACGGCGATGTGGTGTGGGAACGCAAACGCGACGGCGGTTTTCCCGGGCCAAAGGAGCTCAAGCAGCGCATCCGCGACGTCATCGACCCCGACCGCGATCTCGGCCACACCGATCGCCCGTCGCCTGACGGGGGCGAAGCCTGAAGCCGAAATTTCACTTTGTCGCACAAACTTCAAAAACGTGGTTGACAGCAGCAACGGCTCCCACTACATCGCACTCCGTCGCCCAGATGGCGGAATTGGTAGACGCGCCAGCTTCAGGTGCTGGTACTCGCAAGGGTGTGGAGGTTCGAGTCCTCTTCTGGGCACCAATTCCCGTTTCACGTTTGATGAAACAGCCCAAAAAGCCCGGTTTTCCGGGCTTTTTTGTTTTTTATTTTTGATATCTCTCCGGAAGTCCGCGGCAGGACCAAAGCCGGTCAGACGTCATTTTACACTTCATCAATGCTGCCGAACTAAGATCAACCGACGTCTCTGAGGTTTTTGTCTGGTGGCGTTCATCACGAAGCCATTGCGCGTCTTTTCAGTCCCGTGACGCGGATATCGACCAGGGGTTTGTCATGTCGACCGGATGCCAAGGCTGCCAGAGCGGCGAGACATTTGACCTGCCGTTTTCCATTGCCTTCCAGCCGATCGTGGATATCCGCACACGGACGACATTCGGACACGAGGCGCTGGTGCGCGGACCCAGGGGCGAAGGCGCCTATAGCGTGCTATCCAAGGTGACCGACGACAATCGGTACTTCTTCGATCAGCAATGCCGGGTGAAAGCGATCAGCATGGCGGCCGACCTCTACCCCGCCAACGAGAACCTGAAGCTTTCCATCAATTTCATGCCGAACGCCGTCTATGAGCCGCGTGCCTGCATTCGCCAGACGCTCGCCACTGCGGACAGGCTGAATTTCCCGCTCCAGAACATCATCTTCGAATTCACCGAAGACGAAAAGATGGACACGGACCATGTGCTGCGTATCCTGGCGACCTACCACGCCATCGGCTTTGGCACGGCGATCGACGATTTCGGCGCGGGCCATGCCGGGCTTTCGCTGCTGTCGAAGTTCCGCCCCGACATCGTGAAGCTCGACATGCAACTCATCCGCAATATCGACACCGATCCCACCAAGCGCATCATCGTCAAGCACACGTTGCGCATGCTGGAGGAGATGAGCATCATGCCGCTTTGCGAAGGCGTGGAGACGGCTGGCGAAAGAGCGGTTCTGGAGGAGCTGGGCGCCGGCCTCATGCAGGGCTATCTGCTGGCGCGCCCTGCCTTCGAGACGCTGGCTACGCCTCAACTCGCGCTGGAGGGCCAGCCCTGAACCGGTCCCCGCTGCGCCGCCATCCGGTCAATTGGGCGTACCGGGAAAGCCCTGCATGTTCTCGCCATGGACATAAGGATCACCAGCCGGAGGGTTGAAGCCGGGCGAAATCGTGCTCTCATAGGTGACGAGCCCGTTCTTGCAGGAATACATCCTCACGGGCAGTTGCCGGTGGCCCTCATAATAGGGCGAGACGATCTGCGAGGTGCAGCCCGGTCGCTCCTTCCAGTCGGTGGAAAAGCCCTTCGGAGGCGCAACGCCCGGAAGATCCTTGAACATATTCTTCTCAGCCCCGAAGCACACGGATGCGCCGGCAAAGATGAGAGCGAGGGTGACAATGGCGCGCATGACTGGTTTCAACATTTTCTCTTCCTGTCATCGCTGCCCGCCCACACCGATGTGCAACAAGATATGGGGATTACACGCCCGCTTGTCCAGTCGATTGGACGCGAACCGCGTTTCGCTTTATAGCCGTTTCCAGCACGCAATCGGAGATGAAAAATGACGAGCCCCATCCGCTATCATGAAGGTGATATTTCAGCTGCAGATGCGGCCCGCTACACGGGCGCGATCGCCATCGACACGGAAACGCTGGGGCTGATCCCGCGCCGCGACCGGCTTTGCGTCGTCCAGCTTTCGCCAGGCGACGGAACGGCGGATGTGATCCGCATCGCCGCCGGCCAGAAGCAGGCGCCGAACCTTGTTGCGATGCTCGCCGATCCGGACCGCGAAAAGATCTTCCATTTCGGCCGCTTCGATATCGCCGTGCTCTTCCACACGTTCGGTGTGACGACGGCACCCGTCTTCTGTACCAAGATCGCCTCGCGCCTCACGCGCACCTACACCGACCGTCACGGCCTGAAAGACAACCTGAAGGAGCTGCTCGACGTCGATGTTTCCAAGCAGCAGCAACAATCGGATTGGGCAGCCGAAACGTTGAGCCAGGCGCAACTCGAATATGCAGCCTCCGACGTGCTGCACCTACATGCGCTGAAGGACAAGCTGACGGGGCGGCTGGTGCGCGACGGTCGCGCCGAACTCGCCAAGGCCTGTTTCGAATTCCTGCCCACCCGCGCCAAGCTCGATCTGCTCGGCTGGGAAGAGACCGACATTTTCGCGCATAGCTGAAGCGTGGGGCTGCGCGCCAAACATGACAGAGACGTTAACGGCGGATGGCGGCGTTAACCTTTTGTTAACTTTTTGGGCATAGCATCCTCCATCAGGTTTGTTTTCCGGATGCCGTGACGAAAGTCACGGACGGAAAACGAGACGATGCGGGCGACGATCGCTCCGCGCTTCAAGGCGTGTGACTTATGCGTTTCCTTCATTCAAACGAGGACGAGGGCGCCGATGCTTCCTCCCGTCAATGCCTCGATTACGGCACAGCCGGTCACAGCCCCCGCCATCGGGCAGAGGGAAGCGCGGCCTGACGGGCCGACCGCCGTTGGGCAGGCGCAGAACTCCACGACACCAACCACCTCACAGACAAGCCAGCAGGGCGCCGCCAGCGAAACGCTGGTCTCGCTGCGCCAGCTCGCCGAGCTTCTTGCCTCCCGGCAGATCGATGTCGAAGATATCCTGACGCGGCTGGCCATCGATTTTGCCACGGCACTCGGCGAAGGACCGCTGCCGGACGAAACGGTGCGCGATTTCTCCAGCAGGCTCGCGAACCTCATCCGTCAATTGCCTGCTGCCACGCTGCTGGCTGCGCAGAAGGCTTCCAATCTCGGCGCACTCGACATCCAGCCGCAGGCCTTTGCGGCAGCCCTCGCCGACCCTGCCTCGCCCGCCGCCGCACGCATTGTCGCCATGGCCGAGGACCCAGGCGCAGAAGGCCTCCAGCAGGTCCTGAAGGCGGCAATCGAAAGCTACGGCCAGAACGGCGCGACCTCTTCCAGTACGCCCGCACCGAATGTGATCGCCGCGCAGAAAGCTGCTGCAACAATTTCCGCGAAGGCTGCCGACGCCCCCGTGACCGGGGAACAAACTCGACCGGTCGACGCTGAAGCCAAGGCTCAGCCCGCCGTGACGCCCCGCGAACCGACCGAGGGCGCGGCGCAGGAGACGACATCCTCCGCGCGTCAGCCCGCAAGCGGCACGGCAAGCCCGCCGCGCCCGGAGGCGGCAGCGGCGGCCAGTGCGCGCGCAACCGAGGCTCCGGCGCAAGCAAAGGCACAGGCCAGCTTCAATCCTCTCCAGAGCGCGCCCGTGGATCGCGAAGAAGGCCAGCCGACCATGCAGGTCCTGCGCGGGTTCAACGTGGTCGTCGCCAATGTGGCCAGCCGCGCTGCCGATGTTCTGAAGACGGTTGCCGCTCTTGCGCAGCAGGCCGAAGCAACGCAGACCTTCGCGCCGGCCGCCGAGGCTACGGCGGACAGCGTGCGCAAACCCCTCCCGCAGGCCCAGCCAGATGCCCCCGAGGCCCCCGCAGGGCCCGCCCCGGCGATTGCCGGCAAGGCACATGAGGCGGCGCGCGCCATGGAAGGCAGGGTGATCCCGCTGTTCTCGCGCCTGGCCGCGACGGAGGATGTCGAGACAGTCGATATCGATCACCTCATCCGCATCGCCCAGCAGGCAGCCGCGAAAGCCGATCCTGCACGTCTTCCCGAACTGGCGCTTGCCGCGCAGGCACGCCTTCCGGAACCTGTGCCTTTCGCCCAGGTGCCCTATCCCTTCGTCCGCGAAGAGGAAGAAAAGCGCCGCCGCCGCGGCTTCGGTGAACCTGCCGGGGGCGACGACGAGGGCGAGGAGATGACGGGCGAGGATGGCCAGTCGCTCTGGCATGGCGACGGCGAACAGGCCGAACGCCGCGAGGAGCCGGAAATCGAGGAACACCCCTTCGATGCCGAGGAGCCGCTGAAGCGCAACCCGACCGATGCCGAGCGCGCGCTGCATATGTATCAGCGGTTCGGCGGGTTCTGAGGACGGGGCGAAGACCCCTCCCCACCCTCCCCACAAGGGGGAGGGAGACCCTGCCGCCCCCATTTCCCGCTTCTTGACCTCCACCGGATAAAGAACCGGCTTAAGATGACCTTCGCGAGGGAACGCGGCGGTGCGCCCATCCGTCTCCCCCCCTTGTGGGGGAGATGGCGGCAGCCAGAGGGGGCCTTCGCCACACCCTCAGTTCCCCAACCAACAAAAAAAGCCCGCGTGGATCGCTCCACGCGGGCTCTTTAATTCAATGAAACGCGAGAAGCTTAGTTCTGTTCGCGGTTCTTGAGGGCGGCGCCCAGGATGTCGCCGAGCGAAGCGCCGGAGTCGGACGAACCGAACTGTGCGACAGCTTCCTTCTCTTCTGCGATCTCGAGAGCCTTGATCGACAGGCCTACCTTGCGGTCCTTCTTGGAGAAGTTGATGACGCGGGCGTCAACAATCTGACCAACCTGGAAACGCTCAGGCCGCTGTTCGTCACGGTCACGCGACAGGTCAGCGCGGCGGATGAACGAGGTCAGCTCTTCGTGGTTGACGAGCTTGACTTCGATGCCACCGTCGTTGACAGCCGTGACTTCGCACGAAACGACCGAGTTCTTGCGCAGGTCGCCAGACGTTGCGGCGTCGCCGACAGCGTCCTTGCCGAGCTGCTTGATGCCGAGCGAGATGCGCTCCTTGTCGACGTCCACATCGAGAACGACAGCCTTGACGACGTCGCCCTTGTTGTATTCCTCGATGACCTGCTCGCCCGGACGGTTCCAGTCGAGGTCGGAGAGGTGCACCATGCCGTCGACATCGCCGTCGAGGCCGATGAACAGGCCGAATTCGGTCTTGTTCTTGACTTCGCCTTCGACTTCCGTGCCAGCCGGGTGGCTGTGAGCGAATGCCTGCCACGGGTTCTCAAGCGTCTGCTTGAGGCCGAGCGAGATGCGGCGCTTGGACGGATCGACTTCGAGAACGACAACGTCGACTTCCTGGCTCGTGGACAGGATCTTGCCGGGGTGTACGTTCTTCTTGGTCCAGGACATTTCGGAGATGTGGATGAGGCCTTCGATGCCCGGCTCCAGCTCGACGAACGCACCGTAGTCGGTGATGTTCGTGACGGTGCCCTTGATCTTCTTGCCATCCGGATACTTGGCCGAGATGCCATCCCACGGATCGGACTCGAGCTGCTTCATGCCGAGCGAGATGCGGTGGGTTTCCTGGTTGATGCGGATGATCTGAACCTTGACCGACTGGCCGATGTTCAGGATTTCCGACGGATGGTTGACGCGGCGCCATGCCATGTCGGTGACGTGCAGCAGGCCGTCGATGCCGCCGAGGTCAACGAACGCACCGTAATCGGTGATGTTCTTGACGACGCCTTCAACAACCTGACCCTCTTCGAGGTTCTGGACGATTTCCGAACGCTGTTCGGCGCGGGACTCTTCGAGAACCGTGCGGCGCGAGACAACGATGTTGCCGCGGCGCTTGTCCATCTTGAGGATTTCGAAGGGCTGCGGGTTGTGCATGAGCGGGGTGACGTCGCGGATCGGACGGATGTCGACTTGGCTGCGCGGCAGGAAGGCGACAGCGCCGTCGAGATCGACGGTGAAACCACCCTTGACCTGGTTGAAGATGACGCCTTCGACGCGTTCGCCGGCTTCAAACTTCTGTTCCAGACGACCCCAGCTCTCTTCGCGGCGAGCCTTCTCGCGCGACAGAACAGCTTCGCCGAGCGCGTTTTCGATGCGTTCGATGAAGACTTCGACTTCGTCGCCGACCTTCAGCGAGCCGTCACGTGCCTTGGCGCCGAATTCCTTGAGCGGAACGCGGCCTTCGACCTTCAGACCGACGTCGATGATGGCGACGTCCTTTTCGATGGCCGTGATGATGCCCTTGGCAACATAACCTTCAGCGAGGTCGTTCTTTGCAAAGGATTCTTCGAGGAGGGACGCGAAGTCCTCCATCTTGGATGTAGCAGACATTGAAACTCCAAAATGTGCCATACGAGGCACGAGCGCCGGGGGTTAGCGTTGTTGACAACCACAGGAAGACGTCCGCCCTATCAGAAGGGCAATCCGGCGCGGGGACGGTCTGCGGCTCATTGCATGCCATGCAGGCAAAACACGAAGGTCTTCCCTGAAATGATTACAAGGCAGCGTCGATGAGACGTTTCGCCGCCTGGAATGCGGCCTCTATACCCATTTCGGTCGTATCGATCAAGTGCGCATCGTCCGCCGGTTTCAAAGGGCTGTCGGCGCGGTTCATGTCGCGCTCGTCGCGCTTGATCACATCGGCCAGAACATCCTCGAAAACCGCCGTCCCGCCACCCGAAACAATCTCGTCAAACCGGCGCTTGGCGCGCACCTCCGCCGAAGCCGTCACATAGAGCTTCACGGACGCATCCGGGCAGACCACCGTCCCGATATCGCGCCCGTCCAGCACCGTACCGGGCAGACGCCGCGAAAACGCCCGCTGCGCCTCGACCAGCGCGCGCCTGACGGACGGCATCACCGCAATCTTCGACGCCGCCTCGCCGATCGCATGCGCCGAAAGCACCGACCGATCCAGCCCCGAAAGATCGACCTTCAACGCCATCTCGGCAGCCTGGGCCTCGTCATCCAGCGGCAACCCGGCATCCATGAGCGCCTTGGCGCAGGCCCGATAGGTCAGCCCCGTATCGAGATGATGGAAGCCATAGGTTTCCGCAATCCGCCGCGAAAGCGTCCCCTTGCCGGCCGCGGCAGGTCCGTCGATGGCGATGACTGGCATGGGGCGAGGTCTCCGGTTTGTGTTGCGGAGGGATTTAGTGGGGTGGGGTGGGGATGGCAAGGGAGGGAGGCCAATGGGAGTACTGGTTTAATCCTACTCCTCTCCCATATCTGCCTGATTGCATTTGTGGCCGAATATGCAAATCTTGGCAGCATGATTGTAGATATATCGAATCGCGATATTCTCGATCTTCTGTTTACTATCGCAGGTGAGCAATGACCAATATCGACCCACGCCTAGTCCTTAGAGCTCTTCCAGAAGTGGGCACATGGCAATTCGAAAAATTCGGCCAGATATTCTACGGGTCATTGCAAGACCGCGAATTCGTGCCGCTGGGCGGGATGCATGATGGCGGAGCGGAAGGTTTCGATTCGGACAATAATGAACTAGAGCCTGAAACATTCTTTGATGAAGGTGGCACAAATTTCCTTCAAATTTCAAAAGAGGCAACAGTTAGATCGAAGATAAGGAGAACGGTTAAGCGCTTACGAGAATACGGAAGGGATCCTCGAGTATTAACCTATCTGTCATCTCAAGTTATCCCCGACATAGACAAAGAAGAAAGACTACTAAGTGACGAACTTGGCTGCAGAATACGCATTCGCGATGGAAACTTTATTGAGGTCAATATTAACGCCACGCCCGCAATACAAGCAGCGTTTCACGCATATCTAGAACCCGCGATCGAATTTCTCTACAAACCCGGCGCTGCAGATGTCGGAGAAAGGACCGAGGAATATGTCGATCGAACTCTCGCGGTATTCCTTCGGCAGGAAGTCGATAACCGACGAGACAAGAGCGGCCTGCTTGAATCTATTGCAGACAGTCTAGTTCTCTGGGCCCTTGGTGAAACGGACCCTGACAAAGGTATATTTATGACGCGAGAGCAAATGCTTGAGCGCATTGAGCAGACGCTTCCAGCGGCAAAGCAGTTTATTCACGGCGTGTTGGACGACAGGCTCGAAATGATGGTGCAGAAGGATGCGCCTGGCGGACGCCAAATAAGATTCTATCGCAACGAAAAGAAGTATTGTCTTCCTTACGAAACCCGCCAGCTAGTTGCAGCGGAAAACGCTGATGATGACATGCTAAAAAGCCAAGTCACGAATGTCTTCTTGGCACGTCTGGAGGCGCTCTCTGAGGAAGACACTGCATCCATACAAAACGAAGTTGTATCGGTTTGTCATTCCAGTCTCGAAGGCGTCTTTGAGCGTCAAGGACTGCAGATGGCGCAGTTTGTCACGGATGGCGACGGTGACGACGAGTTGTACACCGATGTATCGAAAATCCTATCTAGCATAGTCGATCGCATAGTCGCCACTTCTGAAGATAAGGGCAGAATCAGGCGATATTGCTTGATGATATTAAGGGATACTTTCTACAAATCGACACCTGTTGAACATGAATATCTTCTTAAATTAAGCAGAACATATATTTTGTTGCTAACTTTGAAAAACGAGCCTCGAATCGTAGAGTATTTCAGGACGCTAGCAAAGTCTTTCAGACTTTATATAGGGACTGATTTTATAATTCGCGCGATTTCAGAGCAATACTTGGCACC
Source organism: Ensifer adhaerens (assembly GCA_900215285.1). Lineage (NCBI taxonomy): Bacteria > Pseudomonadati > Pseudomonadota > Alphaproteobacteria > Hyphomicrobiales > Rhizobiaceae > Ensifer > Ensifer adhaerens. The sequence continues at coordinate 847,913 of OCMG01000004.1, forward strand.
TGAGGACAGAGCAACGGTCAATTTATTAGATATCCTCAGAGAGGCTGGATCGGAGCTTATACTTACTGAAAAGGCGGTAGAAGAGGTTGAAACGCATCTTCGTGCGCAAATTCTTGAATTCGAAAATCATTACGCTATGCTGGAGCATAGGATACCTCTAGAGCTTGTAGGATATATAGATCGCCTCCTCATACGCGCATATCTATATTCCAAGTTGGCCCCCGCTGAAGGTATTCCTTCGCCGGCAGGTTGGCGGTCCTATATCGGACAGTTTGCAAATTATGGCGAAATAAAATCTCTGACTGCGAAATCTCAAATAGCTGGATATTTCATTAGGCGCTTTAAGATGTCCTATGAGACAAACGACGAGATGCTTGTTGGCATTGATAAGGAAGAATTAGAACAAATATCCGACAGAATATACAAAATAAAACAGGAGAGCGGACACGCGAAGGCTGAAGGAAAGCTGCTGGCGTATAATGACGCTCTACATATTCTTCGTGTTTTTCAGAAGCGAATCGAATTCAAAGAGGGCAATCCTGGTAATCATTGGGGATTTCAAACCTGGTGGTTGACCCAAGACGGCAAGGTTCGTCGCGCAGGTGCTCCAGCTTCGGCAGCCAGAAGTGGGGCACATTTTATGATGCGTCCCGAATTCTTGCTCAGTAACATCAGCTTCGCTCCAGAACTAAAGCAAGTGCGTGACAGTTATGAGAAAATATTCCCAACAGTGTTGGGCGTTCGGCTCTCCGCAAGATTGTCGCAAGGAGTGTTCGAGAACGTCATGAGGGAGGCGAAAGAGGTTTCGACCTACGATGACGCACGCGCGGGAACGATGATCACTGAGTTGACTAACAAACTTAAAGGTGATGCGCTACGCATCTATGAAATTGGCTGGCATGAGCGAGTATAAAGCAATTTCTTTGTTTGTTGAACCCAGGATCCGATACTCTCTTGCATGTCCGACATTAGGTGGCGGATGAACAAGCAGCAGTCGACAGGGACCTTTTTATCCATACGTCTCCTTCGAGATCGAGCGGCAATAAACAATCATAGCTTTTGAGGTTGGCTGCACCCCCAAAATCCCTGATGACACTCCCGGCCCAATCGGCTAACCCTCTTGGCATGAAGAACCGCGTTACCGATCCCGCCGAAAACCTCGCCGCCCTCATTCACTGCCCGTCCGTCACGCCTGCCGAAGGCGGGGCCTTGACGGCTTTGGCCTCCATGCTGGAGCCCTTAGGGTTCAAGGTGACGCGGGCTGTCGAGACGGATGTGGGGACGCCGGATATCGAGAACCTTTATGCGCGGCTGGGGGCGGATGGGCCGCATCTGATGTTTGCGGGGCATACCGATGTCGTGCCGGTGGGCGACGAGAAGGCTTGGACGCATCCGCCTTTTGCCGCCGAAATTGCCGATGGCATGATGTATGGCCGCGGCGCGGTCGACATGAAGGGGGGCGTTGCCTGTTTCGTCGCGGCCCTTGCCCGCGTGATCGAGAAGGACGGCGCGCTGAAAGGGTCCGTTTCGTTTCTCATCACCGGCGACGAGGAGGGGCCGGCGGTCAATGGCACGGTCAAGCTTCTGGAGCGCATGGCCTCTGCCGGCGAGCGCTGGGATGCCTGCCTTGTCGGCGAGCCGACCAATCCGGATGTTCTGGGCGACATGATCAAGATCGGCCGGCGCGGCTCCGTGTCGGGCTATCTCACCGTACATGGCGTGCAGGGCCATGCGGCCTATCAGCATCTCGCCGACAATCCCGTGCGCGGCATTCTGCAGCTCACCCAAGCGCTGATGGACCCGCCGTTTGACGCCGGCACCGACGCCTTCCCGCCGACCAATCTGGAAGTGACCAGCATTGATGTCGGGAACTCCGCGACGAATGTCATTCCGGCGCGCGCCAGCGCCATCTTCAACATCCGCTTCAACGACACCTGGACCGCCGACAGCGTGAAGGCGGAAATCCTCCGCCGGCTCGACAAGGCGGCAGCTCAAGGCGCGCTTCGCGAAGGCCGCGCACCCGTGCGCTTCGACATCACCTGGTCGGAACGGCCGAGCCATGTCTTCCTCACCCGCAACGAGCCGCTGATCGCCTCGCTCTCGGCAGCGGTGGAGACGGTCACGGGCCGCAAGCCCGCGCTTTCGACGACGGGCGGCACCTCGGATGCCCGCTTCATCAAGGATTACTGCCCGGTGGTGGAATTCGGCCTTGTCGGCCAGACCATGCATATGGTCGATGAACGCGTGGCGCTTTCCGATCTCGAAACGCTGACCGAGATTTACGAAACCTTCATCCGCCAGTGGTTTGCCGCGCATGCCGCCGCTTGAGGAAGTCCTGCATTATCTGAAAGGCATCCGGCTGCTCGTCAGCCTGAAGCCGCAGGGCTTTCAGTGGCTTGACCTTTCCGAGCGCGGGGTTCGCCGCTCCTTCTGGGCGATCCTCTGGTGCTTTCCGCTGATGCTCCCCAACTGGATCTGGTGGCACGGCATTTTCGTGGATTACACCGTGCCCGGCATGGTCCCGGGCAGCCTCTTCTATCTGCGCATGGCGCTGATCGAACTGAGCCTCTGGTTCCTGCCCTATCTCACGGTCGGGCTTGCCATGTGGCTGCGCGGCACGAGCCGGCTCTTCGACCCCATGGTCGTGACGATGAACTGGCTCAACGTCCCGATCTATCTCGTCACCGGCGGCGTCGCGATCCTCGAACTCATCCTGCCGCTGCCGCTCGCCTTCTGGTACTACGTGCTCCAGATGCAGCTCATCGCCATCGTCGCCGCGCAGTTCGCGGTGTTCTACATGCTGGCGAAACGGAATTGGAGCGAGGCGGCGGTGCTGACGGCCGCGTCAGTCATCCCGTCGATGCTGGCCTCGGTGTGGCTGAATGATTTTCTCGGGGTTTCGCTGTAGGGCCGCTGCCCTCTCATCCGTCATCCTCGGGCCTGTCCCGAGGATCTACGAACGAAGCCAAACAATTGACGGTGCAGCAGAAATTCTTCCGTAGCAGATCCTCGGGACAAGCCCGAGGATGACGCCGAGGGTGGTATTGTCACCGCAAATCCGGCGTCCGCAAATCCAGCCCGTCCCGATAATCCACCTTGAGAAAATAAAGCCCCCAGGGCGGCGCGACCGGCCCGCAGCGCGTGCGGTCCCGTGCCTCCAGGGCCGCGGTCACATCGTCGGGCGTCCACTTGCCCTCGCCGGCCAGCTTCAGCGTGCCGGCGAATGAGCGGATCTGGTTGTGCAGGAAGCTCTGCGCCGAGGCGCGGATTTCGATCACCTCGCCGTGACGCTGCACGTCGAGGTATTCCAACGTCCGTTCCGGGTTCTTCGCCTGGCAATGGGCGGAGCGGAAGGTGGTGAAGTCGTGATGGCCGACAAGGCGCTGCGCGGCGGCATGCATGGCCTCGTGGTCGAGATGCTTCTTCACCCACCACGCCCGGTTCGCCTCGACGGCCAGCGGCGCCGGGCGGTTGATGATGCGATAGAGATAATGCCGCTTGGTGGCGGAAAAGCGCGAGTCGTATTGCTCTGCCACCTCCGCCGCCTCGAGGATCGAAACGCGCTCTTCGGCCAATTGCAGATGCGCGTTCAGTGCATTGCGCAGGACGTAAGGTTTCCAGGGCTTGGAAAGATCGCAATGCGACACCTGACCCAGCCCGTGCACGCCGGAATCCGTGCGCCCCGCGCCGCCCAGCGTCACCGTTTCGCCCGTCGCGTCGAGAATGGCCTTCTCTATAACCCCCTGAACCGACTTGCCATTGTCCTGCCGCTGCCAGCCGACATAGGGCGTGCCGTCATATTCGACCGTGAGGAAATAGCGGGGCATCAGACGAGCCTCGAGCCCAGCGGCAAGGGCGTCCCGCGCAGGAACTCCTTCGCCTCCAGCGGCTTCCCGCCCGCCTTCTGCAGCCGCACGAGCCGCACGGCACCAGAGCCACAGGCAATCGTCGCATCCTCGCCGATCACCGTGCCGGCCGCACCTTCGCCCTTGGCAAGGGCGGAGGCGATCACCTTAATCCGCTCCACCTTGCCGCCGATATCCGCTTCGAACCACGCGCCCGGAAAGGGCGAGAGGCCGCGAATGTGGTTATGCACATCGCGCGCGGGTTTCGAGAAATCGATATGCGTCTCTTCCTTGGAAATCTTCGCGGCGTAGAGAACACCGTCTTCCGGCTGCGGCGTCAGCGGCAGATTGCCCGCTTCGAGCTTCCCCATCGCCTCGACCATCAGCGTCGCGCCGGCTTCAGAGAGCGCATCATGCAGCTCGCCCGCCGTCATCGTCTCGCCGATCGCCACGCGCGCGGTCAGCGCCACCGGCCCGGTATCGAGCCCGACATCCATCTTCATCACCATCATGCCGGTCTCGGCGTCACCCGCCATGATGGCCCGCTGGATCGGTGCCGCACCCCGCCAGCGCGGCAGCAGCGAGGCATGGCCGTTATAACACCCAAGCCGCGTCCCATCGAGGATCGCCTTCGGCAGCAGCAGCCCGTAGGCCACGACCACCGCCACATCGGCATTGAGCGCGGCAAACGCCTCGCGATCCTCTTCGGCCTTGAAATTAACCGGCGTGCGCACCTTGATGCCCAGCGCCTCCGCCGCCTCATGCACGGGCGACGCCTTCAGCTCCAGCCCGCGCCGCCCCGCAGGCCGCGGCGGCTGCGAATAGACCGCCACGATCTCATGCCCCGCAGCATGAAGCGCGCGCAGCACCGGAACGGAAAAATCGGGCGTGCCCATGAAAATGATGCGAAGCGGCATGGCGGAAATCCAAGTTTCGTATTCAGCGCTCTTCAAAGGGATTTACGAGCGGCAAATCAAGCCCTTCGAAATCTTTTGTGTTCCGCGTCGCCAGCGTTCCGCCGTGAACGGCGCAGATCGCGCCGATCATCGCGTCCTGAACATGGAGCGGTCGGCCCGCCTTTTCGCGCTGCGCACGGAACCGGCCAGCAAGCAGGGATGCCTCCAGATCCAGATCGTAAATGCGGCCCACAAACGACGTCCCGATCAGCGTTTTTAGGCCTGCAAGAAAGCGATCGCTGCCGTCACGTAGCCAGATTCGCTCCGCCCCAAACGCCATTTCCATGACGACCACGGAGCTGACGGCCATTTCCTCTGGTTTCTGCTGCAGAAACCACGCGCGAACATATGGGTCGCCGTTCCGGCGCGCGAAATCCGAGAGGACATTCGTGTCGAGAAAGATCATGAGAAATCCGGCGGCTCGCGCTCGGAACCTTTGCTCCGGCTGGCCTCAATCGCCCTCATAAATTCGGAATGTTCTGCGTCATCGAGTTGCGCATCCGAGAACGCCGCCCGCATCCGGAGATAAGTGCCTTCAGCTTCATCGAGCGGTTTCAGTTGCTCGGCTGCGAGACCTCTTCTGATCAGGAGCTTCAACTCATCCGACAGGCTTCGTCCGGCACGCTGTGCCGATTGCTGCACATCGCGCTTCAAATTTTCCGGCACATCGCGGATCAGGATATCGCCCATGACATCACCTCGTTTTGATATCAATGATATCAAAACGAATGTCGCTATCCAATCAAAACTTCGGCAGTCCGCCGGTCTTGCTGGCCTTGGTGAATTTCTTCACCACCATGTCGCGCTTGAGCCGCGAGATGTGGTCGATGAAGAGGATGCCGTCGAGATGGTCGATCTCGTGCTGCAGGCAGGTGGCGAGCAGGCCTTCGGCGGCGAGTTGCTGCTGCTTGCCATCGCGGTCGATGTAGTTGACCGTGATTTCGGCCGGGCGCTCCACTTCGGCGTAATAGCCGGGAATCGACAGGCAACCCTCTTCGTAGGTCGAGCGCGTGTCTGACGAGGCGATGATTTCCGGGTTGATGAAGACCTGCGGCTTGCGGCCTTCCTCTTCCTTGGCGACGTCGATCACCAGCAGGCGCAGCGGCTCGCCGATCTGGATGGCGGCAAGACCGATTCCGGGGGCGTCGTACATGGTTTCCAGCATGTCGTCGGCGAGTTTGAGAACGCGCGCATCCACCGTCTCCAGCGGCTTGGAAACCTGGCGGAGAACCGGATCGGGGAGAATGATAAGGGGCTTGATCGTCATGGGCCTCAATTAGCCCATGAATCAGAGCCTTTCAACTGGATGCGCTGCAAATCATCAGCTGGCGCGGCGCATCGGCTGTGGCTTGCCCTGGGTGGTCTCGCGGGGGTCGCGTGTCTTCAGCCCGTGCAGCGATTGCGCCAGCCTGTCGATCAGCTCGCTCAGTTGATGGGTGCTGCTTGACGTGCTTTCCACCATATGCGCGTTCTTCTGCGTGATTCCGTCCATCGCGGCGATCGCCTGGTTGACTTCCTGCAGGCCGCTCGACTGTTCCGCAGCCGCAACCGAGATGCCGGAGATGATGCGGTTCAGTCGCGAAATCCGCTCGGTGATGTTTTCAAGCGCCGTCCCCGACTTGTTGACCAGCGCCACGCCGGTGCGGACCTGGTTGGAGCTTGCGGAAATGATCGTCTTGATCTCCTTGGCCGCAGAGGCAGAGCGCTGCGCGAGCTCGCGGACTTCCTGCGCCACCACCGCAAAGCCGCGCCCTGCGTCCCCTGCGCGTGCCGCCTCGACCCCGGCATTGAGCGCCAGAAGGTTCGTCTGGAAGGCGATCTCGTCAATGACGCCGATGATCTTCGAAATGTTCTGCGAGGACTGCTCGATCTCGTCCATCGCCGACACCGCCTCGGCCACCACGCGGCCGGACTCCTGCGCCACGTTGAGCGCGTCCGAGGCGACATGTGCGGCCGATTGCGCACCGCTGGCGCTCGTTGCCACGCTCTGCGTCAGTTCGTGCAGCGCGGCCGAGCTTTCTTCGATGCCGGCGGCCTGTTGCTCGGTGCGTTCCGCAAGCTGATCGGCGGAAACCGCAATTCCGGCAATCGAGCTGCTGGCTTCCTCGGTGATGGTTTGCGCCAGACCGAGCGTCCCGCGCAGCCGTTCGGCGCTCGTGTTGAAGCTCTGGGCCATGCGGCCAAACAGCCCGTCGCTGCTTTCGTCCATCCGGTATTCGAGATCGCCGTTCGACATGGCTTCCAGCGCGTGGTTCAGCGCGGCGATGGCAATGTCCTGGGCTTCCTCGTTGCGGCGGCGCTCGGCTTCGGCGGCCTCACGGCGCTTTTCCAGCTCGGCGAGGTAGACCGAAATGGCGTAATCCATGTCCAGCAGTGCCGATTTCACCATCACGGCGACTTCGGAACCGATCTGTTCCGCGCCGCCCTTGCCGAAGCGGGACGGCCAGCGGGCCTTCACCACATGGCCGATCATGCTTTCCAGCAGCAGCGCATAGCCGGCAATGTACCAGCGCGGCTCAAGCCCGATTCGCGCATGGGCATGGCCGACTGCCGTTACGCCCTGAACATAGGAGGCGTCAAAGGCTCCGGCGGCAACCTTGCTCCAGTGTTCCTTCTGGCGGGTCTTGGCGAAATCGACATGTCGCGCATCGCGGAAAAAGGCCGCCATCTGCGGATGCTGCATCATCAGGCCATAGAAACGATCGAGGCCAGGCGCGAGTGACGCGACGATGTCGTTCTCCATGGAGCGCAGGCGGGACAGCGCCACCTCGTCCATCCCGAGAAATGCCAGCCTTTCGCGAAGCTCGGAGGTCGAAGTCGAATCGCTCATGATGGATGTCCAATGGTTCCTGAATGACTGCGAGTTTTTACGCGACAAAATTAATAAATGTCTAAAGTACGGACGGAAAACTCGTCTGAGACGGCGCATTTTCTAAAGCGTGCGCGCCAGCCCGGTTCAGCAGGGGATGAAGATCGGGCAAGGCGAGAACAGAGGTGGAACATTTTTGCGAATCTGCTAGGTTCGGCTTATGCAAAGCAACCTCTCTTCCTTCGATTCGCCCCTCTTCAGCCTTTTCGGGCAATCCATCAGCCTCGCCACGCTGCTCGTTTTGGCTGCGGCGGCATTTGTCGTCGTGCTCGCCATCGCCATGCTGATCGCGACGCGCAACAGGCGCGCAGCGGAGGAGCTGAGCGCCTTGCTCGCCGCGCAAACCCAGGCGGCGGAAGCCCGCCTTGCCGAAATCGTGCGCGCCCAGTCCGAAATGCAGGGGCGCATGTCCTCCATGGCCGAGATTTTCGGCACCCGTCAGGCCGAACTCAACAAGGCGATCGGCGACCGGCTCGACGGCATGTCGCATCGGCTGGGCAACTCCATGACCGAGCAGACCAAGGCGACACATGAAAACCTGCGCCGGCTTCAGGAGCGGCTCGCCGTCATCGACACCGCGCAGAACAACATCCAGTCCCTCGCCAAGGACGTCGTCGGACTTCAGGCCATCCTCTCCAACAAGCAGACGCGCGGCGCCTTCGGCCAGTCGCGGATGGAGACGATCATTGCCGACGGCCTTCCCATGGGTGCCTACGAGTTCCAGGCGACGCTGTCTGACGGTTCGCGGCCGGACTGCCTTGTGCGCATGCCGAACGGGCAGCCCTCGCTCGTGGTCGACGCGAAGTTCCCGCTGGAATCCTATAACGCGATCCGCGATGCCGGCTCGCCGGAGGCGGCGAAGCTTGCCGCGCAGAACTTCCGGCGCGACCTCGACAAGCATATTTCCGATATCGCGCAGAAATATCTGATCAAGGGCGAGACGCAGGACATCGCCTTCATGTTCGTGCCGTCGGAATCGATCTTCGCCGAGATCCACGAAAACTTCGAGGGCGTGGTGCAGAAGGCGCACAAGGCGCGCGTCATCATCGTCTCGCCCTCCCTGCTGATGCTCTCCATCCAGGTCATCCAGTCGGTGCTGAAGGACCAACGCATGCGCGAACAGGCGCATCTCATCCAGGGCGAAGTCATCCGTCTTATGGAAGATCTCGGCCGCCTCGACGATCGCGTGCAGAAACTGCAGACGCATTTCGCCCAGACGCAGAAGGATGTCGAACTGATTGCCACTTCGACCACCAAGCTGATGAAGCGCGGCGCCAAGATCGAGGAGATGGAATTCGAAACGCTCTCGCCGGCGCAGGCCGCCGAAGAGCGGGGTACGACATCACGCCCGGTCGAAAGCCGAACCGGCATGCTCAAGCTCCGCGTGGTTGACGAAGATTAGGTGCAAATGCAATCTGCCGCGCATTCGCCATAAGAGAGTACGCGCATGATTACCGTTTTCGGCTCCATCAACATGGACCTCATTGCCACCACCGACCGCCTGCCGAAGCCGGGTGAAACCGTGGCCGGCCGTTCCTTTGCCACCGCCGCCGGCGGCAAGGGTGCCAACCAGGCGCTCGCCGCTACGCGCGCAGGCGCTTCCGTCAAGATGGCGGGTGCCGTGGGCGACGATGCCTTTGCCAGGGACGCGCTGGCGCTTCTGGCTGAAGGGGGCGCAGACCTCTCGCTGACCAAGAAGGCAGCCGTTCCGACCGGTACCGCGCATATCCTGGTCGGCGGCGATGGCGAGAACGTCATCGTGGTTGTGCCCGGCGCCAATGGCGAAGTCTCGGAAGCCGACGCCGAAAGAGCGGTCGCTGCGACGGAACGGGGCGGCTATCTGATGCTCCAGCTCGAAGTTCCGCCGGTATCCGTCGAAAAGGCGCTGACGCTTGCCAAGGCCAAGGGCGTGACGACCGTCATCAATACCGCCCCGCTGACAGCGGATGCGGTACGGCTCTCGGCCTTGGCCGATATCGTCATTTCCAACGAAACCGAATTCGAGCTGCTGATCGGCAGAAACGGCCTTTCAGCAGATGATCGGATCGCCGCCATGCAGGACCTTGCCACGAAAACCGGCCAGACCCTCATCGTCACACTCGGTGCCGATGGCGTCGTCGCCGTGCGCGATGGGAAGGTCCACAAGGCTGCCAGCCTCAGGATAACCCCGGTCGACACAGTTGGCGCAGGCGACACGTTCTGCGGCTATCTCGTCGCCAGCCTCGATGCCGGCCTCGATTTCGACGCGGCATTGACACGCGCAGCCAAGGCCGGTTCGCTCGCCTGCCTGAAGCCCGGTGCCCAGCCGGCGATTCCGCTCGCGAAAGAGGTGGATGGCTGAGGGTGCCTCGCGCTCCAATCTCCCCCCTGGTGGGGGAGAAAGCAAAATCACGGTCTTAGCCGCAGGCTAAGTCGTAGATTTTGCAAGAGAGGGGGTAAGGCTGCGGGGAAGAATTTACCCCCTCACCTGGAGAATCTAGCACTTAGCTTGCAGCTAAGATACTGATTTTCCTTCCTCTCCCACCAGGGGAGAGGCAAATCTGCCGCGCCGTATTTCCACACCTTCAACAACTCCCCTTATCCTACCGTTCTCCCGTCACCGGATGGGCCAGCGACGGTTGGCCCAGGCGGGAGGAGAGCCTGATGCGATTTCTCGTAACGTGTGGGACATTGCATCAGGGGGCGCGGGCGGCATTGAGACAAAAACCTCAATGAAACGACTCCCCCGATGGGCTGCGAATAGCTCGGCGGCCTGGCTACGCCAGAGAACCCGTCTGCCTCCGCAGGCGGTTTAGCGAGGCGGCCCGCGCTTGAGGAATGGAGTCGGATGAGGCTCCCCTTGGCAATCTCGACGGGTCGCGCTGGCGCTCCGCCGTTTTTTACTACTACCAATCAGGGCGGCGCGTCAGCGTGGCTCTCCGGAAGCCGATGTCCAGAGACAGGGATGGGGCGCAAAGACCGGAGGATAACTCGGGAAAGGTTTTTTCCGAGTGATTTCGCACGACGTCAGACGTTCGCCTCCCCCCTTGTGGGGGAGACGGATGGGGCGCCGGCGCCTGGAACCTCTCCGTTCCAACCGACGAGCGCCCTTGGCCTAAAAGCTTAGTCGCGCAACAGTTCGTTGATCCCCGTCTTGGAACGCGTGCGCTCGTCCACCGTCTTGACGATGACGGCGCAGTAGAGGCCGGGGCCGGGTTCGCCGTTCGGGAAGGGCTTGCCGGGCAAGGTGCCGGCGACGACGACGGAATACGGCGGCACTTCTCCATAGAAGATTTCGCCCGTCGCACGGTTCACGATCTTGGTCGACTTGCCGATATAGACGCCCATGCCGAGCACCGAACCTTCGCGGATGATGCAGCCTTCGACGACTTCCGAGCGTGCGCCGATGAAGCAATTATCCTCGATGATCGTCGGGCCCGCCTGCATCGGCTCCAGAACGCCGCCAATGCCGACGCCGCCGGAGAGATGAACATTCTTGCCGATCTGTGCGCAGGAGCCAACAGTTGCCCATGCATCAACCATGCTGTTCTCGCCGACATAGGCGCCGAGATTGACGAAGGACGGCATCAGCACCACGCCGGGCGCGATATAGGCCGAGCGGCGCACGACGCAGTTGGGCACGGCGCGGAAGCCGGACTTCTCGAATTCCAGCGCCGACCAGCCGTCGAACTTGGAAGGCACCTTGTCCCACCAGCTCGACTCGCCCGGACCGCCCTTGACGATTTCCATCGGGTTGAGGCGGAAGGAGAGAAGCACGGCCTTCTTCAGCCACTGATGCACGGTCCAAGCGCCGTCTTCGCCGCGCGTGGCCACGCGAGCCTTGCCGCTGTCGAGTAGGTCCAGCGCTTCGTTGACCGCATCGCGCACTTCGCCGCGCGTGGACGTGTTGACGCTGTCGCGGTTGTCAAAGGCGGCTTCGATCGTCTTTTCGAGCCCGGCAAGATCGGCTGCGTGCATGGGAAATTCCTTAAACTTCGCTGTCTATCATCGACCGGATCGACGTCCGGGATACCGGGCGTCAGTCCTATGCGACGGGGGCTTGCCCGTCAATCTTGAAGAGAGTGCAGCAATGGCGAATGGCAGCAGGAACGGCAAGGCGAAACAGAAGGAATGGGAACCGCTGCGCGACAACCGCGAAGATCGCGCCCACACGAAAGCCGTGCCGCTCACCGCGCAATCCGCCTCGCCCTCCTACCGGCTTGCCTATGCCGACGACGACTTCCTCTGCAGGCGCGAGCTACGCCCGGTGCGCCTCCAGCTGGAGCTTCTGAAAGCGGGCATGATCCTCGACGAGGCCGGCATCCGCTCCACGGTCGTCCTCTTCGGCGGGGCCCGCATTCCCGAGCCCGGTCGCCCGGCCTGGGCGGCGAAGAACGAGACGCAGCGGCTGAACCTCGAGGCGGCATCCGTCTATTACGACGAGGCACGCAAGTTCGCCCGTCTCTGCTCGGACTATTCTGCAGAGTATGAACACCGCGAATTCGTCGTCGTCACCGGCGGCGGGCCGGGCGTCATGGAAGCCGGCAATCGCGGCGCGCATGACGTTCAGGCCCCCAGCATCGGCCTCAACATCGTGCTGCCGCATGAGCAGGCGCCGAACCCTTACGTGACGCCGGAACTCAGCCTCAACTTCCACTATTTCGCCATCCGCAAGATGCATTTCATGATGCGGGCCAAGGCCGTTGCCGTCTTTCCCGGCGGCTTCGGCACGATGGACGAACTGTTCGAAACGCTGACTCTGATCCAGACGGGCCGCATGGAACGGATCCCGCTCATTCTCTTCGGCGAGACATTCTGGCGTTCGATCGTCAATTTCGAGGCGCTTGCCGATTTCGGCACGATCGCGCCGGACGACATCAAACTTCTCAACTTCGTCGAGACGGCGGAGGAGGCCTGGGCCATCGTCGAGCGGCATTATCGCCAGTCGGGCAATGGCGGGGCGTGAGCCTGACCGTTAAAGCACGGCCTTGAGGAAACCCTTGAGGTCGTGCGTCATGTAGCCGATATGGGCATCATCCTCGCCGGCCTTCTCCCAGGCTTCAACGAAGCCCGTCTCGAACACTTCCGGCACGAGCAGAACCGTCTTCATGCCGAGCGCATGCGGGACAAGGAGATTGCGCGGAAGGTCCTCGAACATGGCGGCGCGGGTCGTGTCGATGCGGTGCATGGCCATGAACTTGTCATAGGTCTCGCCCGCCGGCTTCGGCACGTAATCGGCCGCCACGATGTCGAAAATGTCGTCGAAATGATCGAGAATGCCGAGCGCGCGGGCCGTATCTTCAGCATGCGCCACCGTGCCGTTCGTCAGGATGAACCTGCGCCCCGGCAGCGCCTTCAGGAGGTCGCCCAACTCCGGATCGGCGGGAATGCCGGAATAGTCGATCGCATGCGCGGCTTCCAGAAAGGCGCTCGGATCGGCATTGTGATGCAGCATCAGGCCTTTCAGCGTCGTGCCGTGATCGTGATAGTACCGCTTCTGCAGCGTCTTCGCCTCGGCCGGCTCCATGCCCAGCAGATTGGCGACAAAGGCCGTCATGTTGCGGTCGATCTGCGCGAAGAGATTGATCCGGTGCGGATAAAGCGTGTTGTCGAGATCGAACACCCATTCGCGCACATGGGCGAAATCGGCGGGGTTCGGCAGGGAAGGTCTGGGAAGCGTCGTCGTCATGACCGCCTTATGCCACGATGCGAGGCGGCGCGCACCACCGAAAGTGCTCAAGAGGCGGATTTGGCGTTGATCATCCGGCTCCAGGCGCCGGGCGTCATGCCGAACGCCTTCTTGAATTGCCGGTTAAGATGGCTCTGGTCCGCAAATCCGGAGGCGGCTGCGACGTCCGCGAGCGACATGCCGGCGCCGATCTGCGCACGGGCCAGATCAAGCCGCCGCATCGTCAGATAGCGATGCGGGCTGGTGCCGCAGAGCGCGCGGAACTGCCGCGCCAGGCTGAAACGGTCGAGGCCGGACAGAGCCTCCAGTTCGTCGGAGCTTACGGACGAAGCCGCGTTCTCGCGAATATACGCGCGAACGCGGTTGATGGCACGCGCGTCGGCGGAGGTCCGCCGCTGCGCCGGCAAACCGGAATGCCGGCAAAGCGCGTCGGCCGTCGCCGCAATGAAGGCATCGCGCTGCAGCGCCTCGACCTCGCTGTCGAGGTCGTTCAGCAGCAGCGCCAGGGTCTGGCGAAAATCCGGATCGCTCAACACAGGGTCTCGCACAAAGGGCAGGCTCGCGGAGCCCTGCGGCAATGCGGCCTGAAGCAGAGCCGGCTCCAGATACAGCATACGGTAGCTCAAACCATCCTCGGTTCCCGCCGCCCCGTCGTGAAGTTCGTCGGGGTGCAAAACGATGATCTGACCCGGCATCGACGCACGCCTTGCGCCGCGATAGGTGAAGGTCTGAACGCCGCGCAACGTGATGCCGAGCGAATAGGTATCGTGGCGATGCGGCGCATAGCCCGTGCCAAAGAAGCGAGCGCCGATCCGTTCAAGCCCGAAGGAAGGCGGGGCGACATCGATCCCGACATCGTCGGCGCCGTCGCACAAACGTCCAAGACCGTCCAGCGTCCGCTCGTCTAGTAGCATCTCCATCACATGAGCTTACGCAAGCCGCCTCTCGGAGCCAATATGTTCGATACCAAAATCGTGATTGTCCTGCGCGACGACCTCGCTGCCTGGCAGGCACTCAACGTCACCGCCTTCCTCGCAACCGGCCTCGCAGCCGCCACGCCCGACCTCATCGGCGAGCCCTATGTGGATCGCGACGGCAATCGTTATCATCCGATGTCCATCCAGCCGATGATCGTGCTGGCGGCCGATGCGGAACTGATGCGCACCATCCATCGACGCGCATTGGAGCGGAAAGTGGACGCGGCCGCCTATGTGGAGGACATGTTCTCGACCGGCCACGACGCCGCCAACCGCGCCGTCTTCGCCGAATTTGCGCCCGACGATGCAAAACTCGTCGGCCTTGCCTTCCGGGCGGAGAAGAAGATCGCCGACAAGATCACCAAGGGCGCCCGCATGCATCCGTGATGGAGGGCCGGCGTCAGAACCGCCGGCCGTCCGATGGCTGAGGCTCAGGCCGCCCGCGCCGCAAAGACCTCCATCGCGGCGTTCAGCCCGTTGATCGCCGCGGGCATGCCGCCATAGACGGCCATCTGGAAGATGACTTCGGTGATCTCCGTCTCGGAGGCTCCGACGGCCAGCGCGTGGTCGATGTTGATCTTCAGCTGCGGACCGGTCTGGCCGCCGAGCGCAGTCAGTGCCGCGACGGTGGCGATCTGGCGGGTCTTAAGGTCAAGGCCTTCGCGGGCGTAGAGCCGGCCGTAGGCGAATTCGATCAGCGTATCGGTGAAGCCCGGCACGATAGTTTCGTAGCGGGCCTCGAGCACGGCGCGAAGGTCCGGATTGAGGCGGCGGCTCAGCGCTTCGCCGAGTTCAAGCGGGGTCTGTGAGGTGGGGGTCGTGGTCATCGGGTCTGGCTCCTTCGGCCGGTGCGCTCAGCCTTTGCCTCGTCGGCAAGGTCATGCGCGCGTTCGATCTCATGATAATTGGCGATCTTGTAGTCGAGGAGCTTGAGGCAATCCGTCAGCTCCGCGATCCGCGCCGTAACGATCTCCCGCTGCTTCTCCAGCATGAGCCGTCGCGGTGCGGCTGTGGCGTTGCCGCGCGAGCGCATGCCGGCATAGGCCTGCATCTCGGACAGCGGCATCCCCGTCGCCTTCAACGCCTTGAGGAAGTCGATCCAGACCAGGATATCGGGATCGTAGACCCGCGTTCCCCCGGCATTGCGCCAGGGCGGGGTGATCAGGCCGATCTTTTCGTAATAGCGGATCGTATCGATGCTGAGCCCGGTGCGTTCCGTTAGTTCGCCGATTTTCATGGCTGTTTGCGCCTTCCCAAACGTTGAGACCCGGCTTTGATAATTTCTGGAGTGCGCTCCAGATCAAGCGGAAAAGTGCAGGCGGTCGCAAAAAACTTCGTTTGACTCGCCGCAGAATTCAATCAATTGATTGATTGATGACGGAAGAGAATCACAAATATCTGAACACGGGCGAGCGCCGGCTGGAAATCGCTGCGGCTGCACGTCAAATCATTCTGGAAAAAGGCTTCGAGGGACTGCGCACCCGCGAGATCGCGGCGCGTGTCGGCATCAACATCTCGACGCTTCACTATCACGTGCCCACGAAGAAGGCGCTGATCGAACTTGTGACCGGCTCCATGCGCCAGGAATTCCACGAACATTATGAGCGGATCGTGCGCGAAGATTCAGCCCCGCTTGAGGAACTCCGGCTGCTGATCCACGATTATAGGGAGGTCATGCTCCGCAAGCCGGATCTGCTCCAGTTGATGGATGCGCTCGGCCATCGGGCCGCCTTTGACGAGGATATTGCCATCACCGTGGGTGAGATGCGCCGGCACTGGTTCAGTCTCTTCGTGAACGTGCTGCAAAGGGGAAAGGAAGCAGGCGATTTTCGCGCCTCTCTCGACCCCGAGGCGGCTGCGCACATGATCGTTGGTGCGCTGGTCGCCTTTCAATACAAGCCGCGACGACTGCTGCCCTTGTTTGACAGCGTCGGCGAGGAAATCATCCGTTCAATCCTTGCAACGTAATGCCCCAGACGCCCCTTTACAGGACAACCCCATGACATCGGCCCCTCCGAACGATCACCAGCCCTATCCGGCCTATGAAAAGCGCTGGACAGCCATGGCCATCATCCTGATGGCGAGCTTCATGAACCTGCTCGACGTTACCATCGTCAACGTGTCGCTACCGACGCTGCAGCACGACATGGGCGCCAGTTCCTCCGACATCGAATGGGTCGTGGCGGGCTTCATTCTCACCTTCGCGCTCGGCCTGCTGCCCTTCGGCCGCTATGGCGACATCGTCGGCAAGAAGATCATGTTCCTGATCGGCGTCGGCTGCTTCACGACGGCCTCCATCATGTGCGGTCTTGCGCCCAACATCGAGTTCCTGGTGATCGCGCGCCTGCTCCAAGGCATGGGCGGAGCGGTCATGACGCCGCAGGTCCTCTCGATCGCGCAGACAATCTTCCCACCGCATGAACGCGCCACGGCCTTTTCTCTGTTCGGACTGACGGCGGGTCTGGCCTCGGTCATCGGGCCGGTGCTGGGCGGCCTCATTATCGGTGCCGATATCGCCGGCCTTGCCTGGCGTCCGATCTTTCTCATGAACGTGCCAATCGGTATCCTTGCGCTGATCCTCGGGGCAAAGTTCATTCCGAAAATTCCGGGGAATCCGGGCATGAAGAACGATTTCGGCGGCATACTCATCGTGTCGGCCGCCATGTTCCTGCTCGTCTTCCCGCTGATCGAAGGCCGCAACTACCATTGGGCGCCGTGGTGCTTCGCCATGCTTGCCGCCGCCGTGCTGCTCTTCTTCGCCTTCGTCCTGTGGGAGCGTCGCCAGAGCCGCACCGGCGCGCCGCAACTTCTCCCGGTCGACCTGATGAAGAACCGCAATTTCATGATCGGCGCGATCATGTCGCTGATCTTCTTCTCGGCCATGCCGCCCTTCTTCCTGATCTTTGCGCTCTATCTGCAGTCTGGATACGGCCTGTCGCCCCTCTGGTCGGGCATGACCACCCTGCCCTTCTCGATCGGCGTCCTGGTCGCGTCGATCATCTCCGGGCGGCTCGGCTTTCGCTGGCAGCGCCAGCGCATTGCCGCCGGCGTCGCCATGATGTTCATCGGCATCCTTGCGCTGCGCGTGATCGTCGGCGGGCTTGGCGAGATGCTGCATTACGGCGTCTTCGTCGCGCCGTTGCTGATCGCCGGCATCGGGCTCGGCATCTCGATCTCCTCGCTGTTCCAGACCATTCTCGCCGGCGTGCCGGTCAAGGATGCCGGCTCGGGTTCGGGCGCATTGCAGGCAATCCAGCAGGCCGGCGGAGCGCTGGGTGTGGCCATCGTCAGCGAAATCTTCTTCCGGGCTTTGACGGCTGAGCTTTCGTCGGGCGCGCAGCCGGTGGCGGCCTACAGCACCTCGCTGATGACCGCGGTGATCTACAATCTCGTCGCCTATGTCCTCGTGATCCTTGGGGTCCTGGTGCTCAAGAACCCGCCGCGCATCCAGATGCCCGGTGCGGCTCCGGCGGCACCCGTGATGCTGGATTGAACCCTTTGACGCTGTCTGAAACGACGAAGGCCGCGGAATTCCGCGGCCTTCTGCATTTTGACGACGGCGACAGCCGTCAGGGAACGATCAAAGTTCCCGCGCCCTGTTCGCTGAAAAGCTCGAGCAGGACGGAATGGCTGGTCTTGCCATTGAGGATGACCACGCCCTGAACGCCCGCCTCGATGGCCTCGATGCAGGTCTCGACCTTCGGGATCATGCCGCCGGAAATCGTGCCGTCCTTGATCAGCGCACGGGCCTCGGCAACAGAGAGTTGCTTGATCAGCTGCTTGTTCTTGTCGAGCACGCCCGGAACGTCGGTGAGGAACAGCAGACGCGAGGCGTTCAGCGCACCGGCAATGGCGCCGGCAAACGTGTCGGCATTGATATTGTAGGTATGGCCGTCCCGTCCCGGGGCCACCGGCGCGATGACCGGGATCATCTCGGACTTGGCAAGCAGGTCGAGCAGCGTGCGATCCACTTCCACGACTTCCCCCACGAAACCGAGATCGAGAATCTTCTCGATGTTGGAATCCGGGTCGACCATGGTCTTCCTGGCCTTCTGGGCGAAGACCATGTTGCCGTCCTTGCCGCACAGGCCGATGGCCCATTCGCCCGTCTGGTTGATGAGCGCCACGATCTCCTTGTTGATCGAACCGGCCAGCACCATTTCGACGATTTCGACCGTCTTCTGATCGGTGACGCGCAAGCCCCCCTCGAAGCGGCTCTCGATGCCCATCTTGGTCAGCATCGCACCGATCTGCGGTCCCCCGCCATGCACGACGATCGGATTGACGCCCGACTGCTTGAGCAGCGCGATATCGGCGGCAAAGGCCTTTCCGAGCTCGGCATTGCCCATGGCATGACCACCGTATTTCACGACGATCGTCTTGTGCTCGTAACGCTGCATGAAGGGCAGAGCCTGCGCCAGGAGCCTGGCTTGCATTTCGCTTTCTGTCTCGGACATCAAATGGCCTCTTGGGAATTGGTCGGCGATTGTTTAGTGTGTTTCCATGGCGATGTGAATAATCCCGGGAGGAATATTCTGAAGCCGACGGGGAAGAGGTATTCTTGGCGTCGATTGATGACAGGGATGAGGCAGAGACAGCCCGGCTGATCGCGGGGGTGGCGCTGGCCGACAGAAAGGCGTTTGCGACGCTTTACCGGCAGACGAGTGGGAAACTATTCGCTGTCTGCCTACGTATGTTGCAGGACAGGGCAGATGCCGAAGAGGCGCTGCAGGAAATTTACATAAAGGTCTGGAACAAGGCCGGCGGCTATCGGGCCGACATGGGCCGACCGATGACATGGCTCATTGCAATTGCCCGAAACCACGCGCTGGATCTTCTCAGGCGCAGGCGGCAGGCAAGCGTCGAGCTGGACGAAGCCGGCGACATCGCCGATCCCCATGCCGACCCTGAGGAAACGGTCGTGCTGGCATCGGAAGGCCGACGGATCGAGGAATGCATGCAACAACTCGAAAAGGATCGCGCCGAGGCCGTGCGCAGCGCCTATGTCGAGGGACTGAGCTATCTGGAACTGGCCGGACTGCACGGGGTTCCGTTGAACACGATGCGAACCTGGCTCAGGCGCAGCCTGATCAAACTGAGAGAGTGCATGGACCGATGACCACGCCGGAAAACAAGAGGAGTGACCGCAGCCGCGACGAGGTGCTGGCTGGCGAATACGTCCTTGGCGTCCTGCCGCTGCCCGATCGGCTGCGTGTCGAGTACCGACTGCGTCAGGACAAAGCCTTCCAGGCGATCGTCGCCCGCTGGCAGGAAAACCTCGCAAGCTTCAACACCGAGTATGCCGCCGAAGCGCCGCCGCCCTGGCTCTATCCCGCAGTCGAGACAAAGCTGTTTCCCAAGCCTGCAGAGGATGACGCGCCCCGACTGATCTGGAATTCGCTCGGCTTCTGGCGCGGGCTGACGCTGGTATCGCTTTCGGCTGCGATTCTCTTTGCCGCCAGCGCAGGGGGCTTGCTCCACAAGCCACAGGCCAATGCGCCCGTGGTAGCAACGCTCGGATCACAATCCTCCTCGATCAGCCTGGTCACGCTGTTCGACCGCGAGACGGGCAAACTCGAAGTGACACCGGTCGCCGCGGGAGAGCCGAAATCGAAATCGCTCGAACTCTGGCTGATCGAAGGAGAAAATGCGCCGGTTCCGCTCGGCGTCGTTCCCGATACGGGAGACGGTTCGATCATCATTCCTTCGGATCTGCGCGACCGGCTGAAGGACGGAATGACGCTGGCCGTGTCTCTCGAGCCCTTCGGCGGCTCGCCGACCGGAAAGCCCACCGGGCCGGTGGTGGCTAGCGGCAAGATCGGCGCCTGAGGCGCGCACGATACGATGCCTGGCGATATTGGATCAGTTTCAATCTAAAAATATAATCCGAATAAATTTGAAACTTCCTTCACCCTCCCTCCGTAGATGTTCCCGTAACCCCAATGCAGAGAGCGCATGAGCCTGGATGCTCGAGCGGTAAACTCCTGCATTACTACGAAGTACTGCACCGGTCTTCTGTCTAATATGGCGGAATCGTGAAACTTGCAGTGGGGGAGGAGCAGAATGAGGCGTAAGACCTTACGCCCAGACAAAGTGGAGTCGACAATGTTGCAGAAACTGATCCGTATTCTCACCGTGACCAGCATCGCCGCCGTTCCGGCGATCGCACTTGCCGCCAATCCGATGGTCGGCGGAGCCCCGATGTATCCCAACAAGAACATCGTCGAGAACGCCGTCAACTCGAAGGATCACACCACGCTCGTTGCCGCCGTGAAGGCGGCCGGCCTGGTTCCGACGCTGGAAGGCAAGGGCCCGTTCACCGTCTTCGCCCCCACCAACGAAGCCTTCGCAAAGCTGCCGAAGGGCACGGTCGAAACGCTGCTGAAGCCGGAAAACAAGGACAAGCTCGTCAAGATCCTGACCTGCCACGTCGTCGCCGCTGATGCGATGTCTTCGGCCATTGAAAAGATGATCAAGGATGACGGCGGCACCCACGACGTCAAGACCGTCGGCGGCTGCATCCTCAAGGCCAAGGAAAAGGGCGGCAAGATCACGCTGACTGACGAAAAGGGCGATGTCGCCCATGTTACGATCGCCGACGTCAAGCAGTCGAACGGCGTGATCCACGTCATCGACCATGTGCTTCTGCCGAAGTGATCCGCGCCGGTTCGACATGAACTGACGAGGACGGAGCCCGCCGCATCCCATCTGCGGCGGGCTCATCGCGTTAAGCGGGCCCTGCGCCGAGCGCGGGCCGATGCCTTATCAGCTACGAAGCGCCGTTTCGATGGCGGCGCGCAGTTCTTCCATTCCTTCACCCTTTTCCGATGAGGTGGCGAGCACGAATGGATAAGCGGCCGGGCGCTTGCGGATCTTCTCGGCGGTCTCGGCCAGAAGCTTCACCACGGCCGGGGACTTGATCTTGTCGCACTTGGTCAGCACGACCTGATAGGAAACGGCTGCCTTGTCGAGCAGGCCGAGAACCTCCTCGTCATTCTTCTTGATCCCGTGGCGGCTGTCGATCAGCACATAGACGCGCTTGAGCGTGGCGCGGCCGCGCAGGTAGTCGAAGATCAGCTTGGTCCAGTTGTCCACCGTCTCCTTCGGAGCCTGTGCATAGCCATAGCCCGGCATGTCGACCATGGCCGCCGGCGGCAGGTCGCCATCTTCTCCGGAATAGCCGTCCGGGACGAAGTAGTTGAGCTCCTGCGTCCGACCCGGCGTGTTGGACGTGCGCGCCAGTCCCTTGACGCCCGTCAACGCGTTGATCAGCGACGACTTGCCCACGTTGGAGCGGCCGGCAAAGGCGATCTCGGCGGGGCCTTCCGGCGGCAGGAATTTCAGCGATGGCACGCCGCGGATGAAAACCCACGGCTTGCCGAAAAGGGCGGCATCTCCAGCCTTGGCTTGCGGTTCCATCAGTCTCTCCAGCGGGCCAGTTGAGTTCATCGGCAGCGGGCACCCGGTTTCAAGCCGGGGGTGCTTCAAGCGTGCCACCAGGCCGGAATTCAAGTTTTGCGTCGCAATGTCAAGCAAAACCGGCGAGGACCCCGCCTTCCAACCCGCTTCGCAGAGGTGCGCTGCCTCGCAGAAGAAAAGCAATTTAGGAAATACTAAATATTTTGGTCAATTGTGGCGGAATGGATTTTGAGGGGATTTCATGGACAGCGCTCCGCGGCTGAAAGACGCCGCGCGTTACATCGAGGGGATCGTTTTCGTGCTCCGAAAGGAGCGCGGCAATCGGATTTTTGTCGAGCAGGCCTATGGGTCGTTGGGTCCGGTCAGCTTTATCGAGCCGTCCTTGAACCAATCGGTATTTGAGGCCGCGCTGGCCAGCATGCCCGAGATCAAGCGAAATGCATTCCTGGAAAAGATGCAGGAATTCTTCCGCCTGCGCGGCAGCATCGACCACTTCATGGAGATCACGCTGGGCGAAGTGACCATGAATGTCGAGATCAGGGGCGAAGTGACCCAAGGCGCCGCCGGGGTCTTCATGTCCGGCTATGTTCGCGATTGTACCGAGACCGAGCGATTGGGCGCGAAGCGCAAGTCGGAGGTCGCGCTGAGCGCTGCGGTGCGGCTTTTTCCGGACATGGTCTGGCTGAAGGACGAGGACGGCCGGTATGTTCTTTGCAATGACATGTTTGACCGTTTCAATCGCGTTGGTAGCGGTGAACTGATTGGCAAGACGTCACGCGCGACCGAGCAGGGCGGCAGGGCGCCGATCCACGACCGAACCGATCTGGAGGCTTTCCATAGCAACGACATCGTGACATTCGAGCATGCGGTGCCGGGCGGCAATGGTGAAACGCGCTTTTTCGACGTGCGGAAACTGGCGCTTCGCGACGACCAGGGCAAACCGATCGCCATCCTGGGCACGGCGCGGGAAACGACCGAATGGCGGCGGCTGGTCAACGAGTTGAAACAGAGCGAGCTCGCCTATCGTTCGCTCGCAGACAATATTCCGGACCGGTTGATCCGCTTCGGCCGCGATGGCGCCTATCTGCATACCAACCGCCCGATGCGGGAGTTCTTCAGCGCAATCGACTACCCTGGCCCGGAGCAACTGATGAGCGTGGACCCGAAGGCGTTGACCAACGGCCCCGCCGCCTGCGAGGTCATGGCCGCCGTGAACTCGGTGCTGGAGACCGGGAAATCGGTGACTCGGGAACTGGAATTCGTGGACCGCAATTCTGCCACCTCGGTTCATGAAATCCGCTTCTTTCCGGAATTCGGACCCGATGGGGCGGTCGATTCGGTGCTCGGCATCGGTCGCGACGTCACCGAACGCATGGAAATGGCGCGGCGGCTTGCCCGCAGCGAGGCAGAGCTTCATGCCCTGGCATTCCGCGACAGTCTGACGGGCCTTCACAATCGCCGCTCCTTCCAGATGGTGCTGGGAACTGTTCTCGACGAGGCTCACCGATCCAAGTCCCTCAGCGCGCTGCTGCTTCTCGACATCGACAGATTCAAATATGTCAACGATACGCTGGGGCATGCGGTCGGCGACGAACTCATTATGCAGTTCGGCCAGCGCCTGGTTCGTGCGGTGGGAGAGGAAGGCTATGTCAGCAGGCTGGGCGGCGATGAATTCGCCATCATCATGCCCGTTCTTGCTCAAGAAGCGGAAGCCTGGACCGTGGCGGAGCGCGTGCACCAGGCGCTGGCGACGCCGGTCAGCGTCAGCGTCGACAGCATCGCCATCACGACCAGTATCGGCATCGCCTTCGGCCTCGGCCAATCATCCGACCAGAATGAACTGTTCCGTTTTGCCGACATGGCGCTCTATGCGGCAAAATCGGAGGGGCGCGCCCGCACCGCAATCTACGATAAAGGCATGGCCGCACAGGCAGAGCGACGCTTCGAACTCGAAACGCTGATCAATGAAGGACTGCGCAACAACGAGTTCACCGCCTATTTCCAGACGAAGATCGACCTGGTGACCGGGGAGATCAACGGTGTGGAGGCGCTGTGCCGCTGGATTCGGCCGGATGGCAAGTCCTTTTCGCCCGCAGAATTCATCCCCATGGCCGAGGAAACCGGCCAGATCATCGAGATCGGCCGGCGCGTGCTGGTCGATGCCTGCCGACTTGCTGTCAGCATCAACGCCGATCGGCAGACGCCGATACCGGTTTCGGTGAACGTGTCAGCGCGGCAATTGCTGTTTGGCGGCTTTCTCGGCACGCTGGGTGCCAGCCTCGAGGAAACCGGCTGCGCGGCCAGCTGGCTTGAGCTGGAACTGACGGAAAGCCTGCTGCTGGGCGAAGACAGCAACACCAGCGAGACGCTCGACGCCATCGTGAAGCTTGGCGTCTCGCTGACGGTGGACGACTTCGGAACTGGCTATTCCTCGTTGAGCTACATCGCCCGCTTCCCCATCACCACGCTGAAGATCGATCAGTCCTTCGTGCGCGACCTCGAAAGCAACAGCAAGAACGCCGTGCTCTGTCGCGCCATCATCTCCATGGCCCAGGGGCTTGGGCTGCGGACGGTGGCCGAAGGAATTGAAACGCATGACGTTGCCGCACGGCTCCGGGCGCTCGGTTGCAAGACAGGCCAGGGTTTCCTCTGGAGCAGGCCCGAAGCAGCCGAGACGGTGGTGGCCGCGCTTCGCCGCCAAACCACCGGCTCCCCATGCGGGGCCGTGGCCGGCTAGAGCAATTCCAGCGAAACCAGTTTCCACTTTCGCTGGCATTGCTTCCAATCCGGGCGGAAATGCAAAAGGCCGCCCAAAGGCGGCCCTGTCTCGCTGGTGTCTCGATCGTCCGCCCGATGGGCGAAGAATGTCGATCAGCCCATGGCCTTGGCGACAATCTCGCGAAGCTTGCCCAGATCCTTGGCAAAGGCACGGATACCTTCAGAAAGCTTCTCGGTCGCCATGGCGTCCTCGTTCAGCATCCAGCGGAAGGTCTTCTCGTCCATCGCGATCTTCTCGACCGGCGTGATCTTTTCTTCCGACAGGACGCGCTTGAGCGTGCCCTTGTCAGCGTCCAGCTCGTCCATCAGCTGGGGCGAGATGGTCAGCCGGTCACAGCCCGCCAACGCTTCGATCTCGCCGATATTGCGGAAGGATGCGCCCATGACGACCGTCTTGACGCCATGCGCCTTGTAGTAGTTGTAGATGGCGCGGACCGATACGACGCCCGGATCGGTCTCCGAGGTATAGTCCTCGCCGGTCGATTTCTTGTACCAATCGAGGATGCGGCCGACGAAGGGCGAGATCAGGAACACGCCGGCATCGGCGCAGGCCACGGCCTGTGCCATCGAGAAGAGTAGCGTCAGGTTGCAGTTGATGCCCTCCTTTTCCAGGACTTCCGCGGCGCGGATGCCTTCCCAGGTCGAGGCCAGCTTGATGAGGATACGATCCTTCTCGATGCCGCGGGCCTTGTAGTCGGCGATGATTTCGCGCGCCTTGGCGATCGAGCCTTCGATGTCGAAGGAAAGGTCCGCATTGACCTCCGTCGAGACACGACCAGGCACCAGCTTCGTCAGCTCGGCTCCGACCGAAACGGCGAGCCGATCGGTAACGGCGGCAACCGCCTCGTCATGCGGGCGACCGGAGGCCTTGCCCCAGGCGATCGCCTCGGCGAACACGTCCTTGAACATGTCCGTGCCGAGCGCCTTCAGGACGATCGACGGGTTGGTCGTGCAGTCGACCGGCTTCAGCCGCGCTACGGCTTCGATATCGCCGGTGTCGGCAACGACGGTGGTCATTGCGCGCAATTGTTCAAGCTTGGATGTCACGTTCTTCTCCCGTCGTCTTTTGCCGGCTCGACCGGCCGTCGCGCCGTTCCCGGTCATGCCGGAAACCGACGCTGTTTGAGACCTTATTCCCAACAATGATGCGGCCATGTCAATCGATTTATATCGATTGAATAGCAAATTCACCTGATGCTTCAGACACTACCGGCTGCGTAGGCCTGTCGCGCCAGCCGGATGGCGCCATGATTCGTTTCGGCCCATTCGATCAGAACACCGAGCGGGCTGAGCAGAGATCGGCCGAGCGGCGTCAGCTTGTATTCGACGCTGGGCGGCACAGTGGCAAAGACCGTGCGCTCGACCAGCCCATCGCGCTGCAGGTCCTTGAGCGTCTGCGTCAGCATGCGCTGCGAGATGTCCGGAATGGAGCGTCTAAGTTCGCCAAACCGGTGAGTCTTCTCGCCGAGCAGGCCAATGATCAACGTGCTCCATTTGTCGCCCAGTTGGCCCAGAACATCGCGCACCGGGCAATTTCCCGCGTCGAAACTTTCAAACCGCGAACGAATGTCGCCGATCGCCTGCACATTGCTCATGGGTGGTTACCTTTCTGTGCCCAGGGCCGCAAACACTGCCTACTTTACAGCCTAACTTTCATATCGTAGCCCTAGTTACCGAAAGAGACAACAGTGCAGGAACGCATCTTTTGTCGCCTTCCCGGAACAGTTCTGCCTCTGGCAAACAAGCCCTTGCCCATAAGTCCATGAAAGGATGAATTCATGTCCGATACGCTTCTCGTCACCGGCGCTTCCGGCCAGTTCGGTCGACTCGTCATCAAGCATCTTATCGAAACGCAAGGCGTCGCGCCTGGTTCCATCGTCGCGGCCAGCCGCGATCCATCGAAGCTTGCCGACATCGCCGCCAAGGGCGTGAAGACGGTTGCCGCCGATTTCGACGATGCCGCCTCGCTGGAAAAAGCCTTTGCCGGCGTCAACCGCCTGCTCATCGTCTCGACGGATGCCCTGGACGGCACTGATCGTCGCCTGCGCCAGCACACCGCCGCCGTTGCCGCGGCCAAGGCTGCCGGGGTCGGCCACATCGTCTACACCTCGATGCCGCTGCCGGAGGAATCGCTTGTTACGTTTGCGCCTGATCACCTCGGTACCGAGAATGCCATCAAAGCCTCGGGTTTGGGCTACACGATCCTGCGCAACAGCTGGTACATGGAAAACCTCTTCGCCTCGATCCCGAACGCGCTGAAGACCGGCCAGTGGTTCACGGCTGCCGGTCAGGGCAAGACGGCCTATGTGACGCGCGAAGACCTCGCCCGCACCGCAGCCGCCGTGCTTGCCTCCTCCGACACCTCCAGCAAGACCTACACGCTGACCGGCACGGAGGCGCTGACCAATGACGAGATCGCAGCGCTCGCCTCCCAGATCATGGGCAAAGCCATCCAGGTCGTGCATGTTCCGGATGAAGGCCTGCTGCAGGGCATGATTGCCGCCGGCGTGCCGGAATTCGTGGCCCCCACCTATCTCTCCTTTGACACCAATACGCGCGCCGGCAAGCTCGCCACGGTGACGAGCGATATCGAGACGCTGACCGGCAAGGCGCCGATCACGCTGAAAAGCTTCTTCGAAGCAACCAAGGACGCCTTCCTGGCCGCCTGAGCCGGCATGTGATGGAAACCGGCCCGGAGCACGCGTCCGGGCCGGTTTCAGGCTCACGCAAGCCGCTGTTTCTACAAGATGGAAACGGCGGACGGGCGACATGAGCACGGAAGATCAAGTCAGCGAAATTCTGCAGGCGTTCAGCGCGGGCGACTGGCGATTATGCCTCACCCGGGCAGCCTTGCTGCTGACGGAGGGCAATCCGCCGGCGCCGGTGCTTCTGGCGGCGGCGCAATCCTATTCCCGCCTCGGCCACATGCCGGAAGCCGCGCATTTCTACGAACTTGCCGCCGACCTGTTGCCGGATCAGGCCCCGCTTCTGCTGACGCTGGCGGCGCGCATCCGCGTCCAGATCTTCGAAGACAACAAGGCGCTGGCGCTGATCCGTCGGGTTCAGGCGCTGGGACCGCTTGGCGTGGACGCGCTCTTCACGCTGCGACAGCTGTTACGGCCGCGCCTGGCGCTGGCCGAACTGTCGCGTCTTGATGGCCGGGTTCATCAGGCCATGCTGGCGGGCGAGGCCTGGACATTCGAAAATGAAGACCCGCTCTTCCATCTCATGTGGTGCGGCGACGAACGACTGAACAGCCTTGTTCGTCACATGCCGATCGGGAAACCCTTCACGCCGCAGATGCGGGCCGCGCGCCGCGCACGGCCACATCGCTATGGCGAGAAGATTCGTATCGGCTATCTCAGCAACGACGTCTCCGACCAGCACCCGACAATGATCCTGTTCCAGGGCGTGCTGGATGCGCATGACCCCGATCGCTTCGAGATCACGCTGTTCTGCTATTCCGATGCCGATATCGTTGCCAGCGATCTCGAATTTCGCAAACGCTACCCGAATCTCGTCGTCATCCGTGATCTCGACGATGATAAAGCCGCCGATCTCATTCGTGGCCTCGGGATCGACATTCTCGTTGATATGAAGGGCCATACGCGCGACGCGCGCGTCGATCTGGTCAATCGGGGGCTGGCGCCCGTGCAGGTCGCCTGGCTCGGATTTCCGGGCACATGCTACGGCATCGATTGCGACTATGTCATCGGTGATCCGATCGTGCTGCCCGATGGCTCCGAGCCGTACTTTCACGAACTCTTCTGCCGCCTGCCGGAAACCTACCAGTGCAACGACTGGCAGCGACGTCCGCGGCCGATCGCCACCCAGCCGCGCTACAGGCTTGGCCTTCCGGAGGACAAGATCGTGTTCGGCTCGTTCAACAAGCCAGCAAAAATCAATACGCGTGTCGCGGGTCTCTGGGCGCGAGTGCTGCAGGCTGTTCCGGACTCGGTTTTGTGGGTCCTGTGCCAGTCCAGCCCGGCGCGGGAAAACTTCACCGCGCACATGAAGGCTCTGGGCATCGATCCCGCGCGCATCCTCTATATGCCGAGGGCCGACTATGCCGAGCATGTGGCGCGTATAGGAGCAGCCGACGTGGCGCTCGACACCTTTCCCTATAGCGGCCACACGACCACTTCGGATTGCCTGTGGGCCGGCGTTCCCGTCGTCGCCCTGAAAGGCAGCAATTTCGCCTCACGCGTCTCCGAAAGCCTGCTTTCGGCCATCGGTCTCGCCGACCTGGTTGCCCCTGACGAGGATGCCTTCGTCGATGCGGCCGTCACGATCGCCCGCAGCCCGCTGCGCCGCAAGGCTCTGAAGGCCCGCATCGAACAGAATCGGGTTCGCCTGCCGCTCTTCGACACCGAGCGCTTTACCCGTCATCTGGAAAGGGCTTTCGAGATGATGGTGGAACGTGCGGCTCAGGGCCTGCCGCCGCAGGCATTCAACGTTCCCGCCCTGCCGCCGCGCAAGGGCCCCTTCACCTGATCACAAAAAGAAACCCCGATGCCTGGGGCACCGGGGTCAATCCTGTTCGATCGAACGCGGCCGTCAGGCCTTGGTTCGTCGCTTGAACACGCCCTTCAGATTGTTGAAGAGTTCGATCTTGACGCCGTGGCGCTTCATGATGATCGACTGCTGGATGATCGACAGCGTGTTGTTCCAGGCCCAGTAGATCACGAGACCGGCCGGGAAGGATGCGAGCATGAAGGTGAAGACCACCGGCATCCAGGTGAAGATCATCGCCTGCGCCGGGTCCGGAGGTGTCGGATTCATGCGCATCTGCAGGAACATGGTGATGCCCATGATGATCGGCCAGACGCCCAGATGCACGATGGTCGGCGCATCGAAGGGAAGCAGGCCGAAGAGGTTCACGATCGAGGTCGGATCCGGAGCGGAGAGGTCCCTGATCCAGCCGAAGAACGGCGCCTGACGCATTTCGATCGTGACGTAGATCACCTTGTAGAGCGAGAAGAAGACCGGGATCTGCAAGAGCACCGGCCAGCAGCCGGCCACCGGATTGATCTTTTCTTCCTTGTAGAGCTGCATGGTCGCCTGCTGGAGCGCCATGCGGTCATCACCATGCTTGGCCTTCAGCTCCTCCATCTTCGGCTGAATCTTCTTCATGTTGGCCATCGAGGCATATTGCTTAGATGCCAGCGGGAAGAAGAGCGCCTTGATGACGATCGTGGTGGCCAGGATCGCAAGCCCGAAATTGCCGAACAGATGGAAGAAGAAGTCCATCAGCGCGAACATCGGCTTGGTGAAGAAGTAGAACCAGCCCCAGTCGATCAGGAGGTCGAAGCGCGGAATGTCATAGCCCTTCTCGACCGTCTTCGCGCCGATCACGCCGTTGGTGAGCTTGCCGAACCAGGAATCATCCTTGGCGTAGCCGTCGACAACCGGCACTTCCTTGGCGCCGGCGAAGACGAGGTTCTTCAGTTCCTTCGTTTCGCCCGGCGCAATCGAGACGCCCGCGCTCTTGTAATCCGCCTGGAAGCGCGGCGTTCCGTCTTCAAAATGCGTGAAACGGGCGTCGTATTCCATGTTCTGGGGCGGGATGATCGTCGTGGCCCAGTACTTGTCGGTCATGCCGAGCCAACCGGTCGTCGTCTTGTCGTAGGTCAGCGGCTTGTCCTTGGCCGCCTTGTATTTCTCCTCGGCCAGACCATTGGCGCCGAGCCAGCCGATGAAGCCTTCGTGCAACACGTAGGTCGAGGGAACCTCGGGCTCCTTGTAGCGCGTCACGCGGCCGTAGCCCGCGATGGAGGCCGCCTGCTGCCCGCCATTGGTGACCTTGTCGTTGATCGTGAACATGTAGTTCTTGTCGACAGAGATCGTACGGGCGAAGGTGAGCCCTTCGGGGCTGGTGTAGGTGAGCGTCACCGGGGTCGTCGGCGTCAGCTTTGCGTTGGCGTCGGCCTTCCACTCGGTGGCGGGGCCGGGCAGCGCAGTCCCGCCGATATAGCCGAGTTCAACGAAGTAGCCATCAGCCGTTTCGGCCGGATTGAGCAGCGTGATGATCGGGCTGTCCTTGGCCACCGTCTCGCGATACTTCTTCAGCTTCAGGTCGTCGAAGCGGGCGCCGCGCAGGTTGATGGAGCCTGAAAGATCCGGCGTGTCGATGACGACGCGACCGCTCGTCGCAAGCGCAGCGTCGCGGCTCACGGCTGCGGTCGAGGAGCCTGCCGCCGGTGCTGCGCCATTCGGCGTCGCGGCGGGGGTGGCCCCGTTTCCGGCAGCCGGCTGGCTTGCCACGTCCTGCGCACTCTGCTTGGCGAGGTCGGCCTGGCGCTGGGCTTCCATGCGGGGGCCCATATAGAAATATTGCCAGCCGAACAGGATCAGGACCGAAAGCACGATCGCGACGATATAGTTGCGGTTATTTTCCATCAGATTTTCCCGAGCTGGCCGATCGCGGCCGCTTCTTGATGTCAGTGCCGGCGATACGCGCCGACATGGCCTGGGTCAGCCGCTCGAAGGGAGCGGAAAGCATGTCCCGATGCGCGACGATCACGTAGTCGTGCCCGGGCTTCATTGCAAATTGCGCGGAGAGCCGCACGACTTCTTTCAGCCTGCGACGCATGCGGTTGCGTTCGACAGCGTTGCCCTGGCGGGTGGTTACCGTGAAGCCGACCCGCGGCGGCTCTTCGGGCGCCTGGCGGTCGAGCACTTCAACGATGAAGAACGGACCCTTGCGGCGCTCTCCCTCGCGGACACGCAAAAACTGGGGCCGGCTTTTCAGCCGCCCCGCAGGCTTTTTCTCATGCTTGGAGGCGTCCTGCCCGTGCGTTTCCATCGGGCGGGACCGCTTGTCAGGCCGAAAGGCGCTTGCGGCCGCGGTTGCGGCGAGCAGCGAGAACCTTCTGACCGCCGGCGGTTGCCATGCGGGAGCGGAAGCCATGACGACGCTTGCGAACAAGCTTGGAGGGTTGGTAGGTACGCTTCGTAGACATTTATTTAAATACCGCGGTGTGCGGCCCTTCTTGAATTTGCAAGTGTTTGCAAGGAGCGTTTTCGCCTGGAACGAGGGCGCAGGGCACCGTCTTTCCATCGACGTGGCGGCTTATTGATATAAATCGGCCTGAAAGTCAATTGCCGCAGGCCTTGCGCTGCAAATTGCCTCGCTGCCGCGCCGTCTCATCGAATTCTGCCTCCCCCAAGAATTGAGGGGAAATATTGTTGATGCCTTTTTAAGCCTTTCCTAACCTAAACAGAACAAGGCTATCACAAACATGTCGGCATGTCCGTCATGCGAGCCTGAAGGGTGGAGAGCCAGTTGAAGATCAAAATGAGAATCCTTTCGCTCGTTGCCATCATGAGCGTCGTGGCGTTCATGCTGGGCGGCGTCGGCATATTTGTCGTCGAGAAATACAATGCGAGACTTTCCGAATTTCAGAATGTCTCCGAGCGCGCCTATCTCGGCGAAAGGCTCAATCGCCTCGTCACGGCTGTCGTGATGGAGGCTCGCGGCATCTATGCCTCCCCCGATACGGAAAAGGCAAAGCAGTTCGCAGATGGGCTGATGAAGCGTCTTGCCGACATCGACGGCGTGATCCGCCGCTGGGAACCGCTTGTCTCTGCCGACCAGAAGCCTGCCTTCGAGGCCATGGCGGCGCGGGCGCGGGAGTTCCGCGAGTTCCGCACGGAAACCGCACGTCTCGGCACGCAAGTCTCCACGGCGGAGGCCAACAAGCAGGGCAACAACGAGGCCAATCGTAACAATCGCAAGGCATTCCAGGCCGAAATCGACAAGATTGTCGATGCTGACCGTACGGTGCTCACCGCCATCACCGATCAGGTCGCCAGCTTTCGCACGCTCATGCTGACGATCGTGGCCGTCGTTGCACTGATCGGCATCTCGATCGGCCTCCTGCTCGCCTTCTTCATGGCGAAGCGCTCGCTGGCCGACCCGATCCTGACACTGACCGACCAGATGAATGCCATGGCTGCGGGCAATTACGACCGCAACATAGTGCTCGCGGAGCGCAACGACGAAATCGGCGACATGGCCCGAGCCGTCGAGGTCTTCCGCCAGAACGGACTTTCGATGCGCGATCTGAACCTTTCGAAGGAAGAAGAGCGCGTCAACGTATCACGGTTGCAGACGGCGATTACCCAAGCCACGTCGCGCGCCGCTAACGGAGACTTCGCCGAGCGGATCTCCGGCGACTTCGGGCATCCGGAGCTGAACCGCCTGGCAGAAAACATCAACCGTCTGCTGGAAAACGTCGATCACGGCGTCGGAGAAGCCGGCAATGCGGTGGCGCTTCTGGCGGAAGGCGACCTCACTCGCCGGATGAACGGCACGTTCGAAGGCGCGTTTGCCAAGCTGCAAAGGAATGTCAACACGACATTCGAGACCCTGGCTGGCATGATCGGCAATGTGCGCGGCAGTTCCATCAGCATGGATGATAGTACGCGCGAGTTGCGGGCCGCGACCGACGACCTGTCGCGCCGGACGGAACAACAGGCTGCGGCGCTTGAGGAAACCTCCGCCGCACTCGACGAGATCACTGCGGTGGTCAAGACCTCCTCGCAGCGCGCCCAGGAGGCAAGCCGCATGGTGGGCGAGGCAACGTCCGACGCCGCCCATTCCGCCGTGATCGTGCGCGACGCGGTCGAGGCGATGGGGCGCATCGAACAGGCTTCGAGCGAGATCAGCCAGATTATCAACGTGATCGACGAGATCGCCTTCCAGACGAATCTCCTGGCGCTCAATGCCGGTGTCGAGGCCGCGCGCGCCGGCGAAGCGGGCAAGGGCTTCGCAGTCGTCGCCCAGGAGGTTCGCGAACTTGCGCAACGCTCGGCACATGCCGCCAAGGACATCAAGTCGCTGATCACCAAGTCCGGCGAAGAGGTCGGCGCAGGCGTCCGCCTCGTGCACAAGACGGGCGAGGCACTGCAGAAGATCGAGCGACAGGTTCAGGACATCAATGGTCACATCCAGTCCATCGCGACAGCCGCGCAGGAACAGTCCGTCGGGCTGGCCGAGGTGAACACGGCCGTCAACCAGATGGATCAGGTGACTCAGAAGAATGCCGCCATGGTCGAGGAGACCTCGGCGGCCACCTACAAACTGTCCCAGGAAGCTGCGAGCCTTGCCGAGATGATCGCCTGGTTCCGCCTTGCCGAGGCGCAGGCGACAACACCGGCCAAACCGGCGCCGCGTCCCGCAGCGGTGACGCAGGCGACGCACGCCCCGCGCACCGCCGCCTCCGCGCCGCGTCCGCTGAAAATGGCCGGCGGGGGTGGCGCTCAGGGCTGGGAAGAATTCTGACGCGGTCCCGACCTTTGGCAAAATTCGGCGCCCGGCCCCCGTGTCGGGCGTTTCAGTAAGTCTTGGTATATGCCCGGCGAACCGCTATAGTCGAGCCGATCCGGGCTGCAGGAACTGCCCGGCGCGAGGCTGGCCAAGTGCAGGAAAGCGGACAGGAAACGATAGCGGCTGGCGTGTCCCAAGAGGCGAAGCTTCGCCCGTGGACCGGGCTATCCGGTCGTCTGCTCCTGCTGACCTTCATCTTCGTCACGCTTGCAGAAATCCTGATCTTCCTGCCCGCCATCGCCAATATGCGATTGAACTGGCTTTCCGACCGGCTGAATACGGCCGCGGCAGCTTCTGTCGTCGTTGATGGGCTGAAGGACGTGGTCCTCCCCAAAATCGTGCGCGACCATACGCTGATGGCCACCGACACCAAGGCAATCGTGCTGACCAAGGACGGAATGCGCCACCTGATCGCCATGGCCGACATGCCGCCTACCGTCGACTATCAATATGACCTCGACAAGGTGTCGCTGCCACGCGCCATTTATGACGCCTTCGACGAACTCGTCTTCGGCGGCGATCGGGTCATCCGCGTCTTCTGTCCGATCAACAAGAGCGATATGAAGATCGAAGTTGTCATGGCCGACGCCAGCCTGCGGGCCGCGATGATCACCTATTCGCAGAATGTGCTCCTCATCTCGCTGGCGGTCTCGCTGATTTCCGCAGGCCTGATCTTCATGGCGATCAACCGCGTCATGATACGCCCGATCCGCCGGTTGACGAACAGCATCGAGCGCTTTTCAGAGCAGCCGGAAGCCGCCGACAGCATCTTCGAACCGGGCAGAGGTTCAGACGAGCTCGCGGTTGCCGGCCGTCATCTGCAAAAGATGCAGAAGGAACTGCAGAAGACCCTGCGCCAGCAGAAGAATCTTGCCGAGCTTGGCCTCGCCGTCTCCAAGATCAATCACGACATGCGCAACATTCTCGCCTCGGCGCAGCTCATTTCCGACCGGCTCGGCGACACCGAGGATCCGATGGTAAAGCGCCTGGCGCCCAAGCTGCTGCGCACGATCGATCGCGCGGTCAGCTATTCCGACAGCGTGCTCTCCTTCGGCAAGGCAAGCGAGGCCGAGCCCAAGCGGAGGCTTCTGCGCCTGAAAACCGTAGTGCATGACGTTTGCGACGTTCTCACGGGGGTCGGAGCCGATGCCGGGATCAGTTTCGACA
This sequence comes from Ensifer adhaerens, assembly GCA_900215285.1. Lineage (NCBI taxonomy): Bacteria > Pseudomonadati > Pseudomonadota > Alphaproteobacteria > Hyphomicrobiales > Rhizobiaceae > Ensifer > Ensifer adhaerens. The sequence continues at coordinate 882,923 of OCMG01000004.1, forward strand.
TTCGCATTCCCGACGATCTGACGGTCGACGCCGATCCCGACCAGCTCTTCCGTGTCATCCACAATCTCTGCCGAAACGCCGTGCAGGCGCTGATGAACGAGCCGGAGGACGATGCGGTCATCAAGCAGATCACCGTCTCGGCCTACCGCACGGGCAGCGTCGTGTCGATCTCCGTGGACGACACAGGCCCCGGCATGCCGCAAAAGGCGCGCGAAAACCTCTTCAAGGCCTTTCGCGGATCGGCCCGTTCCGGCGGCACGGGGCTGGGGCTGGCGATTGCCCGGGAACTGGTACTGGCCCATGGCGGCACGATCGCCCTGGTGGAAAAAGCCCAACCGGGCACCCTCTTCCGCATCGAAATCCCCGACCGCCCCATCGCCATCGACGGCTTCCGCCGCCACCCCTCGCACCCCTCCTCCATCTCGTAAAACACTCCCGATACAAATTTTTTTCCGAATCCCGCTTGCATTCCGAGAAGCAACCCTTTAGGAGAGCCCCACACCGCCGCTTCCACAAGAAGCGCCGCGCGGCACGCACCCGTAGCTCAGCTGGATAGAGCACCAGACTACGAATCTGGGGGTCAGGAGTTCGAATCTCTTCGGGTGCGCCATTCTTCCCTAATTTAAAATCTTGTCCGAATAGCTGTTGGTTGCGTGTGAATTTCCTCGCGCAGATTCAGCAAGCTTGCTCTCACCGCAAGATGGCTCGCTTCGGCGAGAGGATTCGTGCTTTGCCCGATATGGGCCACGAAAAAGGCGGCACCGGCCTGCGAGCCAATGCCGCCCTGTGACCGGTTTGCGGTCAATCACAGAAATTCCACTTTAATGTTGACGCGCCTCGTAGAGCGCAACCGCGTCGCGACCGCCGGGAAACTGAAGCCGGTCTGACGTATCGTGAACAGCAGTCCAGACCGCCTCCGCGACATCCGTTTCCTTCGTCGTCATGGCGGGCCGCGCAAAAGCCTCGAAGATCGGCGTTGCAAAACCGGCATAGGCAGGCGGGATCAGATCTTCGATCCGCACATCCGTATTCTGCGCAAAACGCGTCGTCGGCGCATAGCCAGGCTCCACCAGCTTCGCCCGGACATTGAAGTGGCCAAGCTCATGCGCCAGCGAACCGGTGAAGCCCTCGATCGCCTGTTTGCTGGCGGTGTAGGCGGCAGCCAGCGGCATGGCGGCGAGCGTCACGCTCGACGTCACATTGACGATCACGCCGGACCGACGTTCGCGCATCTGCGGAATCACCGCCTGGCACATCGTCATGACCCCGAACGTGTTGGTCGCGAAGACCTTGCGGACATGCGCCATGGGCGTTGCCTCGAATGCGCCGACAACGCCGATGCCGGCATTGTTGACCAGAACGTCGATCTGCCCGGCCGCCCCGACTGTCGCCGCGATGCTTTCATCACTTGTCACGTCGAGCGGCAAAAGACGCAGCCGCGGCGAGGACGGGAATAGGCTGGCGTCAGGCCGACGCATCGTTGCGATGACGTTCCAGCCCTTGTCGAGGAAGTGGCGGGCTGTTTCCAGGCCGTAGCCAGAGGATGTGCCGGTAATCAGGATCGTTTGCATGGGAAGCTCCATTCGTTTCGGATGGTTCGTTCCTAGCTCCGATGAATGAGACGATCTATAATCCAAAATCCATAATTATTTTCCAATCGTCCAAAACGGGATTTACGGCGCACTGAAACTCAACCATGATCGCCATTGTGGTTGATCCGGGCGAATTGCCCCGGCGGGCAGCCCAGCCGCTTGCGGAAGGCCGTGCTGAACGCGCTGGCGGATTCGTAGCCGATCTCGTCGGCAATCCGGTCGAGTGTCTTGGCCCCTCGCAGCAATGCGTCTTTTGCAAGAGCCATTCGCCAGCGAGCCAGATATTCAATCGGGCCACAGCCCAGCTCCGCGCCAAAGCGTGCTGCGAAGGCGGAACGTGATTGCCCGGCGATGCTGGCAAGACTTGCCACCGTCCAGTCGGCGCGCACATCGGAATGCATCGCCGCGAGAACGCGCGCCAGAGCCGGATCGCGCATGCCATGCAGCAGGCCGGCGCGGTCATCATTCATCATCGTGTCAGGTGAGCGAAGCGCCTCGATCAGAAGCACCTCCAGCATACGCTGGAGGATCATGTCCTTGCCCGGTTCTTCGCCGCTGCATTCCTCCGCGATGAGATCGATCAGCCGGCCAAGCCGCGCCGATCGACCCTCCGACGGCGGCACATGGATCATGCGCGGCAACAGGGCCAGCAGCAGCGGTGCATTCGCTGTCTCGATGCGAAATGTCCCGCCCAGCGCCATGAAATCCGCCTCACCCTCCTGCTCGCCATGACGAACCGGCATGTCCATTGGCTCTGTCGGTGTCCCTGCCATCCCAGGATGGCTGCTGAGCGTGAAGGCTGGCGTGGTAGGCAGAAGCAGGAAGGCTCCTGTCTCCAGCTTCAAGGGAGTCTCGCCCTCGAACGTGACATAGCACCCGCCCTTCAGGACGATGGTGAAGCCGGGAGCATCGTGGGCTGCATAGCGCGCCGCCCAGTCGCCCCGACCGGATATGGGCTTGGAAATGGCCGTGTTCGGCCGAAGCAGGGCAATCACATCGCTGAGAGGATCCATCTGGACGATCCATATGCAAAATCAAAAAAGTATTATGAATCGTCCATTACATCGTGTCCAGTGCTCGAAGGTGAGCCGCACCTGCCCTTCGATCTGGGCTTGTTCCGGCAATGGGATTCGAATCTCGAGCAGGCGTCGAGACCCCTTACTCCCACTTCACCGCCGCCTTCCTCGGGCTCACCCAGTAGAACCCGCCGGCTGCCACCTTCTGCCACTCGTCCACCACACCATCAGGCCAGATGACGCGGAATTCGACCTCTGTGTCGCCGCCGACGCCGAAATGGTGCCAGCCGAGGGAGCCGCCTGCGTGGCCGCCGCCGATCGTGATCTCTCGGCGGAGGATATGGCCATCATGCTTCACCTCGATCCACGAGCCGATGCCGTCGCGGTTGCCGCCATCATTCTTCAGGCCGATCTCGACGAAATGGCCGGCATCGGGGGTGATGTTGCGCCAGACCTGCGCCGGCTTCCAGCGATTGGTCACGACGAGATCGACGAGGCCGTCGAGGTTGAAATCAACGAGTGCCGCGCCGCGCGACACATTCATGCTGGCAATGCCGGCCTCCAGCCCCATCTCGATGAAATTGCCCTTCGTCGTCTGCACCAGCAGGTCGTTCGGGTCGAGCCTGGCGAAGTCCGGCATTTCGGCGACATTGCCCTTGGCGATGAAGAGATCGACGAGACCGTCATTGTTGACGTCCTGGAAATCCGTGTGCCAGGCGGTCGAAGGGTGCCAGTCGCCGCCCGTGTAAGGCCGGTGCGCCGTCACGCCCTTGGCAAAGGCGATATCCTTGTAGGCGGCCGGCCCCTTCCCGTCCTTCGGCACGGTCACCAGCGCCTGCAGCTTGTTGTCGGCCATGCTGGTCAGGAAATATTCCGGATAACCGTCGAAATCGAGGTCGTAGTTGGCAATGCCCATGCCCCAGATGCGCAGGTATTTCCAGCCTTCCTCCTCGCTATAGAGCACGGGGCCCTTGCCCGGTTCGACATGCCACATCTGCTCGCGCCCGCCCTTGTAATATTCGCGGTCGTTGGAGACGCGCAAGGACGGCGTGCCCGAGCGGTTCCAGTCGGTGAAGAGCATGGAGAGCGCGCAATAGCTCGGCGTCAGCGGCAGCGGATTGGCGAATTTCCGCTGCGGCGTGGCGGCCTCCGGCCGATGCAGCCAGTTGTCGGTGCAGGAGCCCCAGGGCTCCATGTCGGCCTCGGGGTCGATGTAATTGCCGATGGCGATCGTCGGCCAGGTGTTGCCGCGCTCCCAGGTCGCGGCCATCGCTGCCGACCACGCCTTTCCGCCCTCGAAGTTCCAGGTCTCGTTGGCGCGCTCGAACTGGCATTTGCCCTTGCCGCGCATGACGATGTTCTCACCAAGTCGGAGCAGAACGATATCCTTGATCCCGTCGCCGTCGATATCGATGGCGTAGGAGCCGAGCAGATTGTCGACCTCCAGTCCCGATGCCATCGCCTTGAAGCGGATCGCGCCGCCCTTCCTGCTCTCATTATGGTAGAAGACCGACTTGCCGGAGCCGCCTGGCAACAGCATGTCGGGGAAGCCATCGTCGTCGCAGTCAAACGTGGAGACGCCTCCGCCAACCATGAACTCCCAGTCGCCGTCATAGACCGTGCTGACACCGCTTTCGTCCGCCTGTTCCTCCTGGAAGATCGGCGTGACGGGACGGGGCGGGGGTTCATCCTGCGCCCCCGCCGCCAGTGGCAAAAACAGAAGAAGCGACGAGAGGGCCGAAACTCGGAATCTGTTCACCGCCGATATCTCACTTTTTCGTCTTCAGCGCGTTGACATAGCCGGCTATGCACTCGCCCTGCGTCAGTCCGCGCTCGATGGCCGGGCGGAAGTGGATGCCGCCGTAAAGGCGCGAGATTGCAGCCTCTTCGGCCGCCGCGCGGAAGTTGGCAAAGTGCCGCGGCTTGATCCCGTCGGCCTCGTGGGTGGCGTCGTCGAAGGCGAGCGCATCGCCGAAAATATGCGTCATCGCCGCTGCCGCCGCGCCCGATTGCGTGCTGTGGCCGCTCGGATATTCCGGGAAGGGCGGCGTGATCAGGAGCGTATCCCAACTGGGATCGATGTTCTTCTTGATATAGGTGACCGGGCGGATGAGATCGAAGACGAATTTCGTGTCCCAGCAGCCGATGAACGAGTCCGAGAGCGCCACGCCAAGCCGGGCCAGTGTATCGACGGTCGTCGGCAGATCGGCCTTCTTCTGCTCGAGCACGATCAGCGCGATATTCACCCAATGGCCGGGCGGTGTCGGCGACAGCATGGGATCGTCCGACCAGAAGCGCGCAATCGTCCGATGCTCGTCCGTCAGGCCTTTGACCGCCGTGTAGACCTCGTGGGCGTCCTTATAGAATTCGGAATCAGGCTTTTCGCTGAAGGCGGGCGGTTCGGGCAGCCGGCAGGTCGATCCGGCCGGCATGGCCAGCGGCAGAACCTTGCCCCATTCAGGCAGAAGCGGGGCCTGCTGCTGGCGGATCAGGCTGGTGGGCACCCAATGGCCCGGTTTGTCGGAGACCTTGTAATCGAGCGGAAAGCCCATGTTCTCGACGGTTGCACCGCCATCGGTCTGCGACCAGTCGAGAACGGCCTTTGAAACCGCCTCGCCATAGGCGCGGCTGCGGGCGACGACGTCCGGCGCAACACCTTGCGACACCTGATCGTCCATCTTCTTCGCCATCTTCTTCATGACATGCTGGCCGGTGGGGCCGGTGCGGTCGAAGAAGCGGGTGACGGAAAATTCCATCACCGTATTGAGGATCACGGCATCATCATAGGCCGCCCCCTTGTCGCGCGGAGGCAGCGCTTTCAGCCGGTTCAGCTGGCCGGCGAGGCTTTGCAGATTGTCGGAGCCGCTCGCCACCGCCTCATAGGCCGAAACGCCGATATAGGCGAACGAACGGGCAGCCACCGGTGGGGAATAGTTCGAGGTGTGGCGAACAAGTTCGAGGATCAGCTTGTACCAGGCCGTCACCACCTGCTGCGGCGCGGTGGCAGCGGCACTCGCGGGCGCGACCGAAACGCTCACAAGACACGAGCACGCTAAAACGAGGCCCAAAAAGGCCCTTCTCAAAACGACACGCATTTTTCCTCCCCCAAGCCGACGCCTGGTCCCGGAAGGACTATCGTTGATTGCGGCCTGAGTGTCCAGCAGGGGAAGCGGCCGCACATTCGGGACCGCTTCAATCCGAACTTGAAACACTCTAAGACTGCCCCACTGCGTTTTTTGGAGAAAGATCTCATGGTCAGACGGCAAAGCAGCGAGAAGAAGTTTATCTGCGGCGTCTGCGGCGAAAGCTTTACGCGGCACCAGGGTTTCGGGGCGGATTATGTCCGACCTGAAATCGCCAACCATCTCGATACGGATCAGCCCGGCTGGCGCAAATCTGGCTTCATCTGCAAGGCGGATCTGGCCAACGCGCGCCGCCGGTACATAGAAGATCTGATCCGCCGCGAACGTGGAGAACTCAGTGCGCTCGACCGACAGGTCGTCGATGCGTTGACCCATCACGAGGTGATCGCCCGCGATGTCGAGGAGGACATGGCCGACAACCTCCCCTTCGGCGCGTGGCTTGCCGACCGTGTCGCCTCCTTTGGCGGGAGCTGGACGTTCATCTCCATCTTCGGCGGCGTCCTGGTCCTCTGGATGGCGTTCAATGCCGTGAGCATCTTTGCCGCCGAGCGTTTCGATCCCTATCCCTTCATCCTGCTCAATCTCGCCCTGTCCTGCCTTGCCGCGGTGCAGGCGCCGCTGATCATGATGAGCCAGCGCCGGCAGGAGGAGAAGGACCGCCAGCGCTCACAAAATGACTACCGGATCAACCTCAAGGCGGAGCTTGAGATTCGACAGCTTCATGAAAAGCTCGACCATCTGGTGGAGCGGCAGTGGGAGCGCCTGGCAGAAATCCAGGAAGTGCTTCTGGAGCAGATGGAGGACATCAGGCGGCACTAGACGGCAGCGAGATCTCAATCTTCCTGTTTGCTCGTTTCGCGCGGGCCGGATCATGCTCCAGCGCCGTCGATCCGGCTCCTGAACCGCGCCGGCGGCTCGCTGTGGAAGGCGTTCCAAACACGGCGCATGTGGCGGGCCGAGGAAAAGCCGGCGCGTGTCGCGACATGTTCCACCGGCAGATCGGATCCGCTCAACATCTCGGCGGCGAGGTTGACGCGGATCATGTTGACGTAATCGGTCGCGGCCATGCCTGTCTGCTCGCGGAAGAGCCGCGACAGGTGCCTCTCGCTCAAATGCGCCACGCGGCCCAGCCGCGCCAGTGACCAATCCGCCGCCGGTTCGGCAACGATGGCGTCCTGCGCACGGTGGATCGCAGGATGGACGTGGTTGCGGCCGGAAAGCCAGGGCGAGAGTTGCGGATCGTTGCCACTGCGGCGCATGTAGACGACCATCTGGCGGGCAATTGCCAGTGCGGTTGTCGGCGAGATCAACTGGCTGACGATATGAAGCGCGAGGTCGATACCGGTCGAAATCCCGGCACTGGAAAAGCGGTTGCGATCCTCGACGAACAGCCGGTTGTCGAGCAGTTGCGCCAAGGGGTTGCGTCGCCCCAATTCCTCCATGCAGGCGGCATGGGTCGTGCAGCGATAGCCATCGAACAGTCCGGCCTCGGCGGCAAGCAGTGCGCCCGAGCAGATGGTGACCAGCGTCATGCCCGGCTGGAAAACGGTTCGCAGCCAGCGCACGATTCGGGCAAGTGCCTGTGCGTTTCTCTCGCGCACGGCGGAAGCCGTCAGGCTGCCGGAAATGAGGATCCATGCGTTATCCGGCAATTTTTCGGGCAGGTCCGTAAGACCGGAGACAGTCAGGCCGATCGAGGTCGCCTGTTCCGGTGCGGGTGCGACATAAACATAGTCGAAGCGCACTGCGGTCTGCTCCAGATTGGCCCGGCGGAACACTTCCATCGGGCCGGCAACGTCGAGCATCAGCGTATCCGGTGGCAGAACCACGAACATCGGAATGATGCGGGTATCGTTGCCGGCGCTCCGATCCATCATGCGGCCTTCTTCTCGGCAAGCCCGGCGAGCGCCTCATCGACGGTAACGATCCGTGCAAACCGGGTTGCGAGCACGAGTTCGGTGCGCCTGACAATGTCTGCCTGGCTGAACAGCGTGCCGTCGGCATGCTGCATGGGGAAGGTGAAGGTCGCTTCGCTGACGAAATCCACAGTCCAGCCGAGATCGGATGCGTGACGCGTCGTCGTCTCGCAGCATTGCTCAGTCCGGATGCCGGAGATGATCAGGCGGTTGATGCCGTTGCGCGTGAGCCAGATATCGAGACCCGTGCCGGCAAGCGCGGAGTGCCGCTCCTTGTAGAAAATGGCGTCCGGCTCGATGGACAGGCCCTCCATGGTGCGCACCAGACCGCCATTCCGGTCGAAGGCGGAGCCGGCGCGCGTGTGGAAGATCTGCACGACAGGAATGCCCGCGGCCTTTGCGCCGTCGATCAGCTGCTGCTGGCGCGCGAGATAGACCTCCAGGCCATTCGCATTCCAGTAGGGCATGTGGCGAAACGATTCCTGGACGTCGATGACGATCAGCGCGGTGTCAGCATGGGACATTTTCTGCTCCTTCAATTGCAGTTGATAGTCGCAGGATACCGCCAATCTCAAGGCAAAAAAGACCGGATGCGGACGAGGAGCGGACAAATCCGGCCATGGAATGCCGTCTGGCTGCGCCGATGTCAAAAAAGCTTCACATTCCGACATCTCGACTCCTTGCCCGCACCTCGCTTACACAGCCCCCAGCCGCGCCGCGTTCACCTGATCCCTGAACGGATATCCGACATGCATCTTCCCGCCTCGCAAATACCCGGCCTCGTGTGGGCCTACCATCTTCAAGAAGGCTCGCTCGCCGCTCGCGCGCTGCCGGACGCCGAGGTCAAGGCGCTGCCGGCGGACGGCTTCTTCTGGTTTCACTTCTCGCTGGCCGATGCGCGCCTGCCAGCGTTTCTGGAAAGTCTCGGCGTGCTTCCGGAAGCGGCGCTTGTTGCCCTCACGACCCATGAGACCCATCCCTCGGTCAATGTCGATGAAGGCTATCTCTATGGAACGCTCGTCGACTACCAGCGCGATTTCGACCAGAGCACGCGTGAGATCGGCTTCCTTCACTATGCAGTCTTTGGCCGCTTCATCGTGACTACACGACTTCATCCGCTGGCCAGCGTCGACAGTGTGCGCTTCGCGGTGGAGAAGTCGCCGGGCAAGTTCGACAATCCGATCGATATCTTCGAGCAGATCGTGGCCAACTTCCAACGCTCGCTCTTCGGTCTCGTCAAGGAGATCACGGCAGACCTCAACGTCATAGAGGATGCCGTCTATTCCAACCGTGATCCTTTGAAGCATCAGAAGGAGTTGCAGCCTTTGCGCCGCTCCATCGTGCGCCTGCACCGCCACATGCGCACGCTTCTGACCGCCATGCGCCACGCCGCAGCCGCCGATGAGGACGAGATGCCGGATGGTTTTGCCGACGTCTCGGCGCGCAGCACCAGCCGGCTGGAGGCCGCAGGTCACGAGGTCGACGCGCTGCAGGAGCGTGCGCGCCTGTTGCATGAAGAGGTGAATTCCCTCACCTCGATCGAGACCAACCGCCACCTCTACATCATGTCGGTCATGACGGTGCTGATCATGCCGCCGACGCTCGTCACCGGCTTCTTCGGCATGAACACCGGCGGGCTCCCGTTCCAGCACGACGAAGCGGGCACGATCTCCGCCTTCGGCGCGATCGGCGTGTCGGTGCTGCTGGCCTGGTGGTTGCTTCGCCGCGCCGGGATCTTCTGAGACGGGGTCAGGCGCCCGCCGCGTCGAGGCGGGCGATGGCCTGAGGTTCAAGCTTCAGGGACGCGGCCCTTCTCAGGCTCTCGAGTTGCGAAAGGCTCGTCGCGCTGGCAATTGGCGCCGTCACGCCGGGCTTGACCAGCAGCCAGGCAATGGCGATCTCCGCCGGGGTCGCGCCGGTTTCACCTGCCACCATTTGCAGCGCATCGAGAATGCGGCTGCCCTTGTCGTTCAGATAGGCTTTCATGCCGCCGCCGCGCGCCTTGCCCTCAGCATCCGCCAGCGTGCGGTACTTGCCACTGAGAAAGCCGGAGGCGAGGCTGAAATAGGTGATGACGCCGATGTCCTCGGCAACGCAAAGATCGGCGAGCGGGCCCTCGAATTTGTCGCGTGTGTAGAGATTGTATTCAGGCTGCAGAACGTCATAGCGCGGCAACCCCTTGTCTCTGGCCACTTCAAGCGATTCGCCGAGCTGGTTGGCATCGAGGTTCGAGCAGCCGATCGCGCGGATCTTGCCAGCCTTTTTCAGCGCATCAAAGGCGGCAAGCGTCTCCTCGTAAGGCGTCTCCGAATCCGGCCAGTGCGAAAGGTAGAGATCGATATAATCCGTCTGGAGCCTTTTCAGCGAATCCTCGACGGCATGGTTGATCCAGTCAGCCTTCAGCCCCTTGTTCCCATTGCCCATGTCGGAACCGACCTTGGTGACGATGATCACATCTTCGCGCTTGCGCCCGCTCTGCTTAAGCCACTTGCCGATGATCGTTTCGGACTCGCCGCCCTTGTTGCCCGGTGCCCAGGACGAATAGACATCCGCCGTGTCGATCGTGTTGAAGCCGGCGTCGAGCCAGCCATCGAGCAGCGCAAACGAGGTCTTTTCGTCGGCGGTCCAACCGAAAACGTTGCCGCCGAAGACGACGGGCGAGATGTCGAGGCCGGTGCGGCCGAGCTTGCGCTTCTGCATGGAAAACTCCGGAGGCTTGGGTTGATAAGGATGCCGAAATGAATGTAGTCGGCCAACGAGCCCGATCAAGACGGTGACCCGCATTTAACGCCCGCCGAAAGCGATTGCGCAACGTGCCTCAATTTTCTACCAATCGGGAAAACCCAACGAGGAGAGAGACCCCATGCTGCGCTTCGGAATCATATCGACCGCCAAGATCGGTCGTGAACTGGTCATCCCGGCGATCCAGGACGCTGAAAACTGCGTCGTTGCCGGCATTTCGAGCCGCGACAGGGACCGCGCCGAAGCGCTTGCCGCCCGGTTTTCCATTCCGCATGTCTTTGCCTCGCACGAGGAAATGCTCAGCTCAGACCTGATCGATGCGGTCTACATTCCGCTCCCGACGTCACAGCATGCCGAATGGGCGATCAAGGCGGCCGATGCCGGCAAGCACGTGCTTTGCGAGAAGCCGATTGCACTCAAGGCAGAGGAGATCGACGGCATCATCGCCGCGCGCGACCGCAACAAGGTTCTCGTGTCCGAGGCCTATATGGTCACCTATTCGCCGGTGTGGCGGCGGGTGCGCATGCTGATCGCCGAAGGCGCGATCGGCAAGCTGCGCCATGTGCAGGGCGCGTTCACCTATTTCAACCGTGACCCTGGAAATATGCGCAACATCCCGGAACTTGGCGGCGGCGGCCTGCCGGACATCGGCGTCTACCCCGCGATCACGACCCGCTTCTCGACCGGCAAGGAGCCGATTCGGGTGCAGGCAACCACGGAACGCGACCCGCAATTCGGCACCGACATCTATTCCTCGGTGCGCGCCGATTTCGGCGATTTCGAGCTGAGCTTCTACATCTCCACCCAGCTCGCCGCCCGCCAGATCATGGTCTTCCACGGCACGGACGGGTTCATTGAAGTCAAGTCGCCCTTCAACGCCGACCGATACGGTGCGGAGGAAATCGAGGTGACGAATGTGAACCACGCCGAATCCCGCCACTACCGTTTCCAGGACGCCCGCCAGTATCGCCTCGAAGCCGAAGCCTTTGCTCGTGCGGCGCAAGGTGAGGAAGCGGAGGTCGTCACGCTCGAAAGTTCGAAAAAGAACCAGCTGTTCATCGACGCGATCTACCGCGCCAGCGAGAGGGACGGCTGGGAGACGGTGTGACGCCTATTTCCCGAAGACGAAGCGGGAATATCCGAAATAGGAAAACACCATCGCCACGCCCGAGCCGATGGCTGCAGCGACGACGGGCCAGAGCGACGGCCAGATCAGCAGGCAGAGCGAGTAGCTGCCGTAGTTGACCAGCGCCGCCAGAATGCCGATCAGACCGTAACGGGCGCCCTCGGAGGCGAGGTTGCGGTTTGAGCGGCCAAAGGTGAAGGTGCGGTTGATGGTCCAGGTATAGGCCATGGCCGTGGCAATCGACAGCACTCGGGCGACATAGGGTCCCAGCGGCGTCAGCCACAGGACGAGCGACAGCGTTCCGGCGTCGACGAGAAAGCCGGTGCCGCCGGCAAAGCCAAACCAGAGAAGCTTTTTCATGCGGCGCGGCGCTTGCCTTGGCGAGCACCGTGGCGGACAGTCGCCTCCGGGCTTTCGAACGCCATCGGTTGGCGCGACTGGCGAAGGGAGGCGATGGTCAGGTAATGGATGCGCAACTGTTCGGCTCGCGCCCGCGCCAGGCTGTCCAGAATGAGCCCCGCGGTGAAGATCATGAAGGATATCATCATCAGGGCCATGGACAGAACCCAGGTCGGCAGCTTGGGAACCAGACCGGTCTCGACATATTCGGCCAGAACCGGAGCCATGAAGCCGAGGCTGGCGATCAGGAATGCGCCGCTGATCAGGCCGAAAAAGGCAAAGGGCCGCGTCTCCTTCATCAGCATGGCGAACATCCAGAGGATTCTCGCCCCGTCCTTGAAGGTGGAGAGCTTGGAATGCGACCCCTCAGGCCGGCGGCCATAGGAAAGTTCCAGTTCGCTGACGGGCATTTTCAGCCGCGAGGCGTGGACCGACATTTCCGTTTCGATTTCGAATCCACCGGATACGGCGGGAAAGCTCTTGGCGAAACGGCGCGAAAAGGCGCGGTAGCCTGAAAAGATGTCCGAGAACCCGGTGCCGAAGATCATGCGGTAGAGCCGGTTGAAGATCGCGTTGCCGAAGGCGTGGCCCTGCCGACCCGCATCCTCTGTGACGCCGCGCCGCGTGCCCACCACCATGTCCGAACCTTCGGACAGAAGCGTACGGATCAGGTCCTGCGCCTCTTCCGGATCATAGGTCCCGTCTCCGTCGGCCATGATGTAGATGTCGGCGTCGATGTCGGAAAACATGCGGCGCACGACATGCCCCTTACCCTGGCGCCGTTCGCGGGTGACTGTTGCCCCTGCAAGCGCCGCCTTCAGGGCCGTGCCGTCGGTGGAATTGTTGTCGTAGACGTGGATGCGCGCGCCGGGAAGAGCCGCGCGGAAGCCGGCCACGACCTCGCCGATTGTCGCCGCCTCGTTGTAACAGGGCAGGAGCACGGCGATGTCGAGATCGTCGAGAATACCATCCGTCGCCCGGTGCGTCGCCATCACCCGTTTCCCTGCAGTTTGCGCCTTACGCGGGCGCGCGTTGTCATGCGCTTTACTATTTCTTGAGAAGGTTAAGTTAGCTTGAACTCCGGGCATCCTCGCCGTGAAATTATCCACCCCCGCCAGTTCGGCCTTCCAGTGCCCAGACGGAAGACCAGGCGTCATCCTGGAATCGGCCATGGCCAGCATTGAAACGACCGCAGCGCGCTCTCGACCGAAAGCGACCAAAGGCGAGCGGGCAGGCCCGATGCTTTCCGGCGCAAGCCGACTCTGGCTGGCGGTTCTTGTCGCCTTCGGCATCATCGTCCTGTTCCATCTGGTCAATCTCGCGACGAGCTACACGGACTATGTCGGGCCGGACAATGACGACGCCATGCGTCTCGTCGAGGTGCGCGACCTGCTGTCCGGACAGGGCTGGTTCGACATGATGCAGTACCGGCTCGGCCCCGCTCCCGGCACGCTGATGCACTGGTCGCGTTTCGTCGACCTGCCGATCGCGGCGCTCATTTCCTTCTTCGGCCTCTTTCTTTCGCCGCGCATGGCGGAAGCAACGGCGCTTTTCGTCTGGCCCGTTTCGCTCTCGCTGCCGGTCTTGTACTTCATCGGGCTTGGCGCGCGTCGAATCGGCGGCGAACGGGCGATGTTCGCCTCCATTCCGCTCACGGCGATTTTCCTGATTCAGGTGCATCGCTTCGAACCGGGCGGCATCGATCACCACAATGTTCAGATGGCGCTGGTGGCGATCGTAGCCGCCGCCCTGGTCGACCCGCTGCATCGCGCCTCCACATATGCGCTTGCCGCGCTGGCCGCCGCCATTGCGCTTGCCGTCGGCGCCGAGACCACCCCTCTTCTCGGAGTCGCCGCCATGATCGTCGCCGTCCGCTGGGCCGTTCTGGGACAGGCTTATGCGGCGGCAGCACGCAGCTTCGGCCTGCTCTTCGCGCTACTCACGGGTGCAGCCTATGTCGCAACTGTTCCGCGATCGCTCTATACCACCGTCACCTGCGACAATCTCTCCTTCGGTTTCCTGGCACTCACGCTTTACGGCGGTGCCGCTCTCTTTTGCGCGGCAAGCCTCGCCAGCCGCGCGCCGAGGACGGTTCGCTTTGCCATTCTCGCCTGTATCGGGGTTGGGGCGGCCGGTCTGGCGCTCGCGGTGATGCCGCAATGCCTGCAGAACCCGCTCGCGGGCCTCGATCCGCTGCTGAAGACAATCTGGCTCGATCACGTCACCGAGGCGCAATCGGTCCTGTCCCAGGCAAAGCTTCGGCCCGAGACGGTCGGCGGTTTCTACTTCGTCGGCTTCATCGCCATGGTCGTCTCGGCCTGGCGCGTGAAGATGGGCGACAGGGTCGGCGTGCACCTTGTGATTTTCGTCCTCATAGGCGCAGCCTGGGCCATCTCGCTCGTACAGGTGCGCGGGGCGACATTCCCGCAAATGCTGTCCATCCTTCCGCTCTCCGTCCTGATAGCGGAACTCCACGCCATCAGCCGGCGCGATCCGGACTCGGTCATGGCCGGCCTGCCTTTCGCGATCATGACGCTCGCGAGCATTCCAGCCTTCTGGTTCGTGGCCGGCTTCGTGGTCTCGGAGGCGTCGGGCAGCGAAAAGGCGACCAAGGCCGCCGAGGCCGGCAGCAGGATTTCGGCCTGCAACGCGGAAGCCAATCTCGACCTTCTCAATCGGCTACCGAAGGGCATGATCGCTGCGCCCTCGAACATGGGGTCACCGATCCTTCGCTTTACAGGTCACGGCGTGCTCTCAGCACCCTATCACCGCAACCCGAAGGGGATGCTGGTCATTCTGCAAGCTGGCCTTGCCGCGCCGGAAAAGGCTGAAGCGATCCTCGGTGAGGTAGGAACAGATTATGTCGTCTTCTGCCCCGGCGACGGCGAACTGAAGGAACTGGCCGGTCTTGCGCCAAACGGTTTTGCAGCGGCTCTCCTCAAGGGGCGGCCACCGGCCTTCCTGAAGGACGCTACGCCCTCGGGTGCGACGAACCTCAAGGTCTATCGCCTCGTCCGCTGACGGGTTTCCAGACGCCGATTTCGACTCTGCCCGTACATGCGGCCTCCGCCTGTCCGGGCAGGATCAACATCAGAACTGCTTGCGCATCGGATGCGCCTTGTAGACACCCAGAATGCGCACCTTTTCGGAGAAGAACTTGAGTTCGTCGAGCGCGCGCTTGACGTTCTCGTCATCCGGATGGCCTTCGATATCTGCGAAGAACTGCGTGGCGACGAACTTGCCGCCGATCTGGTAGCTTTCCAGCTTCGTCATGTTGATGCCGTTGGTGGCGAACCCACCCAGCGCCTTGTAGAGGGCTGCCGGAATGTTGCGGACATTGAACACGAAGGTCGTGACGATCGTCTCCTCGGCGCTGTCGCGCACGGCATGACTTTCATTGGGCGAGAGCACGACGAAGCGTGTGATGTTGTTGTCGGAATCCTCGACATTCTCTTCCAGGATTTCGAGCCCGTAGAGATCGGCCGCAAGCCGCGGCGCAAGAGCCGCCATCGAGCGGTCGCCGGTTTCCGAGACGAGCTTGGCCGCACCGGCCGTATCGCCCGCGACAACCGCCTTCCAGCCGTTGGAGCGCACGATCTTGCGGCACTGGCCGAGCGCATGGATATGGCTGTGCACCGTCCTGATCTCGCTCTTGGCGACACCCGGCAGAACCATCAGCTGGAAGCGGATCGGCATGAAATATTCGCCGACGATGTAGAGACGCGACTGCGGCATCAGATAGTGGATGTCGGCGACGCGGCCGGCCAGCGTGTTCTCGATCGGGATCATCGCCAGATCCGCATCGCCGCTTTCCACGGCGTTGAACGCATCCTCGAACGTCTGGCAGGGAAGCGGCGACATGTCGGGGAACATGTCGCGGGCGGCCATGTCGGAATTGGCGCCGAAGTCGCCCTGGAAGGAGATGCGGTTGGTTCTTGCGATCATGGTCTCTTGCTCACTTCATGCGCGCGGCCAACACGCGGCGCGCCTTTTCAAGATCGGCTGGCGTATCGACGCCAAGGGGGACGGCATGGACGATTTCGGCATCAATGCGCATGCCGGCCTCAAGCGCACGCAACTGCTCCAGCTTCTCGCGCATTTCAAGCACGGACGGGGTCAACGACACGAAGCGCTTCAGCGATTCGCGGCGATAGGCGTAAAGGCCGATATGGTGGTAGAGCGGCCCGTTGCCCCACGGCGCAGTCGCCCGCGTGAAGTAGAGCGCGCGAAGACGGGTTTCCGAGACGGGCGAGCCGACGACCTTGACGACGCTCGGTGCGGTCTTTTCGTCCTCGTCCGTAATCTCGACGGTCAGCGTGGCGATATCGACAGCCTCGTCGCCAAGTGGAGCAAGAGCGGCACGGACGGTTTCCGGCTCGATGGTCGGCAAGTCGCCCTGCACATTGATCACGAAACGAGCGCGACCCTGCGGATCGGCCTTTTCCAGCGCCTCGAAAATGCGGTCGGAACCGGACTGATGATCCTCACGTGTCATCACCGCCTGGAAACCGGCCCTGGTGACGGCATCGAAAGTCTCCTGATGATCGACGGCGGCGACCACGCGGCCAACATCGGCCTCCACCGCGCGACGCACCACCTGCACGATCATCGGTTCGCCGCAGATGTCGGCCATCGGCTTGCCGGGCAGACGCGTCGAGGCCATGCGGGCCGGGATCAGGACCAACGACTGATCAAAATGGTTGATCTGCATCAAGGGGGCCTTCATTTCGCGTGTGAAAAGTGGCAAAAGGTCTCAGTCTGGGAGGAACAAGACCTGTTGCGCTTGCGCGCTAAAAGACATACGTTCCGCCCGATTTCAAGATGCGCCGGCGCTGATCACCCGGACATCGCTAAGGGGAGCGTTAGCAGATGAATTCACATGTGAACATGGGCGTCGGTGCTCTTTTGGGGACCGTGTTCGTTCTGATGTCGGTGTCGATCCTGTCGGAAGGCATCTTCAAGTCGGAAGCGCCTGAGAAGCCTGGCTATGCGATCGCAGCCGCCGAAGGCGCAGCTGCCGGTGGCGCGCCGGCTGAAGCTGCTAAGGCCGATACGCCGGTTGGCGTCGTGCTCGCCAAGGCCGACGCGGCCAAGGGCGCCGCCATCTTCAAGAAATGCGAAGCCTGTCATAGCGGGGAGAAGGGCGGACCGAACAAGGTCGGCCCCGATCTCTGGGGCGTTGTCGATCGCCCGGTTGCCGCCCACGAGGGCTTCTCCTATTCGGCCGGCATGAAGGAATTTTCCAAGGGTGGCACGGAGAAGTGGACCTATGACCACCTCTACCACTTCCTGAAGAAGCCCAAGGATTACGTGAAGGGCACGGCAATGGGCTTTGCTGGCCTGCCGAAGGAAGAAGATCGTGGCGATCTGCTCGCCTATCTGCAGACGCTGGCCGATACCAAGGTACCGTTCCCGCCGGCTGATGCCGCGCCTGCGGCTGCTCCCGCCGCGGATGCCGCAAAGCCGGCAGATGCTGCAAAGCCGGCAGAACCTGCAAAGTAAGCCGAGCTTCACGAAAGCCGATTTCAGCCGGGCGTCGAAAGACGGCCGGCTTTTTCTTTGTCGAGCTAGAGCATTTCCGATGAAAACCGGATCACCTGAGATGCTCTATCCATTTGTTTTTTCGCAGGCCGAAGGCAAATCCGCTGATGCACTTTGGGCTCGGACGTGCCCTGGGTCAGCCCTCGACCGCCCAGTGCAGCGGGAACATCGGATCAAAGACCGTGACCGGGCCTGCGCCGGTATCGATCTTCGAAGGATAGGTGACGGGCGCGTCACGCTTCACGAGCGTGATCGTCTCCTCGTTCGCAGGCAATCCGTACCAGGCGGGACCGTTCAGCGACGCAAAGGCTTCGAGCCTGTCCAGAGCGCCGACATTTTCAAAGACATGAGCAAGGCAGCTCATCGTGTTGGTCGCTGTGAAGCAACCCGCGCAACCGCAAGCGCATTCCTTCAGCGGATCGGCATGCGGGGCGGAATCGGTGCCCAGGAAGAATCGGCGATCGCCCGAAGTCGCGGCCTCCACCAGAGCGATGCGATGGCTCTCGCGCTTGGCCACCGGCAGGCAATAATAATGCGGCTTGATGCCGCCAACGAGAATGGCGTTGCGATTGATGATCAGATGATGCGTGGTCAGGGAACCGGCGAGATTGCTTTCGGCGCTGCGAATGTAGTTGATGCCGTCAGCCGTCGTGACGTGCTCCATCGTGACCCTCAGCTCCGGCAGCCGCTTGCGCAGCGGGTCGAGCACGGTTTCTATGAAGACGGCCTCGCGGTCGAAGATGTCGACCTCCGGCGTCGTCACCTCGCCGTGGACACAGAGCGGCAGGCCGATCTCAGCCATGCGCTCCAGAACCGGCATCACCTTGTCGAGATTGCCCACGCCGCCATGGGAATTGGTCGTCGCGCCGGCCGGATAGAGCTTCACCGCGTGAATCAGGCCTTCTGCCTTGCCGCGCGCCACATCGTCGGCTTCGGTGGCTTCGGTCAGGTAGAGGGTCATCAGCGGTTCGAAGGTGTCGCCCTGGGGGATGGCGGCGATGATGCGCTCGCGATAGGCCGACGCATCCGCAACGGTCGCCACCGGCGGCACGAGGTTCGGCATGATGATGGCCCGGGCGAAATGCCGCGTCGTTTCCGGCAGAATGCCTTGAAGCATCGCACCGTCGCGAAGATGCAGATGCCAGTCGTCAGGCCTGCGGATGGTGATTTTCGTCATGACGCGCGTCCCCGTGCTTCCAGCTCGTATCGCGGCTGATAGCATTCCGGCGCGGCGGGTTCAATCGATGGCTCAGGCCGCCTCGTTGCCCATAGGGACCGTTTCGGCAAAGGCGATAGCCCTGATCTCATCGAGGGCGGCCACGAAGGCGGCGATCAACGTCGGATCGAAATGGCTTCCCGCCTTGCCCCGAATGTAGTCGGCAGCCTTCTCGAAAGGCCAGGCCTGCTTGAACTGCCGCTCGGAGATCAGCGCATCCAGGCTCACGGCGATCGCCACGATCCGTCCCGCTTCGGGGATGGCAGTCCCCTTCAGGCGGTGCGGGTAACCCTGGCCATCGAAGCGCTCCCGGTAGGTGCGACCGATTTCGGCGGCAAGATTCAAAAGCGACGTCGATGTCGTCCCGCCTTCCCCGGCATTTGTGCGACGGCGGAAATCCGCCTCCGTCATCTTGCCGCGCTTGAGCCGCGCGGTGTCGGATGCCAGGGCTGTTGCATTGTCGAAGAGCGGGGCAGCCAGCCGGATATTTCGACAGAGCATGTCGGGAAGCCCGGCAGCGCGCGCGATCGCCTCGGAATAGGCCGCGACCCGCATCCGCTGCTGTGCCGCCAGCGGGTCCTTGTAGCCCGCGGCCAGCGTGATGCGCTGGATGATTTCGCATTCCTGCTCGCGCAGCGCTTCCGCTGTGCTGACCTCCTCGTCCTGAAGACTTTCGGCATGCCGGCGCCGCGCCTCGGCAAGCGCCGCAATGTTCTGCACGCGGGCCTTGAACTCCTGGAAATCGACCGGCTTCGTCAAGAAGTCGATGGCACCTGCATTGAGCGCGTCCATGCGTGTGGTCAGTTCCAGATCGGCCGTGATGAAGATCACCGGCACATGGCTGTACCTGTCGAAATGCAGCATCTCGGTCAGGAACTCGACGCCGTTGTAAACGGGCATCATGTAGTCGAGGATCGCGACATCGAATTCGAGATCGGGCATGGCTGCCAGCGCATCCGCAGGCGAGGAAAAGGGGATCGGCGAACAATCGCGCAGTTTCTGCACCATGCTGGTCAGAAGGCGGAGATTGGTGTTGTTGTCGTCCACGATCAGAATTTTCATGTTGGCTTCCCCCTATCAAGCGGCTTTTCTGGAGACATAGCTAGCCAGCAGCGCGGCGAGCCGGTCTGACATGTCCGGCGCATCCGGCGCGTGTCGCAGCGCCTGCGCCATTTCGGCGACAGCCTTGAACCCCACGTTCGAGGCCGCGCCTTTCAGCGTGTGCAATGCCTTGTCGGCCTCAGGGCCATTGCCGGCTGCACGCGCATTCTCGTAGTCTGCCATGAGCAGCTGAGCGTCATGGAAGAACGAGCCCACGAGTTCTTCGAAAATCTCTTCGCCCAGCACGTCAACCAGTTCGGCCCGGCGGCCGGGGTCGATGCCCTCAAGGACGCCGGCAGACGCGGTTTCAACGCTTGCCGTATCAGCAGGTTGCTGAGCGCCGGGTGCCGGGCCCACGCGAACGGCAATTCCGCTCAGGATGCAGTGCAGGCGCTGCAGTGTGATCGGCTTCGGTTCGAACCCGTTCATGCCGGCGTCGCGGCAGGCGTCACGATCCTCATCGGAAGCATTGGCGGTCATGGCAATGATGGGCGCCGTGCGGTTGGGACCTTCCTGGCCGCGAATGCGGCGCGCAGCCTCGATCCCGTCCATCACCGGCATCTGCATGTCCATGAGGATGATGTCATAAGGCTCTGCGGCCGCGGCCGCGACAGCTTCGGCACCGTTCTTCACAAGATCCGTCGTCTGTCCCAGCCGCTCAAGGAAGCGTAGCGCAATCTGCTGATTGACCTTGTTGTCCTCGACCAGCAGCACCTTCAGTGCCGCGATGGGTGCCAGACCCGTTGGTCGCTCGGCCGGGCCACTTTCGGGCGCGTCGATGGCCTCCACGGGCATTTCCAGCCAGAAGGTGCTGCCCTTGCCCTTCTCGCTCTCCACGCCCAAGGTGCCACCGAGGCGTTCGGCAATTTCCTTGCATATGGTCAGGCCGAGGCCGGTGCCGCCAAACCGGCGGCTGATCGAGGCGTCGACCTGCGAGAAGGGCTGGAAGAGCCTCTTGCGACCTTCCTCGTCGATCCCGATGCCCGTGTCCTGGACCTCGATCCGCAGAAGACAGGCACCGCTCGGCGCGCAGGTTTGGCGCAGCCTCAACGTGACCGTGCCGTTGCTGGTGAACTTCGTCGCGTTGCTCAGGAGATTGAGGATGATCTGGCGCAACCGGGTCGGGTCGGTCCTGACCCAGGGCTGCTCGATGCTTTCCGGCCTGTCGAGCACCAGCGTGTTGCCACGCTCCTTGGCCCGGCTAGCCATGATATCGATGACTGTCTGTGACAGGTCGGCCACATTGACGGGCCGCATCTCGATTTCCAGACGGCCGTATTCGATCTTGGAATAGTCGAGAATTTCGTTCAGCACTTCCAGCAACGCCTCGCCGGACGAGCGGATGGTCTGGATGCCTTCGCGCACATTGTCCGGAATGCCAGAGAGCTGCAGCAATTCGGCCGTTCCGAGGATGGCATTGAGCGGCGTGCGGATCTCGTGGCCCATCGTCGCCATGAATTGCGACTTCGCCCTGTTGCCGGCATCCGCCGCCTGGTAGGCGGAGGCGAGATCGTTCGCCATGGCCTCGAACCCGAGGCCGGCATCACGCACGGCGTTCAACTGCCGGCGCAGCGTGAAGATCAGGAAGCCGACCGAGCTTGTCAGCAGGATCACGTATATGCCCGACATCCGCTGGAGATGGATCAGGGCGTCGCGGGCTTCCGCACGATTGTCGGAGATCACCGTGTTGGAAGCCAGCAGGAGCTTGTTGGTCTGCTCGTGCAGTTCATAGGCGGAGGCACGAACGGCGTCGAGCTGCGCACGAGGATCGGCCGATTTCTGCAAACCCGAATAAACCGGGTCAATCGCATGGATCATCTGCCTGACCTTGGTACTGATCTGGCCGACATCCCCTGGCTGGATGAAGAAATCGAGGAAATGCCCCTGGCGCAGAAGATCGGCGCGCGAGTAGACGATATCGAACCGCTGCGAGAGCTTCTTGAGCTGGTCCGGCGTGATCCTGGCCGTGGCAAGGGCGAGTTCGGTTTCCATTTCCAGCTCATGTGCCTCTCGGTCCAGCTGGAAAGCAGCCCACATGGCGTTTTCGCGAATGCCATTCCGCAGCGAAGCCTGGCGGTCCGACATATCCATGTAGAGAAAGATGAGGATGACCAGGAGAACCGCGGCAAAGGCCTGCAGCAAGGCCGTGCGCTTGCCGGCCTGCCGGAGAATCTCGCTGGTCTGTTTCCCCGGTGTTGTCACTCGACGACCTCGATTTCCTTGATCTGCCAGACCGAGCGGGAAAAATACTTCTCGTTATAGAGCCCCTTGTCCTCGTCGAATGGATAGATGAGGAAGACCGGGCCTTTTTCACGCACCGACATTTCGTCGCCGTTCATGCGCACGGCCAGGATCGTGTCGAGCTTTTCGGCATCTTCGAACGGCACTTCGGAGGCATAGTCGTTCAGCGCCTTGACGATCAGCTTCTTGCCGCTCGCACCGGCTGCGGCAAGCACGGCGCGCAGATAGGGGCCTGAAAATTCCGTCTTGCCCGTCGTCCACGGCGTTTCCATCGTCGCCTTCCGTCCGTCGAGCTTCTCCAGCATCGCCAGGTCGAATGTCGCGGTGTCGCCAGCATTGGCCTGGCTGATATGGCCCGTAATGGTAAGGATCGGATCGCCGACAGGCTTGTCGAGCGCGAAGGCGGCGGGCGCGAGCGCGAACGAACCGGCGAGAAGCAGAGCCTGGATCGAGAACTTCATGGCATATCTCTCTTGGGATGATCAGATTGAAGGTGCGGCGGCGGGGTGTCGGCGGGCAAGCAGACCGCTCATCATATGGGTGAAGCCCAGGGCTTCGATCGGCTTGGTGAGGAATGTGTCGACGCCAGCGGCCAGCGCCTCCTCCTGGAGTTCGCGCGAGGTATCGGCAGTCACCATGACGATTGAGGTTTCCTCGAAACCAGGCAGTTGCCGCACGAGGCGCACGAATTCCACACCTGTCATCGACGGCAGCATATGGTCCACGATCAGGACATCGAATCGCTGCGTCTGGCAGACGTTCAATGCCTTGAGGGGGTCTTCGCAGACCATGATCTCATCGGCACCCGTCTTCGTCATCAGGTGACGCAGAATCAGCCCGTTCGTCGGATTGTCTTCCACGATCAGAATCGTCATGCAGCCCCTCGGGAACATCATCACTCAAAGCCGTGGTAAAGACACAACCTGTGAATTGGGTCTTGCGCCACGCATATAGGGTTTATCGCAAGGGAGCTGACATAAGTTAAAACGTATATGTAAAATTCGAGCGATCCATCCCATTTCGGGGATTTTCGATGCGGCTGAGCCCAATCTGTCTCAGCTCTGGGCAGATTGAGATGTCATGAAGCGCCTGATGGCGCGGATATGCCAGAGATAGAACAGGCCGCAGAGTGCACCCATGCCCGGCATGAGGAAATGGAGCGAAAGCACCGGTTCACCCATGGTGGCAGCAATCGTGCCGCCGAGTACACCGGAGCCCATCTGCACGAAGCCCAGCATGGCGGCGGCCGTGCCGGCAATGCGCGGAAACGGCATGAGGGCCGCCGTTGTCATATGCGGCATGACAAAGGCGATCCCGAACGCGTAGAAACCGACGGGTACCATCACGGAAAGATAGGACAAGGGTAGAAACTGCAGAGACAGAACGGCGAGCAGACTGCCCAGAAGAACGAGGACGATCCCGGGGATCACCAGCCGTTCGGCCGAAATCGAGGGAAGCAGAAGCCGGAAGAGCACGGACCCGAAGAAGTAGCTGCCCGTCTGCGCCATCATGCCAAGCCCGAATTGCGCCGGCGTCAGACCAGCCACGTCGATCAAGACGAAGGGCAGAACGGTTGCCAGCATGTAGAGCGCCCCGACGGCAAAGCCGATCGTCAGTGCCGCCGACATGACCGGAGCGCTCATGACCAGCCGGCGGTAGGATATGAAGAGCGGGCCAGGCGCGGCGCGCGACGGATCGGGCGTGGTGGTCTCCTTCAGCGCCAGGATCGAGATGCCGATGCCGGTCAGGCCCATGCCCGCCATGACCAGAAAAATGGCCTGCCAGGAGGAAAACTCCAGGATCAGCCCGCCAATTGTCGGCGCGATACCCGGTCCCACGGCCAGAACGATGCCGATCATGTTCATGATGCGGGACGACTGCTCGCCGGTGAACTGGTCGCGGACGATCGCGCGCGAGACGGTCGTGCCGACGGAGGCGCCGATGCCCTGGATCAGCCGCGCGAACATCAGCCACTCTATGGTCGGTGCGTAGATCGCCATCAGGCTTCCGGCCATATAGACCAGCATGAAGACGATGGCTGCCTTGCGGCGGCCGATGGCGTCCGACGCCGGTCCCGTCACAAGCTGCGCAAAGGCGAAGCCCGCGAAATAGAAGGTCAACGTCATCTTTGCAGAGGCTGCGCTGACACCGAACGCATGCGCGAGCGCCGGCATGGCTGGCGTATAGAGAGACATGGACATGGAACCGACCATGGTCATGAACGCGCCGATCAGGCTCGTTCGCCGCTCCGACATGAGCGGCCTGGTCTTCGCCATCACGGGTGTCTCTGCAGGCGCAACATTCATTCCGTTTCGCGAGCGGACATGCTCAGCAAAGCGGTTTTGGCCGCCACCAGGGCATTGCGCAGAGCTTCGCGCTCGTCCTCGTTCAACTCCACGAGCATGTCGGAAAGAAGATACTTCGCAAGCTTGCGCACTTCGGCCAGCATCGGCTCCGCCTTCGGCGTCAATATCACATTGCGGGCGCGTCGGTCGGTCGGGTCGGGCATTCGTTCGACGAGCCCGAGACTTTCCAGCTTGTCGATGTAACCGCTCATGGTCATGGGCTCGACGCCCATCTTCTCGGCGATCTCATTCTGACGGCAGCCCGATCGGTGTCCGATGCTCAGGAGCGCGCGCGCCTCTCCGGGCGTCAGTTCGAAGCCCGCAGAGGCGATTCGCTTCTCAAATTCGGTCCGCTGCAGGCGTGCTGTCTCTGCGATAAGGAAACCGATGGATTCCGGTTCGATCATGATAGGGTCCAGTCAGTTAATAAGGCCGTCTTATTATAACAGTCGTTGTTTTGCAAGAATTAGCGCTTCTTTTTTTGGAACGCCATGTTCCAAAGGATCAAGCTGTCCCTATATTGCCGACGATAATCGATTCAATTGAGGATAACTCCCATGGCGAACGCAAACATCAATCCTGCGCTCATTGACTGGAACGGTCGCAACGGTCTTC
The DNA here is from genome assembly GCA_900215285.1 of Ensifer adhaerens. Taxonomy (NCBI): domain Bacteria; kingdom Pseudomonadati; phylum Pseudomonadota; class Alphaproteobacteria; order Hyphomicrobiales; family Rhizobiaceae; genus Ensifer; species Ensifer adhaerens. The sequence goes on from OCMG01000004.1 coordinate 907,916, forward strand.
CGGATTTCGGTCGCATCAGCGAAAAAGATTTCGCGCCGGCTTTTGAGGCTGCGTTCAAGTTGCATGAAGCCGAAATAGAAGCAATCGCCAATAATCCCCAGGCGCCAACCTTCGACAATACGATCGTTGCTCTGGAAATCGCCGGCGACGAACTTTCGCGCATCTCTTCGATCTTCTGGAATCGTGCCGGCGCGGACACCAATGATACCATTCAGGCGCTGGAGCGGGATATCTCGCCGAAAATGTCGCGTCATTATTCCAAGATCGGTATGAACGAGGCGCTTTTCAAGCGCATCGACACGCTGTGGGAGGCGCGCGAGGCGCTGCAGCTCGATCTGGAGCAGACCCGGGTTCTGGAACGCCACTGGAAGGGCTTTGTCCGTTCGGGGGCAAAACTGCCGCGCGCGGAGCAGGAGCGGCTGGCGGCGATCAATGAACGGCTGGCCTCACTCGGCGCGACCTTCGGCCAGAACGTCCTGGCGGACGAGAAGAGCTGGTCGCTCATCCTCGCCGATGAGGCCGACCTCTCCGGTCTGCCGGAGTTTCTCAAGGACGCAATGGCTGCCCAGGCCGAAGCGCGCGGCGAGAAAGGGAAGTATGCGGTCACGCTGTCGCGCTCCATCATTGAGCCTTTCCTGACCTTCTCCGAACGGCGAGACCTGCGCGAAATCGCCTTCAAGGCCTGGATCGCCCGCGGCGAGAACGGCGGCGAGACAGACAATCGCAGCGTGATCGCCGAAACGCTGAAGTTGCGCGACGAGAAGGCGAAGCTCCTCGGCTTTGCCAATTTCGCCGAACTCAAGCTCGACAACACGATGGCCAAGTCACCGGCCAACGTGAATGGTCTTCTGATGCAGGTCTGGGAAAAGGCCCGCACCCGCGCCCTTGAAGAAGAGGCCGATATCGCGAAAGCCATTGCCGCCGAAGGCAAGAACCACGACGTCAAGCCTTGGGACTGGCGGCACTATGCCGAGAAGATCAGGAGCCAGCGCTTCAACTTCTCCGAAGGCGAGCTGAAGCCATATCTGCAGCTTGAAAAGATCATCGAAGCCTGCTTCGAGGTCGCCCGCCGCCTTTTCGGCATCACCGCGACGGAACTGAAGGACGTGAAGGCCTATCATCCGGACGCCCGCGTCTTCGAAATCCGAAACGCTTCGGGCGCGCTGAAGGCCATGTTCGTCGGCGATTACTTTGCGCGGCCCTCTAAGCGTTCCGGCGCCTGGATGAGTTCGTTCCAGAGCCAGCACAAGCTGACGCTGAAGAACGGCGCACACGGTGAAATTCCGCTGATCTACAATGTCTGCAATTTCGCCAAGCCCGCCGAAGGCAAGCCGGCATTGCTGTCGCTGGATGACGCGCGCACCCTCTTCCACGAATTCGGCCATGCGCTGCACGGCATGTTGTCCGACGTGACCTATCCGACGGTGTCTGGAACGGGCGTATCGCGTGACTTCGTTGAACTGCCCTCGCAGCTCTACGAGCACTGGCTGACTGTTCCGGAGATCCTCAAGACCTATGCGGTGCACTACGAGACGGGAGCGCCGATGCCTCAGGCGCTTCTCGACAAGGTTCTCGCCGCCCGCACCTTCAATTCCGGTTTCGCGACGGTCGAATTCACCTCCTCCGCCCTGGTCGACATGGCCTATCACACCGCCGCCGAACCGCCCGCGGATCCGATGGCGCTGGAGGCGAAAGTGCTCCAGAACATCGGCATGCCCGACGCCATGGTGATGCGCCATCGCAGCCCGCATTTCCAGCACGTCTTCTCCGGCGACGGATACTCGGCGGGATACTATTCCTACATGTGGTCGGAAGTGCTCGACGCGGATGCTTTCTCCGCCTTCGAGGAAACCGGCGATGCCTTCAACGCCGCCATGGCCAGGAAATTGAAGCTGAATATCTACTCCTCAGGCGGGTCGGTCGATCCGGAGGACGCCTATATCGGCTTCCGCGGGAAGCTGCCGAGCCCGGATGCGATGCTGCGAAAGAAAGGCCTTGCGGCCTAAGACCTGACGCAACTGCAGACCGTGTCTGGAGTTCCCCCTCCGCAAACAAAATCCCGCCCGGCGCGAACCGGGCGGGATTTTTCTTGTTTGCGTCGACGTTGCCTTATGCGGCTTCCTTCGGCGCCATGGCGCCGGTCATCAGGGCGACAGCGTCCGACATGGAATATTCCTTCGGATTGATGACGGTGAGACGCTTGCCGAGGCGGTGAATGTGGATGCGGTCGGCCACTTCGAACACATGCGGCATGTTGTGCGAGATGAGCACGATCGGCAGTCCGCGCGAGCGGACGTCGAGGATGAGTTCGAGAACGCGGCGCGATTCCTTCACGCCGAGAGCAGCCGTCGGCTCGTCCATGATCACAACCTTGGAGCCGAAGGCGGCGGCACGGGCCACTGCCACGCCCTGACGCTGGCCGCCCGAAAGCGTTTCCACCGCCTGGTTGATGTTCTGGATCGTCATCAGGCCCAGTTCGGAGAGCTTTTCTCGGGCCACGCGCTGCATTTCCTTGTGGTCGAGCAGGCGAAACACATTGCCGAGTGGACCCTTGCGGCGGATTTCGCGGCCGAGGAACATGTTATCGGCGATCGACAGAGCCGGCGACAGCGCGAGGTTCTGGTAAACCGTTTCGATACCGGCTTCGCGAGCCTGCATCGGCGAGGAGAACTGCACCTTCTGCCCGTCCAGATGGATTTCCCCCTCGTCCGGGGTTACCGCGCCCGAAAGCGCCTTGATGAGCGAAGACTTGCCGGCGCCGTTATCGCCGATGACGGCCAGGATCTCGCCCGGATAGAGATCGAAATCAGCCTGATCGAGAGCGGTCACGCGGCCATAACGCTTGACGAGACCACGAGCCTTGAGAATGGGTTCCTGAGACATTAGCCAGCCACCTTTCTGATCCACTGGTCAACGGCAACCGCCGTGATGATGAGAACACCGGTCAGGAAGACCTTCCACTGCGGGTCTGCACCCAGCATGTTCAGACCCATCGAGACGACACCGACGATCATGGCGCCGATCAGCGTGCCGAGGATGGAGCCGCGCCCGCCGAAGAGCGAGATGCCGCCGATCACGGCTGCGGTGATGGATTGCAGGTTATATTCAGTCACGGCCGAGGACGGCGAGATCGAGCCGTTGCGGCCGATGGACACCCAGGCGGCGAGCGCCGCGATGATGCCCGCAAGCATGTAGGTCGACATCAGCACGCGCTTGGTGCGGATACCGGCGAGCTCCGCCGCATCCGGGTCGTCGCCCACGGCATAGAGATGTCGGCCCCAGGCGGTATGGTTGAGCGCGATCCAAAGGACAACAACCAACAGGACCATCACGACCACGCCGAGGGTGAACACGGCCCCGCCCGCCTGGAAGCTCAGGCCGAAGAAGTGCAGGAACGGCGCATTGGCGGTGATGTCGGCATCCCGGATCGTGGCGTTGTCCGAATAGATGAAGTTCGTCGCCATGACGATATACCAGGTGCCGAGCGTCACGATGAACGGTGGCAAGCGCATGAAGGCGACCAGAAACCCGTTCAGCAGGCCGGCCGCGGCGCCGACAAGGAAGCCGATGGCAATGGAAATCGGGGCCGGAAGTCCGTAGACCACGGCGCAATTGCCCATGACCACCGATGCGATCACCATGACGACCCCGATCGACAGATCGATGCCTGCCACGAGAACGACCAACGTCTGGCCCGCAGCCAGGATGCCGACGATGGCGATCTGCTGGAGAATGAGCGTCATCGTGTAGGCCGAGAAGAAGCGGTCGCCCTTCAGCACGCCGAAGATGATGATGGCCGCCACCAGCACGATGGCGGGAACCGCTGCCGGCGTTGAATGCAGGAAATGCTGCAAGCGCTGAAGCGGCGTATGTTGTTTGAAGCTGGCGACGTTCTTGTCGCTCTGCTCGATGACTTTTTCGAATTCCTGCATCGCAGCCATGGCGAATTTTCCTCCCCTTTTTTCCGGAGCTGTCTTCGCTTGTTCGTGGGAATGCGCACCATGCTTGCATGAAGCCGGGGGCGCGCCCGCTCTTTTTCATCAGCAATTCCGGAACCGAAAGCGTGCCACACTTCCTGCAGAATTGCTCGATTTCTTTTTGGACCGGGCTGGAAGGCGAAACCGTTGGGGCCTCACCGGGCTCGGCTTAATAAAAAGGGCGGCCGGAACCGCCCTTTCGCTCATTTCAGTGGGTTGCTGTCAAAGACCGGGCATCAGCCCCAGCACTTCGCCAGACCTTCCTTGACGCTGATCGAGGGAACGCCCTTGGCCGGCTTGTCGGTCACGAGGTTCACGCCGGTGTCGAAGAAGTTCTTGCCGTCCGTTGCCTTCGGCTTGGTGCCGTCCTTGGCATAGGCAGCAATGGCTTCGATGCCCTTGGAGGCCATCAGGAGCGGGTACTGCTGCGAAGTCGCGCCGATCTGGCCATCCTGGACAGCCTTGACGCCCGGGCAACCGCCGTCAACCGACACGATCAGAACGTCCTTTTCCTTGCCGACAGCCTTCAGGGCCTGGTAGGCGCCAACAGCAGCCGGCTCGTTGATCGTGTGGATCACGTTGATGTCCGGATCCTTCTGGAGAAGGTTTTCCATGGCGGTGCGGCCGCCTTCTTCGTTGCCGTTGGTGACGTCATGGCCGACGATGCGCGGGTCGGTCTCGTCGCCGATCTTGTTCGGATCCTTGGGGTCGATCCCGAAGCCGATCATGAAGCCCTGGTCGCGCAGAACGTCGACGGAGGGCTGCGACGGGGTCAGGTCGAGGAAGCCGACCTTGGCGTCCTTCACCTTGTCGCCCATCGTTGCCTTGGCCCATTCGCCGATCAGCTTGCCGGCCTGCAGGTTGTCGGTGGCGAAGGTCATGTCGGCAGCGTCGAGCGGCTCAAGCGGCGTGTCGAGAGCGATGACCAGAAGACCGGCAGCGCGTGCCTTCTTGACGGACGGAACGATCGCCTTTGTGTCGGATGCGGTGATGAGAATACCCTTGGCGCCATCGGCGATGCAGGATTCAATCGCGGCCACCTGGCTTTCGCTGTCACCGTCAATCTTGCCGGCATAGGTCTTGAGGTTGATGCCGAGTTCCTTCGCCTTGGCCGTCGCGCCTTCCTTCATCTTGACGAAAAAGGGATTCGTATCGGTCTTGGTGATGAGGCAGGCGGACACACCGGCGGCCATGGCCGGAGCGCTGAAGGCCACGCCGAGCGCAAGCGCGCCGACGGCAGCGGAAATCGTAAGCTTTTTCATATTGTTCCTCCCGAGAACAAGTGTGCCTTGCGGCAGTTGAATGGCCTCCCCGCCATGATCGATGGTCCCGCAGGAGGCCTGGCCGATCCATGGGCGGGATGATGCTATCAAAGCTCCAAAAAAAGCGGTTGTCAATAAATAAATCGAATTGAATTATTAAAAAATATCTGGCAGGCTTCGACAAGCTGATTTTGCCAACGGGAGGAGGCATCGGCATGTCAAATCAAAAAGCACCGGAACCGGGCGATAGCGAAACTGCACGGATTGTGATCCCTTCGGGAGGCGCAAACCAGGTGCGCGTGAGAGCCTATAATGAACGGCTGGTCCTGTCACTCGTACGAAGTCACGAGGCCCTGTCGAAGGCGGAGATTGCCCGTGCCTCGGGTCTTTCTGCCCAAACCGTATCCGTCATCATGCGGGCGCTTGAAAAGGACGGGCTGCTGATCAAGGGGGAGCCCGTCAGGGGCAAAGTCGGTCAGCCTTCTGTTCCGATGTCGCTCAATGCTGAAGGCGTATTCGCCTTTGGTCTCAAGATTGGCCGTCGCAGCGCCGACATGATCCTCATGGATTTCGTCGGCGGCGTTCGCGCCAAGCTGAGGCGCATCTATGCCTATCCGACGCCGAGGGAAATCCTCGCCTTCGTGGAGGAAAGCCTTGCTTCCCTGGAAAGGTCGATGACGCCGCTTCAGCTCTCGCGGCTTGCCGGGCTCGGCGTCGCGGCGCCGTTCGAATTGTGGAACTGGGCCGACAATGTCGGTGCGCCGCAGGGCGAGATGGACGCCTGGCGCGATTTCGACCTTCGCGCCGAAGTCCAGGCGCTGACCCAATATCCGGTCTATCTGCAGAACGACGCGACGAGCGCCTGCGGGGCGGAACTCATGTTCGGCCAGGGCAAGACCTACACGGACTACGTCTACTACTTCATCGGAACCTTCATCGGCGGCGGCATCGTGCTGAATTCCGCCGTCTTCACCGGGCGGACTGGAACAGCCGGTGCGATCGGCCCGCTGCCCGTGCGCGACCAGAATGGCAAGACGCGCCAGCTGATCGACGTCGCCTCCATCTTCGTTCTCGAAACCCTGATGAAGGAGCGCGGCATCGATCCGCGTCCTCTCTGGTATTCTGCCTCGGGCTGGACCGATTGGGGCGAGCCGCTCGACCGATGGATTTCCGCAAGCGCCGAGGCGCTGGCGCAGGCCATCATCGCCGCGGCCTCCATCATCGACTTCCCGGCCGCCATCATCGACGGCGGTTTTCCCGACTGGGTGAGAACCCGCCTCGTCATGGCGACCCGTGCGGCCCTGCAGCGCTACGATCTCCAGGGCATCATCGTGCCCGATATCATCGAGGGAAAGGTCGGCGATCAGGCGCGCGCCATCGGCGCGGCGAGCCTGCCGCTCTTTGCCCGTTACCTTACCGACCAGACTGTCTTGTTCAAGGAGTTGTCCAGTGCTGAAGGGGATTGATCCCATCCTGAGTCCCGAATTGTTGTTCACGCTGCGCGCGATGGGCCACACCGATGAAATCGCCATCGTTGACGGCAACTATCCCGGGCTTGAACATGCGCGCCGACTGGTTCGGACCGATGGGCATGGCGTCATTGCGGTGCTGAACGCGATCCTCTCCGTGATGCCGGTGGACGACTTCGTGCCGGAGGCCATCTTCCGCGCCATTCCGCGCGGCGACATGGCGGCGCTCGATCCGGTGCATGAGGAAATGATCGCCTGCTGCGCGCGTCACGAGCCGATGCGACAGGTCGTTCCCCTCGCGCCTGCCGATTTCTACACGCGGGTCCGCGCCGCACACACGGTCGTGCAGACCAGCGAACCGCGCCTTTACGGCAATATCATCCTTCGCAAGGGCGTCATCTACCCCTGACGGACGGCCCATTCAGCCTCCAAGAAACGACGATGCCCGGGTGCGAGAGCCCCGGGCATCTTTCTTTTCATCAGGACGGATTGCCGCTCACGCAGCGTAGGCGTGACGCTCCTCCTGGCTCAAGCGGAACTGGCTGACAAGCTGCATGAGGTGATCGCCTTCATGGGCAAGCTGCTGCGACATGGCATTGGCCTCCTCCACCATGGCGGCATTGGCCTGGGTCATCTGGTCCATCTGGTTGACGGCCGTGTTGACCTCCTGCAGACCGGCGGACTGGTCCTGCGCCGCCTGCGCGATCATCTGCACGTGCTCGTAAAGCTGCGCGATGCGGCCGGAGATATCGCCGAGCGCCTCGCCGGTGCGCTGGACGTGGTGAACGCCGGTCGAGACTTCGCGGGTTGCGGTGTCAATCAGGCTCTTGATCTCATTGGCAGCACCTGCGGAGCGCTGCGCCAATTCGCGCACTTCCTGCGCGACAACCGCAAAGCCCTTGCCGGCTTCACCAGCGCGCGCGGCTTCAATGCCGGCATTGAGCGCCAGAAGATTGGTCTGGAAGGCAATGTCCTCGATGACGTCGATGATCTGCTCGATCTTGCGCGAGGCGTCCTCGATGCGGGTCATGGAATCCACCGCATCGGCGACGACCTCAGACGAAGCTTCGGCATTCTTGCGGGTTTCCCTGACGATGGCGTTGGCCTCACCCGCGCGGCTCGCAGTCTGGCGGACGGTCACCGTTATTTCGTCGACGGCGGCGGCCGTCTGCTCGAGCGAAGCGGCCTGCGTTTCGGTGCGACGCGACAGTTCGTCTGCCGAGGCGCGCATGGCGTTGCCATTGGCCTGGATGTTGTAGGCGTCCTGGCGGATCTCGGCGAGCGTTTCGTTCAGGCGCTCCAGCGAACCGTTGAAGTCCCGACGCAACTGGTCAAGGCCGCCCGCAAAGGGCGTCGAGATGGCGCAGGTCAGATCGCCGTCGGACAACTGGCGAAGCGACTGGGCAAGCTGGCGCACGGCGAAATCGATCTGTTCCTGGCTAGCCTGCTTTTCCGCATCATTGCGAACCCGCTCGGCCTCGGCCGCCAGGCGCTGTTCCTCGCTGACGGTCTCGACACGCAGCTTCTCCAGAGCATTCGCCTTGAAGACACCGAGCGCACGGGCCATGTCGCCAATTTCATCGCGACGGGTATCGCCCTGGATTGCCGTATCGAGCACGCCTTCGGCCAGGCGACGCATGGCCGCCGTGATCTGGCCGATCGGCCGGCGGAAGATCAGGATCAGGCCGATCCCCGCGAAGATCGCGATGACGATGCCGGCAATGACGACACTGATCGAAATGCTGTTGGCCGAGGTGCTTTCCTCCTTGGCTGCATCCTTCTGCTGATCCGCAAAGCGCGAGAGCAGGTTCCAGGTCTGGTCGATCTGGGCGGCGGCGGCGGAAAACTCCGTATTCTTGCGATTAAAGATATCGAGTAGCGCCTGGACATTATCGGAGAATGTGTCGAGCGTCCCCTTCAACCCGTCAGCCAGATCTTTCAGCGTCGAATCGTCGGTCACCGTTGCGCCGATATCATCCAGCGTCTTGCCGAAGAGATAGATGTCGCCGCGCGTGGCGGCGACCTGCTCCTGGGTCGGCGCAGCAGTCATCTTGGCCACGCCGATCTCGATATTGCTGCGGATGGTGGTCAGCGACGCGATCTTGCGGTTCATTGTATTCGCCAGCGTGATCGCCTTGTCGGCGTTGGTCAGGTCGATGACCGCCTTGCGCATCATGTCGCTCGCCATCTTGTTGAGCTTGGCGGACAGGAAAAGGAGATCGGCACCGGCCGTGCTGGCGGCGCCTTCGCCGGCCTGACTGTCATCCTTCAGCTTCTTCAGCGCGGCGTTCAGCTTGACTGCGAGATCCTTCTGGTCGGTCGGCAGCGATGCCGCGAGCCTGTTCAGATCAGGGTCGGCGCGAACGGCGTCGATGGCCGCAACGCGTTCGGCGATATCGGTAATACCGTTGAGCTTGGTGTAAAGATCGCCAATCTTGCGGCCTTGGGAATCGATATCGACGCTCGACTTCAGCGCGATTTTCTGTGCGTTCTGCACCCGCGTGGCATCTGCGACAAGCTTGAAGACGGTCTTTCCGGCAGCGGTCTGGACATCGTTCATGGTCGCGAACGCCTTGGCGATATCTGCCAGCACGGCACTGCGCTGCTGCTCCAGTTTCCAGAGCTTTTCGTTGTTGTCAGCAATCTTGGCGGTCTGCGTCAGCGCCTGATCGAGCAGCGTCACGTCGGTCTCACCCCTGAGGGTTGCGATGACATCCGCCAGGCGCGCTTTCTGCTGCGCAACGTCAGCGGCCGCCTTGTCGAAATTCGCCTTCACCGGTTCCCGCAGAAAGCCGCTGATGCTCGCGAAGACCTGCTTGTAACCATCCATCGACTGCAGAACGACATTCGAGATCTCGATACGTCCGCGCAGGATCTGGTTGGAGTAGAGGCTGACGACACCGACAAGCAATATGCTCAGTACGAATGGTGTCACCATCAGGAAAATCTTGGTTTGAATGCGGAATCGCGAAAGCAGGCCGTCAATATTCATTCTGATTATCCACACACAGAGGGGGCTGGTCGTGACCATGAGACACTATGCGGAAGCAGTAAGCGATCTATTAAGGATAACCGCGAAATCCAGCCAAGGCGGTGCATATCACGCGCGCGACCGACTTTGGCCCCCATCAGCCCGGCGCGGGTTCGCCAACGCAAACTGCCTCTGGCCGCGGATCGGCATTTCAAGGGATTGAACAGATGAACAGATGGATCAGTCGCGCACGCGACGGCGCGCCGCTTCAAGCAAGGTCAGCAAACCGACTTCGGCCGCCATGCCCAGATTGAAGAACAAGACCGACAGAAAAAGGAGCAGCCATCTGGTTTCTCCGCCGGACGTCAGGGCGGCGGCGGCAAAGGCTGCCAGGATGAATATCGAGATGAGCGCGTAGGCGGCCGCAGAACGCAACTGGACCACAATCATCCCCAATGCGATGGACGTCGCTGCAATCAATGCCATCTCCTTCCAAGCACACAGACCTCGTGCGCAAAGCTTAGAGCCCAGCTTGTGAAGAAATGCCTAACGCCTCGCCCGGTTCCCATCCCGAACGCGTCTCAAACCGGCACGGCGCAAGACGTGACCTCCCTCGGTCAAGCATATTGCATGTCACGCTTGCGCCTGCCGTTCGTAATCAGACCAAGCCGACCAAGCCGTTCGCGGTGGTCCCGCCGGCCGCCACCTTGGTTACGCGCAGCGGAAGCAGCATTCCCGCGGGAACGTTGGCAAAAGTCACAATCGCGCCGGAAGCGGTCGTCACGATGAGATCACCGCTCACTCCGCAATAGATGGCGCGCGTGGTTTCGGCGAGATGATCGCTGTCGCTTGGAACAATGGGAAATGCATGGGTCGCCGGGCCCGTGACCGAGGGCGCATTTTCTGAAAATCGATCTGCCATGGTGGAACCTTTCCTGTGCGGCATGAAGGATCTTTATTGTGCCTCCGTGGGAAAAGGCGTGGAAAAGAGAATCCCCATGGGAGCGTCCCCCGTAGTCGCCCAATTTTCACAACTCCCTGAAAAACCTATCCTAATCATGATGACGCAGGCCTGAAAACGCCCTTGCGACGCACTGGCGATCATCCAGCTTTCCCCGGTGAAACACACGGCACGCGCTTTTCGCCCCGCCTCCGAGCGTGTATCCCTTGACGTCATGAGCAACCTCTTCGATCCCGATTCGGCAACGAATCTCTACGAATATTCGGTCTCGGAACTCTCGGGGTCGATCAAGCGCACCGTCGAGAACGCGTTCGACCACGTGCGTCTGCGCGGCGAGATCTCCGGCTATCGCGGACCGCATTCGTCCGGTCATGCCTATTTCAGCCTCAAGGACGACCGCGCCCGCATTGACGCCGTCATCTGGAAGGGCAGCTTTTCCAAACTCCGCTTCCGTCCCGAAGAGGGCATGGAAGTGATTGCCACCGGCAAGGTCACGACCTTCCCGGGCTCGTCGAAATACCAGATCGTCATCGAAAATCTCGAGCCTGCGGGTGCCGGCGCGCTGATGGCGCTGATCGAGGAGCGCAAGCGCAAGCTCGCAGCCGAGGGCCTGTTCGACGAGGGCCGCAAGCAATTGCTGCCCTATATGCCGAAGGTGATCGGCGTCGTGACATCGCCGACGGGTGCCGTTATCCGTGATATCCTGCATCGCATTTCCGATCGCTTCCCGGTCCATGTCATCGTCTGGCCGGTGAAGGTCCAGGGCGAAGGCTCCGGCGACGAGGTGGCGAATGCGATTCGCGGTTTCAATGCGCTGGAAGACGGCGGGCCAATCGCGAGGCCTGATCTTCTGATCGTCGCGCGCGGCGGCGGATCGCTTGAGGACCTTTGGAGCTTCAATGACGAGGCCGTGGTTCGCGCTGCAGCGGAGAGCGAAATCCCGCTGATCTCGGCCGTCGGCCACGAGACCGACTGGACCCTGATCGACTATGCGGCGGATGTCCGCGCGCCGACACCAACGGGCGCTGCCGAAATGGCCGTTCCGGTGAAGGCCGATCTCGAGGCGCAGGTGGCGACTTTGTCGGCGCGGCTAAAGGCGGCCGTGACGCGCCAGATGGAGGGCAACCGGCAGTCGCTCCGCGCCCTCGTTCGCGCCCTGCCCTCGCTCGATCAGTTGCTCGCGCTGCCGCAGCAGAGGCTCGACCGCGCCGCTTCCAGCCTTGGTCAAGGGCTGGAACTCAACACTCTCAACAAACGTCGCGCCTTCGACACGGCCGCCGGCAAGCTTAGGCCCGATATGCTTGCCAGTCGCATCGGCGAGCGCCGACAGATGCTCGACCAGCGGATGGCGCGTGCGGAACGCTCCGTGGAGCGGCTTGTCGATCGCAGCCGATCCCGTATCAACCGGGCCGATGCCGCGCTCGCAGGTCTGCCCGGACGCCTCGCGCATGAAATCGGACGTTCGGGCGACCGGCTCAAGGGGCTGGCGCTCAGAGCGGATACAGCCCTTGCCACCCGGCTTTCACGCGAACGTTCGGCGCTCGCCGCACATGAACGCATGCTGCTGTCGCTCTCCTACAAGAATGTATTGAAGCGCGGCTATGCGGTGATCCGCGATGAGGAGGATTCGGTTCTGTCCTCTGCGGAAGCCGTTTCCGAGGGCCAGTCGCTTTCCATCGAATTTGCGGATGGACGTGTTTCCGCGGCAGCGGGCGATGGCGGGTCCGTAAGCGCGCGGCCCAAAAAAGGCGAAAAGCCCGCCCCGGCGAAAAAGCCGGAGCAGGGCTCACTCTTTTGACCGAGAAATCACGAGATCAAATTCGTCCCATTAGCAGCAGGATGATGACGATCACCACGATCAGGCCGATGCCGCCGGAGGGGCCGTAACCCCAACCCCGCGAATAAGGCCAACTCGGAATCGCGCCAAGCAGCAGCAGAATCAGAATGATCAGCAGGATTGTACCCATCTCGAAACTCCTCTCCGTAACTTTGGCGGAAGGAGAACGAATGTTCACTGGCGAGCCTTCCGCGGGAAGAAGAAGGTCTTCTTCCTTGCGCGGTTCTAACGTCAGGAGACGCCAAAATGTTCCGGGTACGCGAAGGCACCCGGGACTTGGGCGCCCTCTGTCAGACGCTGGCGTTATAGGCGGCTATCGCCGCCATATTGACGATATCGCTGTCCTTCGCGCCGATGGACACGATCTGGACCGACTTATCCAGTCCCACGAGGATCGGGCCGATGACCGTCGAGCCGCCCAGCTCCTGCAACATCTTCGTCGAGATCGAAGCCGAGTGGAAGGCCGGCATGACCAGAACGTTGGCCGTTCCTGACAGACGGCAGAACGGATATTGCTCCATCACCTTCGGATTGAGCGCCACATCGGCGGCCATTTCGCCATCATATTCGAAATCCACGCGGCGGCGGTCGAGAATCTTCACGGCCTCGATGACGCGATCCGATCGCTCGCCCGAGGGATGGCCGAAGGTGGAATAGGCGAGCATGGCGACGCGCGGTTCGTAACCCAGCCGCCGGGCGAGACCTGCGGCTTCTTCCGCGATATCTGCCAGCTGTTCCGAATTCGGCATGTCATGAACGGCCGTGTCGGCCACCAGAACCGTGCGACCGCGGGCAAGCGCGATGGACACGCCGATCATCCGATGACCGGCCCTGATATCGATGCAACGCTTCACGTCGTCGAGCACGGTTGAGTAATTGCGCGTCGTTCCCGACACCATGCCGTCGGCATCGCCGAGCGCCACCATGCAGGCGGCGAAGTGGTTGCGGTCATTGTTGATGAGGCGCTGGACGTCGCGGTAGAGGTAGCCCTGCCGCTGGAGACGCGCATAGAGATAGTCCGTATAGGCTTCGTTGCGGGTCGAAAGCCGGGCATTGACGATCTCAATGCCAGGACGATTAAGATCGACGCCCGCCTTTTCCGCCGTCTCGCGCATCTGTTCCTCGCGGCCAAGCAGAATGGCCGTGCCGAGCTGCTGGTTCACATAAGAGAGAGCGGCGCGCATGACCTGCTCTTCCTCGCCCTCGGCGAAGACGACACGCTTCGGGTTACGTCGGACATATTGATAGAGTCGCTGCAAAGTCGAGGCAATGGGATCGCGCCTTGCGTTGAGTTCGCGGGCATAGGCCTCAAGATCGAGGATCGGCTTGCGCGCGACGCCGGATTCCATCGCGGCCCTGGCCACTGCGACCGGGATCGCCGAGATGAGGCGCGGGTCGAAGGGCACGGGGATGATATATTGCGGCCCGAAACGCGGGCGATTGCCCTGGTACGCTGCGGCGACGTCATCCGGAACATCGGCACGGGCGAGATCGGCCAACGCATTGGCGGCGGCGATCTTCATGTGGTCATTGATCGTGGAGGCGCGCACGTCGAGCGCGCCCCGGAAGATGTAAGGGAAGCCCAGCACATTGTTGACCTGGTTCGGATAGTCCGAGCGGCCCGTGGCGACGATCGCATCGCCGCGAAGCCGCGCGACATCTTCCGGCGCGACTTCCGGGTCGGGGTTCGCCATGGCGAAGATGATCGGGTTGGGCGCCATGGAGAGAACCATGTCGTCCGTCAGCGCGCCCTTGCTGGACAGGCCGAAGAACACGTCGGCGCCGACCATCGCCTCCTTCAGCGAACGGCCGTCCGTCTTAACGGCGTGGGCAGACTTCCACTGATTCATGCCCTCGGTACGGCCCTGATAGATCACGCCCTTGGTGTCGCAAAGGATGACGTTTTCCGGTGCAAAGCCCATCGACTTGATAAGTTCGATACAGGCAATCGCCGCAGCGCCTGCCCCGTTGCAGACGAGCTTGGTCGTCTTGAAATCGCGACCCGTCAGCGCGAGCGCGTTGATGAGGCCGGCGGCGGCGATGATTGCCGTGCCGTGCTGGTCGTCATGGAAAACCGGAATATCCATGATTTCGCGCAGGCGCTGCTCGATGATGAAACATTCCGGCGCCTTGATGTCTTCCAGATTGATGCCGCCAAAGGACGGACCGAGGAAGCGCACGCAATTGATGAACTCGTCCGGGTCTTCCGTGTCGACTTCCAGGTCGATGGAATCGACATCGGCAAAACGCTTGAAGAGGACGGACTTGCCTTCCATGACCGGCTTCGACGCCAGCGCGCCGAGATTGCCGAGCCCGAGAATCGCCGTGCCGTTGGAAATGACGGCGACCATGTTGCCGCGCGTCGTATAATCATAGGCGCGCGACGGATCGTCGGCGATGGCTTTCACCGGCACCGCAACGCCGGGCGAATAGGCAAGCGACAGGTCACGCTGGGTGGCCATGGGCTTGGTCGGTGCAATTTCGAGCTTGCCGGGGCGTCCGCGTGCGTGAAAATCAAGCGCTTCCTGTTCTGTGACGGACGCGAGATTGCGCGTGCCCTTGTTCCCGCTCTTATCGTTGCCGGCCATGTTTCCTCACCTTTTTACGCTGGCGGCCTTGTGGCCCCCTCTCCATTATCATTTATAGTTCGCCGACCCGACCTCTGACCTTGAAGACCAACCCTCCTACCATGGTGGCCACCATTTCCGATCATCGTCAAACCGTGCTCACCGCAGAATTACTGGCATCGGAGGAGAGCCGTCAATCGGCCACGCCGATGATGGAGCAATATATCGAGATCAAGGCCAACAATCCGGGCTCGCTGCTCTTCTACCGGATGGGCGATTTCTATGAGCTGTTTTTCGAAGACGCGGTGGATGCGTCACGCGCGCTCGGCATCACGCTGACCAAGCGTGGCCAGCATATGGGCCTCGACATTCCCATGTGCGGCGTGCCGATCCATGCGGCCGACGACTATCTTCAAAAGCTGATTTCGCTCGGCTTCCGCGTTGCCGTCTGCGAACAGGTGGAAGACCCGGCGGAGGCGAAGAAGCGCGGCTCGAAGTCCGTCGTCCGCCGTGACGTCATCCGGCTCGTGACGCCGGGAACGCTGACCGAGGAAAAGCTGCTCTCGCCGTCTGAATCCAACTATCTGATGGCGCTTGCCCGCATCAAGGGTGGGTCAGAACCGGCTTACGCTCTGGCCTGGATCGACATTTCGACCGGTGTCTTCAGGCTTGCAGAAACCGCCCGCGAGCGGATGCTCGCCGACATCCTGCGCATCGATCCGAAGGAACTGATCCTTGCCGATCAGGTCTTCCACGATCCCGACCTTCGCCCGGTTATGGATGTGCTCGGCCGCACCGCCGTCCCGCAGCCGCAGGTTCTGTTTGATAGCGCCACGGCTGAAAACCGCCTCGCCCGTTATTTCGATGTCGGTACGCTCGACGGGTTCGGAACCTTCACCCGCGCCGAGATTGCAGCAGCAGCCGCTGCCGTCGCCTATGTCGAGAAGACGCAGATTGACGCACGCCCCCCGCTTGGTCGGCCGGAGCGCGAAAGCAGCGCCTCGACGCTCTTCATCGATCCGGCGACGCGCGCTAATCTAGAGCTTGCCCGCACGCTTTCCGGCAACCGCGACGGCTCGCTGCTGAAAGCCATCGACCGAACCGTCACCGGGGGCGGCGCGAGACTGCTGGCCGAACGGCTGATGTCGCCGCTGACGGATCCGGACGCCATCAACATGCGGCTCGACAGTGTCGCCTGGCTGATGGACGCGACGACACTCACCGACGATCTGCGCGACGATCTGAAACACGCGCCGGACATGACGCGGGCGCTCTCCCGCCTGGCGCTAGGGCGCGGCGGTCCGCGCGATCTCGGCGCGCTGCGTCAGGGTTTGCAAGCCTCGCGCATGATCGCCGCTCGGCTGGAGCGCGAAATCCTGCCCCCGGAACTTCTCGATGCGCAGAATGCGCTGCAGGAATTGCCCCTCGATCTCGCCGCCGAACTGGAGGCCGTTCTCGGCGACGAACTGCCGCTTCTGAAGCGCGACGGCGGCTTCGTCCGCGCCGGCGCGATTGCGGAACTCGACGAGGTGCGGGCGCTGCGCGACCAGTCGCGGCAGGTCATTGCGGGTCTTCAGCTCGACTATGTCGAGGAAACCGGCATCAAGTCGCTAAAGATCAAATATAACAATGTTCTCGGCTATTTCATCGAAGTGACGGCCGGCAATGCTGGCGCGATGACCGACACGAACGAGGGCCGCGCCCGCTTCATCCACCGCCAGACCATGGCGAATGCCATGCGCTTCACAACGACCGAGCTTGCCGAACTCGAAACCAAGATCGCCAATGCCGCCGATCGGGCGCTGTCGCTGGAGCTGGAAGCCTTCGACCGGCTGACCGCGCTAGTCGTGTCCCACGCCGAGGCGGTCAAGGCCGCCGCCCGCGCACTTTCCGTCATCGATGTCTCGGCGGGGCTTGCCACGCTGGCTGGCGAACAGGGCTATTGCCGCCCGATGGTGGATGACAGCAACGCCTTTGCCATCGTCGCCGGCCGCCATCCGGTGGTCGAGCAGGCGCTGCGCCGGCAATCGGCGGAACCCTTTGTCGCCAATGATTGCGATCTTTCGCCGCCAAAGGGTGCGAAGGATGGCGCGATCTGGCTGCTCACCGGTCCCAACATGGGCGGTAAGTCGACCTTCCTCAGACAGGCGGCGTTGATTGCCATCATGGCGCAGATGGGTTCCTTCGTGCCGGCTGGGTCGGCCCGGATCGGGGTTGTCGACCGGCTCTTCTCGCGCGTCGGCGCTTCCGACGATCTGGCCCGCGGCCGCTCCACCTTCATGGTCGAAATGGTCGAGACGGCAGCGATCCTCAATCAGGCGACCGAGCGCTCGCTGGTCATTCTCGACGAAATCGGCCGTGGTACGGCGACTTTCGACGGTCTCTCCATCGCCTGGGCAGCAGTCGAACACCTGCATGAGGTCAACCGCTGCCGGGGACTCTTCGCCACGCATTTCCATGAGCTGACCGTGCTTTCGGAGAAGCTCGGGCGTCTGTCCAACGCGACGATGAAGGTGCGCGAATGGAAGGGCGAAGTCATCTTCCTGCATGAGGCCGGACCCGGCGCGGCAGACCGTTCCTATGGTATTCAGGTCGCGCGCCTTGCCGGCCTGCCTGCCGCCGTGGTCGCCCGCGCCAAGGATGTGCTGGCGAGGCTGGAAGACACCGCGCGCAAATCGCCGGCCAGCCAGCTGATCGATGACCTGCCGCTCTTCAAGGTCGCCGCCAAGCAGGTCGAGGAAAGCCGCCATGCCGGTCCATCCAAGGTCGAGGAGACGCTGGCAGCGCTCGACCTCGATGACATGACCCCGCGCGAGGCGCTGGAGGCCCTGTACGCGCTGAAGAAAGAACTTCGCAAGGCTTGAGCGTTATACCTGTGCTTAAGACATAAAAGCGCCTATAGAGCCGGCTGAATCGTCAGTTGCTTCGCGAAACCCAAGGAATCAACGCTGCAATGGATGTCCGCAATCCGGAACATGCCGATCTTCTCGACTGGAAGGCGCTGAAGTCGCAATGCGATTTCATCGCGAGCCGCCAGGCCGAGAACGCGGCCGCGACCCGCACCGCACTTCTGGCTGCCATCAAGGAAGCCAATGCCAAGGGCCGCGCGCGGGCCGAGGAACTATTGATGGCCGATGGCGGTGGGCTTGCCTGCGCCATGCGGATTTCCCGCCTGCAGGACCATATCATCACCATTCTGCACGACTTCGCGCTGAACCATGTCTTCAACGCGTCGAATACGCCCGAAGCCTCGCGGCTCGGTGTCGCCGCCGTCGGCGGTTATGGCCGCGGCACGCTGGCGCCGGGATCGGATATCGATCTTCTGTTCCTCCTGCCCGCCAAGAAGCCGGCCTGGGTGGAGCCGGCCATCGAATTCATCCTCTATATTCTCTGGGACATGGGGCTGAAGGTGGGCCATGCGACGCGCACGGTGGAAGAGTGCATCCGCCTCTCCAAGACCGACATGACGATCCGCACGGCCATCCTTGAGGCGCGTTATATCTGTGGCCAGCGGGCGCTGCTGTCGGAACTCGAAACCCGCTTCGATAACGAAGTGGTGCGCAATTCAGGCCCGCAATTCATTGCCGCCAAACTGGCCGAGCGCGACGAACGTCATCGCAAGAGCGGCGACACACGCTATCTGGTCGAGCCGAACGTGAAGGAAGGCAAGGGCGGGCTTCGCGACCTGCACACGCTGTTCTGGATTTCCAAATACTATTATCGCGTCCGCGACACCGAGGATCTGGTCAAGCTCGGCGTGCTTTCGCGCTCGGAATTCCGCCTGTTCGAGAAATGCGACGACTTTCTCTGGGCCGTGCGCTGCCACATGCACTTCCTGACGGGCAAAAGCGAGGAACGGCTATCCTTCGACATCCAGCCAGATATCGCCCGCCGTCTCGATTATCATGACCGCCCTGGCCTGACCGCCGTCGAGCGCTTCATGAAGCATTATTTCTGGATGGCGAAGAATGTCGGCGATCTGACGCGCATTCTCTGCGCGACGCTGGAAGAGCAGCAGGCGAAGGACGCGCCGGGCCTGACCAATGTCATCAGCCGCTTTGCCAACCGGCCACGCAAGATTGCCGGCTCACCGCAATTCCTCGAGGATCGCGGCCGCATCGCGCTCTCGAGCCCCGATGTCTTCAAGGAAGATCCAGTCAACCTCATCCGCTTCTTCCATGTGGCGGAAATGAAGGAGCTGGAATACCATCCGGATGCGCTGAGCCGCATCACTCGTTCGCTGTCGCTGATCGACAACGCGTTGCGCGACAACGAGGCAGCCAACGCGATTTTCCTGTCGATCCTGACCTCGCACAAGAATCCGGCCATGACGCTCAGGCGCATGAACGAGGCCGGCGTGCTTGGTCGTTTCCTGCCGGAATTCGGCAAGATCGTCTCGATGATGCAGTTCAACATGTATCACCACTACACGGTGGACGAGCATCTGCTGCGGACGGTCGAGGTCGTCGCCTCCATCGAGGCGGGGCGCGACAAGGACATCAATCCGCTCGCGGTGTCGCTCTTTCCGTCGATCGAGGATCGTCAGGTCATCTACGTGGCGGCGCTGCTCCACGACGTTGCCAAGGGCCGGCCAGAAGATCATTCGACCGCCGGCGCCAAGGTGGCCCGCAAGCTCTGCCCACGCCTCGGCATGTCTGCCAAGCAGACGGAACTCGTCGCCTGGCTGATCGAAGAGCATCTCACCATGTCCATGGTCGCACAGACCCGCGACCTCAACGACCGCAAGACGATCATGGACTTTTCCGAGCGCGTCCAGTCGCTGGAGCGCCTGCGTCTGCTGCTCATCCTCACGGTCGCCGATATCCGCGCCGTGGGCCCTGGCGTCTGGAACGGCTGGAAGGGCCAGTTGCTGCGCACGCTCTACTATGAGACAGAGCTGCAGTTGACCGGCGGCTTTTCCGAAGTTTCGCGCAAGGAGCGCGCGGCCGCAGCCCGGCAGCATTTGGCCGAAGCTCTGGAGGGATGGAGCCAGAAGGACCGCAAGACCTATTCCAAGCTCCATTACGAGCCCTACCTGCTCAGCGTTTCGCTGGAAGACCAGGTCCGCCATGCCGGCTTCATCCGCGACGCCGACAAGGCCGGAAAGGCGCTGGCGACCATGGTGCGCACGCGCTCCTTCCATTCGATCACCGAGATCACGGTGCTGGCGCCCGACCATCCGCGCCTGCTTGCCATCATCACCGGCGCCTGCGCGGCGGCCGGCGCCAATATCGCCGATGCCAACATCTTCACAACGGCCGACGGTCGCGCGCTCGACACGATCATGATCAACCGCGAGTTCAAGAACGACGAGGATGAAATCCGTCGTGCCACCTCGATTGGCAAACTGATCGAGGATGTGCTCGCCGGCCAGAAGCGCGTGCCTGAAGTCATCGCCACCCGTCACAAGGGCAAGAAGCGCAACACGGCCTTCACCATCGCTCCGGGCGTGACCGTGTCGAATACGCTTTCCAACAAGTTCACCGTGCTAGAACTCGAATGCCTCGACCGTCCCGGCCTGCTTTACGAAATCACCTCGGTTCTTTCCGATCTCTCGCTGGACATCGCCTCCGCCCACATCACGACATTCGGTGAGAAGGTCATCGACACCTTCTACGTGACGGACCTCGTGGGACAGAAGATTACCAATGAGAACCGTCAGGCCAATATCACGGCGCGCGTGAAGGCGGTGCTGGCCGAGGTCGAGGACGAAGCACGCAGCGGCATGCCGTCCGGCATCATTGCTCCGCCGCCAATCCGCGGCGTGAAGAAGACGAGATCAGGCACATGAGCCTTTTCAAGAAGTTCGTCACCGTGGGCGGCGGGACGCTGGGCAGCCGCCTGATGGGCTTTGCCCGCGAAACCCTGATGGCGGCAGCACTCGGCACCGGCCCGATGGCCGAAGCCTTCTACGCCGCCTTCAAGCTGCCCAACCTCTTCCGCCGGCTCTTTGCCGAGGGCGCGTTCAACGCGGCCTTCGTGCCGCTCTTCGCCAAGGAAATCGAGGCGGGCGGCATCGACGGGGCAAAACGCTTTTCGGAAGAGGTCTTCGGCGTTCTCTTCACCGTCCTCCTGGCCCTGACGGTGGTGATGGAGCTTTCCATGCCGCTCCTCATGCGCACGATCATCGCGCCCGGCTTCGAGGGCGACAAGTATGACGTGACCGTGCGGCTCGCCGTCATCATGTTCCCCTATCTCGCCTGCATGTCGCTGACCGCCATGCTGTCGGGCATGCTGAATTCCCTGCATCACTATCTGGCCGCGGCCATCGCGCCCATCTTCTTCAACGTCGCCATGATCGGGGCCTTGGCCTACGGCCTCTGGATCAAGGCCGATGCGGTCTCCATCGCCTACTACTTGTCCTATGCCGTGCTGGTCGCAGGCATTCTGCAGATGCTTGTGCTCTATATCGGGGTACGCTTCGCAGGTATGTCGATCGCTTTCCGACGGCCCCATATGACGCCGAACGTGAAGCGCCTGCTGCTGCTTGCGCTGCCGGCAGCCGTCACTGGCGGCGTCACCCAAATCAACCTGATCATCGGCCAGGCCGTCGCCTCGATGAAGGACGGCGCGATCGCATCGCTGCAATATGCCGACCGCATCTACCAGCTGCCCCTTGGCGTCGTCGGCGTCGCCGTGGGCGTCGTGCTTCTGCCGGAGCTTGCCCGTGCGCTGAAAAGCGGTCACATGGTCGAGGCCGAAAGCCTGCAGAACCGGTCCATCGAGTTCGTGCTGTTTCTGACCTTGCCCGCGGCGGCAGGCATATTTGTTCTGTCCGACGAGATCATCCGTCTGGTTTACGAACGCGGTGCGTTCCATCCGGAGGCGACGGCGACAGTTGCGGCGGTGCTGACGCTCTTCGGTCTCGGCCTGCCCGGCTTCGTACTCAACAAGGCACTGACTCCGGGCTTCTTCGCACGCGAGGACACGAAGACGCCAATGCGGTTCACGATGATCTCGGTCTTCATCAACAGCGCCTTGGCCATTTCGCTTTTCCCGTTCTTTGCCGAACGCGGCATTGCGGCAGCCGAATCGATTGCCGGCTGGCTTTCGACCATCATGCTGTTCGTTGCACTTCGCCGCCGTGGCCATCTGAACATCGAGCGGGCGCTCGTCAGCCGCGCGATCCGCATGGCCATCGCATCGGTGATCATGGCGATTGCAGCGCATTACATGGCCGTGCATTTTTCGGCCTACCTGCATTCGGGAAGCCCTGCCCTGACGCAGGCCGCCGTGCTGCTGCCGATCGTCTTCGTATCCTTCGCGCTCTACCTGATTATCGTCTTTGCCATCGGTGGGGCAGATATCGGCATGATCCGCCGCAACATGAAGCGGCGCGGCAAGGCGGCCCCTGCAATTCCCGAGGACCCGGCTTGATCGCGCACGGCATGCGCGCTATTGCGGCCCCACTATGGTCAGACGCGGGCCTTCCAACCGCCCGCAAAAGAGGACAAACATGAAACAGTTCCAGCCGCTCGTCTTTTCCGGCGTCCAGCCCACCGGCAATCTCCATCTCGGCAACTATCTCGGCGCCATCCGCAAGTTCGTGGCGCTGCAGGAGAAGAACGACTGCATCTATTGCGTGGTCGACATGCACGCGCTCACTGCCCAGCTCGTCCATGAGGACCTGAAGGAGCAGACACGCTCGATCGCCGCCGCCTTCATCGCCTCCGGCATCGACCCGAAGAAGCATATCGTCTTCAACCAGTCCGCCGTGCCCGGTCATGCGGAGCTCGCCTGGATCTTCAACTGCGTTGCCCGCATCGGCTGGATGAACCGCATGACGCAGTTCAAGGACAAGGCCGGCAAGGATGCCGAGAAGGCCTCGCTCGGCCTTTACGCCTATCCGAGCCTGATGGCCGCCGATATCCTGCTTTACCGCGCAACCCATGTGCCCGTCGGCGACGACCAGAAGCAGCATCTGGAACTGACCCGCGACATCGCCCAGAAATTCAACCTCGATTTCGCCGACCATATCCGCAAGAGCGGGGAAGGCATCGACATCAAGGTGGGCGACGAGCCGGTGCACGCCTATTTCCCGATGGTGGAAGCACTGATCGACGGGCCGGCCCCCCGCGTCATGAGCTTGCGCGACGGCACGAAGAAGATGTCGAAGTCCGATCCCTCCGACCTTTCGCGCATCAACCTGATGGACGACGCCGACGCAATCTCCAAGAAGATCAAGAAGGCGAAGACCGATCCCGAAGGTTTGCCGGGCGAGACGGAGGGCCTTGCCGGTCGTCCAGAAGCCGACAACCTCGTCGGCATCTATGCGGCCCTTGCCGACAAGACAAAGGCCGATGTGCTCAAGGAATTCGGCGGGCAGCAATTTTCGGCCTTCAAGCCCGCACTGGCCGATCTGGCCGTCACGGTTCTGGCCCCCATCAACGCGGAAATGCGCCGCCTGATGGACGCGACCGATCATATCGACGCGATCCTGAAGGAAGGCGGCGAACGGGCAGGCGCCCGTGCCGACGTAACCCTGAAACAGGTCCGGGATATCGTCGGCTTCCTCTGATCGAATCGGGCAAGAGATGACGGCGCGCGCTCGCGCGCGCCCCGCATATTTGAAGGCTTGCGGGGCGGGCGCGCAAATGGCATTGTCCGGCCATGGTTTCAAGACGCCTATCTCGCCTCGAAGGTCACCGCCGCAAATTCATGGCCGTGGTGGACCAGACGCCCGAATCCAGCCGGGCCGTTCTTTTTGCAGGCTATCGCGCCCGCAACACCGGTGGCGGCGTCGTTCTCATCTATGTCGTCTCGCAGCAGGATTTCCAGCAATGGCTGGGGGTTGGCGAACTGATGCGCGAGGAGGCGATGGAGGAGGCAAATGCCGCACTCGCCAAGACTGCGCAATTCATTCGCGAGAAGGTCGGTATCGAGCCCGAACTGGTCATCCGCGAAGGCCAGCCGGTCGAACAAATCCATGCACTGATCGAGGAGGACCGGGATATCGCGGTTCTCGTGCTGGCATCGGGCTCGACCAAGGACGGTCCGGGGCCGCTTGTGTCTTCTGTGGCCGGCCGCTCTGCCGCCTTCCCCATTCCTGTGACCGTGATCCCCGACACGCTGAGTGACGAAGAGATCGAAGCGCTTTCTTGAGTTTCTGAGAAAAGTTTTTTCCGCTATAAGGGCTTTTGACCGCCGCACGGGCTTGATCGCCTTTCGCGATGGGCCTATTTTGGAAGCATTCTAAAAAGATTGGTGCCGTCTGCTTGGCGGCCACGGAGACCGGCATGTTTATCCAGACCGAAGCAACCCCGAATCCCGCAACGTTGAAGTTCCTGCCCGGCAAGGTGGTTCTGCAGGAAGGAACCGCGGATTTTCGCAGCGCGGACGAGGCGGCCGCCTCGCCGCTCGCCGCGCGCCTCTTAGGCATTCCCGGCGTCACCGGTGTCTTCTTCGGCTACGACTTTGTCACCGTGACGAAGGAAGATCAGGAATGGGCGCATCTGAAGCCTGCGATCCTCGGCTCGATCATGGAGCACTTCATGTCCGGCGCGCCGGTCATGGGCGGTGCCAGCACCGCTGAAGCGACCGATCCGTCGGGCGAGTTCTACAATGAAGGCGACGAGATCATCGTCAAGACAATCAAGGAACTCCTGGAAACGCGCGTCCGCCCGGCTGTGGCACAGGATGGCGGTGACATTACGTTCCGTGGCTTCCGCGACGGCAAGGTCTTCCTCAACATGAAGGGTTCCTGCGCCGGTTGCCCGTCGTCGACAGCCACGCTGAAGCATGGCGTGCAGAACCTGCTGCGCCATTTCATTCCGGAAGTGCAGGAAGTCGAGGCCGTCTGAGGCCTCGCATGATCGTCCTTGCCATCGATACTGCTGGCGTTGATTGCTCCGTGGCCGTCTATGACGCCACGGCAGACGTTGTTATGGCGCGAGCGTGCGAGACGCTCGGCAAGGGTCATGCGGAGCGGCTCGCCGGGATGATCGATGAGGTCATGCGGCAGGCCGCCCTGGTGCCAGCTGATCTGGGTCTAATAGGTGTGACCGTCGGGCCGGGGTCGTTTACGGGCATCCGTGTCGGCGTCGCCGCCGCGCGCGGTCTGGCGCTGGCGCTTGGCATTCCCGCGGTGGGGGTGACAACACTGGCTGTTCTGGCAGAGACAGCAAGGCGATCCGGTAAAACAGGCCTCCTCCTTGCCGCCATCGACGCGAAGCGCGGCGAGGTCTATCTCCAGCCATTCGACGAAGCCGGGCGACCAGCCGCCGATGCGCAGGCGATGCTGCTGGACGATGCACGCGCTTTCATCGGTTCTGCGGGCGCGCAGATCGTAGGTTCTGGTGCGGCTTTACTCTCCGATGCGTCAGCCGAGCCTGACCATTTCGACATCGAAGCCGTCGCCCGCGTTGCGGCGCATCAGCCGAACGGTACGGGCAAGCCCGCGCCGCTATACTTGCGCGGACCGGATGCAAAGCCGCAAATGGGTTTTGCGATTGAGCGCAGAGCGTAAGGGCATGCTGGAGAAGTTCTTCTCGCGAAAACTGGAATTCGATATTCTGCCCATGGAAAATGCGCATTGCCGCGCCGCATCTGTCATTCACGGCGAACGTTTCTCACGTGGGTGGAGCGACGGCGAATTTCACGATCTGCTGGGCCAGGAAACTGTGGGCGGCTTTGTGGCGTTCCAGACGGGGCTCACGCCGCATGACGGTGTTGCCGGTTTCGTGCTCTCGCGCGCCGCGGCCGGCGAGGCCGAAATACTCTCGATCGGCGTGACGTCGAGAGTTGCACGCCTAGGGCTGGGCTGGAGGCTGATGCGCGCGGCACTCGCCGACATCGTTGCCCGCGACGCTGCCACGGTCTTTCTCGAAGTCGACGAAACCAACACGGCCGCACGCGGGCTCTATTCAAAACTGGGATTCCAGAAGGTTGCCGAGCGCCCCGCCTATTATGCGGGGCCGGACGGCAAGAAGACGGCCGCCCATGTGATGCGTCTGGACCTCAACGTTTCGCGAAGCGCGAGGAGCGCCAAGCCGTGATCGCCAGGCTTAGGATTGCGGCGCTTCTCACCCTCGTGGTGATCGTGACGCTTTTCATGGCCCCACTCCAGATTCTCGGACTCCGCTTCGACTGGAAACTGAGAAGACGGCTGCCAGGCATCTGGCACAGGTTTGCCTGCCGCATGCTCGGCCTCAAGATCCATGTCAACGGCGCTGCAGCGGCGGGACGTCCGCTGATGATCGCGGCCAATCACGCATCCTGGCTCGACATTCTTGTCCTCAGCGCCGTCGCCGACGTCGTCTTCATCGCCAAGTCGGAGGTCAAGACCTGGCCAGTCTTCAACACGCTGGCGCGCCTGCAGGCGACGATCTTCATAGAGCGCGAGGAGCGCCGCAAGACCGGCGAACAGGTCAGCGAAATTGGCGCGCGCCTCGCTGCCGGCGAAATCGTCGTGCTCTTTCCCGAAGGCACGACCTCCGACGGCAATCGTCTTCTGCCGGTCAAGACCTCGCTCTTCGGCGCAGCGTCCGCCGCTCTTCCTGCCGCGCCCGAAGGCATCGTCCTCATCCAGCCCGTTGCGGTCGCCTATACAAGGGCCCACGGCCTGCCGCTGGGGCGGTTCCACCGCGCGCTGGCCGCCTGGCCTGGTGACACCGAGCTTCTTCCGCATCTCTCTGGCATTCTCAAAATGGGTTCGCTGGAGGCGGAGGTTACCTTCTGTGAACCCATCCCGTTTTCCAGTGCCAGCAACCGGAAGGCCGTCAGCCGTGCCGTGGAGGAGGAGATCGCGGCCGCCCTTCATGCGACACTGCGCAGTCCCCGGTAGGCCTCCAACCTCAAGCTGCCGCGATCAGCCGCTGGCCCGCAATCCTGTAGGAAATTGCCTCGGCGATATGGATGCGCCCGATCGCCCTCTGTCCATCAAGATCGGCAATGGTTCGCGCCACTTTCAGGATCCGGTGATAGCCGCGCGCAGAGAATTTCAGCTTTTCGGCAGCGTCCTGCAACAGCGTCAGTCCTCCCCGATCGGGCTCGGCAATCTTCTCGATAATGGCGGTCGAGCATTGGGCGTTGGTGCGGATGTGTGCGGCACCGAATTCAAGAAAGCGCTCGCGCTGCATTTCGCGCGCCGCAGCCACACGGCGGGCGACATCGGCGCTGCGCTCGGAAGCTGACGGGACCAAAAGATCGGCGGCGCTCACCGCCGGAACGTCGATGCGGATGTCGATACGATCCATGAGTGGCCCCGAGATTCGGGCCTGATAGTCGGCCGCGCATCGCGGTCCGCGAGCGCAGGTGTGACCGGGTTCGCCAGCCATGCCGCAACGGCAGGGGTTCATGGCCGCGACCAGCTGAATATTGGCCGGATACGAAACGCGATGGTTGGCTCGCGCAATCACGCATTCGCCGGTCTCTAATGGCTGGCGAAGCGCATCCAGCGCCTGAGCGGAGAATTCCGGCAACTCATCGAGGAACAGCACGCCATGATGGGCGAGCGAGACTTCGCCCGGCTTGGCGCGTAGCCCGCCACCGATCAGGGATGCCATCGTGGCCGAATGATGCGGTGCGCGGAAGGGCCTCCGGTCGGACAGCTTGCCGCCGGAAAGCTGCCCAGCCACGGAGTGGATCATCGAGACTTCCAGAAGCTCTGCAGCAGACAGCGGCGGCAGGATCGACGGCAGACGTTGCGCCAGCATAGACTTGCCTGAACCGGGAGGGCCGATCATCAGGAGGTTATGTCCACCGGCCGCAACGACTTCCAATGCGCGCTTGGCGCTTTCCTGGCCGCGGATGTCGGCAAGATCTGGAAGGTTCGCCGGCAGGGCACGAACAGCCGGTTCCGGGCGGGTCAGCACCTGCGTGCCACGGAAGTGATTGGCAAGGCCGATCAGGCTGCGCGGCGCGAGAATATCGATGTCCGGTCCCGCCCATGCCGCTTCCGGACCACTGGCTGCCGGGCAGATCAGCCCCTTTCCCATCGCGTTGGCGGCAATGGCTGCAGGCAAAGCGCCGGCGACGGGCGCGATCGTGCCATCAAGGTTGAGTTCGCCGACGACTGCATAGTCCGAGAGCGCATCCGCCGGAATTGCGCCCAGCGCCGCCATCAGCCCCAGCGCAATGGCAAGGTCGAAGTGGGACCCCTCCTTGGGAAGATCTGCCGGTGCGAGATTGACGGTGATCCGTTTCGGCGGAAGCGACAGGCCAGAGGCGTGCAGGGCAGCCTGCACACGCTCCCGGCTTTCCGCAACGGCCTTGTCGGGCAGGCCGACGATCTGCATCACCAGCTTGCCGGGCGCGATCATCACCTGCACATCCACCGGCAATCCCTCGATGCCGTGAAATGCCACCGTTGCCACCCGTGATACCATGACCCACCCCTGAATCTCTTAGGTTGCAAACATCCTTTCATAGTTGCAGGAATGAAGCAAGAACAAAAAAGAAACAAAAAGGCGGAAAAATCCACGCTTGGTTGTGTCCGGTTGTGTCGCCGGAACAAAACTCGAATGAGAGCACGGATGCATGACAGCCCCCCCTAGGCGCGCGCCGAGGAGCCGCTCACCCGCGAGCCTGATGAATGTCAAGCTGTACGTTTGGCCTCGATCGCATCCCACAGGAGGGCTGCGATATCAGTACCGCTGAAGCGCTTGACTTCGCGGATGCCGGTCGGCGAGGTGACGTTGATTTCGGTGAGATAGTCGCCGATGACGTCGATCCCGACGAGCAGGAAGCCCCGCTCGCGCAGGGCAGGACCGATGCGGTCGCAGATTTCCTGCTCGCGTTTCGTGAGCTCCGAATGCTCGGCGCGACCGCCGACATGCATGTTGGAGCGGCTGTCGTGCTCGGCCGGCACTCGGTTGATCGCGCCGACGGGCTTGCCATCGACGAGGATGATGCGTTTATCACCCTTGCGCACGTCCGGCAGATATTGCTGTGCGATAAAGGGTTCGCGGAACATCTGGCCGAAGGTCTCGAGCAACGAGGACAGGTTGCGGTCATCCTTCTTCAGATGGAAGACGCCGGCGCCGCCATTGCCGTAGAGCGGCTTGATAATGATGTCGCCCATCTCTTCGCGGAAGGCCCGGATTTCGGCGGCGTCGCGGGTGATCAGCGTCGCCGGCATCAGGTCCGGAAATTCGGTGACGAAGATCTTCTCCGGCGAATTGCGCACCCAGGCCGGATCGTTGACGACCAGCGTCTTGGGGTGGATGCGCTCCAGCATGTGGGTCGAGGTGATATAGGCCATGTCGAAGGGCGGGTCCTGGCGCAGCAGGACGACATCCATCGTCGACAGGTCGATGCGCTCGGGCGTGCCGAGGGTAAAGTGGTCGCCCTTGGTGTCACGCAACTCCATCGGCTCGGCGGTCGCATAGACCTTGCCGTCGCGCAGCGACAGTTTTTCCGGCGTATAGTGGAAGAGACGGTAGCCGCGCGCCTGGGCTTCCAGGCTCATGGCGAAGGTGGAATCGCCTGCGATGTTGATGGACGAGACATGGTCCATCTGGACCGCGACATTCCTGATCTTTGCCATGTGATATCCTTGCAGCATTTCCGGGAAACGCGGGAACGGGCTTCCCTCCGGCCATGCATTAACGGGCCCGCACGATTGCGCGCCCCGGATATTTAGGCGGTCAGAGCGCCGAGCGCAACGGGCGTTTGATCACTCCGGCGACCATCCGTTCGAGCCTGCCCTTTGCCTTCATGGCAAGCGCGAGCGGCAGGGGGAAAGGCCGGCGCAGGAAAGCGATCTTGCGGACATAATTGTCAATCTTCCAGGTTGCCCACGTATTGCCGGTGAAATAGGCGATGTCGCCTGCCCGCAACACGCGCGTGACACCGTGCTCATCGGTCACCTCAACCTCGCCTTCAAGGATCATCACGGTCTCGTCCCAGGCGAAATACCAGCGGAATGTGCCGGCGGTGCAATCCCAGAGCGCCGTCATAGCGGCATTGTCGGCGCTGTGGGAATGTTCGGCCATGCGCGCTTCGGGCGTACCGGCGATGATCCAGTCACTCTCGATGGGGGCGGGCTTCATTTCCATCGCGGCCGACGAAGCAGCCACCAGTGGCGGGACATCTCTCAGATCGAATAATGGTCTCGCGCCTGCGACCAAAGCCATGAATGCCTGTATCGGCAGAAGATGCAATGCCATCTAAGACCCCTCGTCTTGCAATTCGGGGCCACTCTGCCGCAAATACCTCTCGAAATTCTTACGCCGAAAGATTGCATTCTAGGCAAAGCGCGCGAAATTGACATCAGCCAAGCGCCGGACGTTCCGTTTCGGCACGTATCCGGCTCAGGATGATGCAGTTTCTATGCGCTGGCCGGTATCGGCGGCGAAGAAATGCAATCGGTCCGCCGCAATGGACAGTCGAATATGGGCCGGAAGCGGCAGATCGGGGGACACCGCCACGACCAGCGACTGATCGTTGCAGTGACCGTGCAGCAGACGCTGCGCGCCAAGATCTTCCACGAAGTCCAGAGCAAAGGGTATGCCGGGACCGTCGTTCGAAAGACGCAGGTCTTCGGCCCGCAGACCCATGGTCACGGCACCATCGGGCAGATTTGCCCGTAACCCCGTGTCTTGATTGCCGAGGGAGAGCACGCCGTTGGCAACGTTTGCCTTCACCAGGTTCATTGCCGGCGAGCCGATGAAGCTTGCCACGAAGGTCGAGGCCGGGCGGTGATAGACATCCAGCGGCGCGCCGATCTGCTCGATGTGTCCGCCATTCAGGACCACGAGCCGGTCGGCGAGCGTCATGGCTTCCAGCTGGTCGTGTGTGACGTAGATCGACGTGGTGCCGAGACGCTTCTGGAGTTGCTTGATCTCGCCACGCATGGTGACGCGAAGCTTGGCGTCAAGGTTGGAAAGCGGCTCGTCGAAAAGGAAAACCGCAGGCTTGCGCACAATGGCGCGGCCCATGGCCACACGCTGGCGCTGGCCGCCGGAAAGTGCACGCGGCTTGCGCTCGAGATAGGGCTGAAGCTCCAGCATGCGGGCGGCTTCCGCCACACGCGCGTCGATCTCGGCCTTGGGCGTTCCCCGGTTCTTCAGACCGTAGGCCAGATTTTCGTAAACGCTCATATGCGGATAGAGCGCGTAGTTCTGGAACACCATGGCGATGTCCCGCTCGGCCGGCTCGATCTGGTTGACCACGCGGCCACCGATGGACACGGTGCCGTCGGTGATTGTTTCAAGGCCGGCAACCATGCGCAGCAGCGTCGATTTTCCGCAGCCGGAGGGGCCGACCAGCACGATGAACTCGCCATCCGCGATGGCGATCGAGATGTCGCGCACCGCGTTGACATTCCCCACATAGGTCTTGCCGACGCCCTTGATGTCGATGGCAGCCAT
Source organism: Ensifer adhaerens (assembly GCA_900215285.1). Taxonomy (NCBI): domain Bacteria; kingdom Pseudomonadati; phylum Pseudomonadota; class Alphaproteobacteria; order Hyphomicrobiales; family Rhizobiaceae; genus Ensifer; species Ensifer adhaerens. Next base: position 939,270 of record OCMG01000004.1, read on the forward strand.
GTTCTTATTTCTCCGTTTCGACCAGGCCCTTGACGAAGAGGCGCTGCATGAAAATGACGACGAGGATGGGCGGCAGCATGGCGAGGATCGCCACCGCCATGACGAGGTTCCATTGCGGCTCGGCATCGGTGACGTCCGACATGCGCTTGATGCCCATGACGATGGTGTAGTGCGCACTATCCGTGGTGACGATCAGCGGCCAGAGATACTGGTTCCAGCCGTAGATGAAGAGGATGACGAAGAGTGCCGCGATATTGGTGCGCGACAGCGGCAGCAGGATATCCTTGAAGAATTTGAGCGGGCCCGCGCCATCAACACGCGCGGCCTCCAGCAGTTCGTCCGGCACGGTCAGGAAAAACTGCCGGAAGAGGAAGGTCGCGGTGGCCGAGGCAATCAGGGGAATCGAGAGGCCGGCATAGGAATTGAGCATCCCGAGATCGGCCACGACCTTGAAGGTCGGCACGATGCGCACTTCGACGGGCAGCATGAGCGTCACGAAGATGATCCAGAAGGCCAGCTGGCGGAAGGGAAAGCGGAAATAGACGATCGCATAGGCGGACAGGATCGAGATCGCGATCTTTCCGAGAGAAATGGCGAGCGCCATGATCAGGCTGTTGCCCAGCATCAAGCCGATCGGCGGCGCTCCGGAGGCGGCAAGCCCGTCGAATATCACCGTCTTGTAATTGGCGAAGAATTCCGGCCCCGGCAGAACCGGCATGATGCCGGAGATGAAATCCGTCGTCTTGTGGGTGGAGGCAATGAAGGCGACATAGACCGGGAAGGCGACGATAACGACGCCGAGGATGAGAACGAGATGGGAGAGAAGCTTCAGGAACGGACGATGTTCGACCATGTCATCCTCAATATTGCACGTTGCGCTCGACAAAGCGGAACTGGATGAAGGTGAGCGCGATGACGATCGCCATCAGCACGACGGATTGGGCCGAGGAAGAACCGAGGTCGAGCCCGATGAAGCCGTCGGTGAAGACCTTGTAGACGAGGATGTTGGTCGCCTGGTTTGGCCCGCCCTGGGTGGTCGCGTGGATGACCGCAAACGTGTCGAACATCGTGTAGACGACATTGACGACGAGCAGGAAGAAGGTGGTCGGCGACAGGAGCGGGAAGACGATGTCGCGAAAGCGCTTGAACGGGCCTGCGCCATCAATGGCTGCAGCCTCGATCAGCGCCTTGGGTATCGACTGCAGTCCTGCGAGGAAGAACAGGAAATTGTAGGAGATCTGCTTCCAGCTTGCGGCGAGAACGACCAGGATCATGGCATCCGTTCCGTTCAGCCGGTCATCCCAATGATAGCCCACGCCTTCGAGCAGATAGGGAATGAGACCGATGGTCGGGTTGAACATGAACCAGAAGAGGACTCCGGCAAGGGCCGGCGCCACGGCATAGGGCCAGACCAGCAGCGTCGTGTAAAGGCTGCGGCTCTTGAGCAGAGAATTGGCCGAAACGGCCAGCACAAGTGCCAGGATGATCGACACCGCCGCAACCGCCACCGAGAAGACGACGGTGACGATCAATGCGTTGAGATAGCCGGGATCCTGGGTGATGGCGATGTAATTGTCGAGACCGACGAATTGCGTGCTGGTTCCGAAGGCATCTTCCCGGAGAAAGGACTGCCAGACCGCCTGGCAGGCGGGCCAGACGAAGAAGATCAGCGTCACGGCAAGCTGGGGCAGGATCAGCCAATAGGGCAGAATCTTGCTGTTGAAGATGGTTCGTTTCGTCTGCATGGCCGTCTCCGGGGCGGATGCCTGGATTGGGAAGGCGCGCTCGCGGCAAAGCGAACGCGCCCGATTGGAACCCGAAGGGTCTGTCGGCTTACTTGTTGGCGGCCGCAAACTCGGCGATCAGCTTGTCGCCACGCTCGACGACGGAATCGAGGGCTTCCTTGGCGGTCTTCTTACCACCGAGCAGCGCCTGGAATTCCTCGTCGATCACCTTGCGGATCTGGACGTAGTTGCCGAAGCGCAGGCCCTTGGAGTTGGGGGTCGGCGGGTTGAGCGTGATTTCCTTGATCCCGACATCGGTCCCGGGGTTCTTCTCATAGTAACCCTGCTTCTGGCCAAGTTCGTAAGCCGCCTGCGTGATCGGCAGGTAGCCCGAGAACTGGTGCCAGTCGGCCTGAACTTCCGGCGTGGAAAGGTAGCGGAAGAAGTCGGCGACGCCCTTGTATTCTTCAGCACTATGTCCCTTGAGGACCCAAAGCGTTGCACCGCCGATGATGGTGTTCTGCGGCGCGCCCTTCACGTCTGCATAATAGGGCAGCATGCCATAGCCGACTTCGAAGTCCTTGGCATTGTTGACGACACCGGCACGCGACGACGATGAGTTCATGTACATCGCGCATTCCTGGCTGTAGAACTTCGGCGGCGCGTCATTGCCACCTTCCGGACCGCCATACTGGAAGATGCCTTCCGTCTGCCACTTCTTCAGGTTTTCCCAATGCTTGATCTGGGTCGGACCGTTGAAGGAGAGCTTCGAATCGACGCTGCCAAAACCGTTCTCGTTGGTGCCGATCGGCAGGTTGTGCCAGGCCGAGAAGTTTTCCAGCTGAACCCAGGAAATCCAGCCCGTCGTGAAACCGCACTTGGCGGCACCGGACGACATGATCTTCTTGGAGAAGGATTCGACATCTTCCCAGGTCTTGGGCGGCGTGTTGGGGTCGAGGCCGGCCTTCTTGAAGACGTTCTTGTTGTAATAGAGGATAGGGGTCGAGGAATTGAAGGGCATGGAGAGCATGTTGCCCTGCGTGTCGGTGTAGTAACCGACAACGGCCGGCAGGTATGCCTTGGGATCGAACTCGGCGCCCGCATCCTTCATCAGCTGGTAAACCGGATAAACGGCGCCCTTGGCGGCCATCATCGTTCCCGTGCCAACCTCGAAGACCTGAACGATATCGGGCTGCTGCTTGGCGCGGAAGGCGGCGATCGCGGCCGTCATGGTTTCGGCGTAGGAGCCCTTGTAGCTCGCAACGACCTGATATTTGTCCTGTGACTTGTTGTAATTGGCAACGATTTCGTCGAGCTTCTTGCCCAGCTCGCCACCCATGGCATGCCACCAGGTGATCTGCGTGGCGGCAAAGGATGTGGACGACGACAGGCCGAGGGCCAAAGCGGCCAAAGCGATTTTCTTGAACATGTTTCCTCTCCTCCTCAGAAGAGTGATGACTTTAGCGGGTTCAAATGGATGGTCAAGCGGATCATTTTCGCTTTGCTTCGAACGTTCGCGGGCGACTTTCATTTGACTTTCAGTTGCCTATGCAAGTTTTATGAAGGTCATGCGACGTTCAGGTGACAGCTGAATGACAAATGCGACAGCCGAATTACCGCCGGGAGAAACCGGTGAGCTTCAGAAGGCGTCGCTGATTTGCAGTGGCAAACGGAAGGGGGAAATGACGATAATGTCGTAACGCCAGGAGAGCCTGGCAAAATCCCTCTGCTTGGCGAGCCACTGACCCGAGGCCGCGCGAATGCGCCTCTGCGACTCGAAGCCGACCGCGTCGACGCCTGAACGCAAGTCCGCGCGCGCCTTGACCTCGACGAAGACAACGAGGTCGCCGCGTCGGGCCACGATATCCACCTCGCCACCCTTCGTCCGGTACCGCATGGCAGCGATGTGATAGCCCTTGAGAAGAAGAAAGAGGGCCGCGACATATTCGGCGAGAAATCCACGCCGGTAGGCCGCAAGCTTCTTGTCCTGCGGCTTTTCCGTCATCGGCTCAGCCCTTCAGCGCCATCAGTCGTTCGTAGAGTTCGCTGCGGGCAAGCCCGGTCTGACGGGCGGCCTCCTGCGCAGCCTTGCTGGCGGGCATGTCCGTTGCGAGTTTGAGCAGAAGCGCATCGATATCGATCTCTTCCGGTTCTCTTTCGCCCGGGGGGCCGATCACAAGCACGATCTCGCCCTTCACCGTCGCATCCGCATAGGCCTGCGCGAGTTCGGCAAGCGTGCCACGGCGGAACTCTTCATAGGTTTTCGTCAATTCGCGACAAACCGAGGCGGCGCGCTCACCCCCCAGAACATCGGCGGCGGCGGCAAGCGTGTCTCCGATGCGATGAGGCGATTCAAACAGGATCAGCGTTGCCGGAACGTCTTGCAGCTCCGAAAGCCGGTCACGTCGCGCCTTGTCCTTCGCGGGCAGAAAGCCGGCAAAAAGGAAGGCGTCGTTGGGAAGACCGGAGCCGACAAGTGCTGCCAGTGGGGCCGACGCGCCGGGGATCGGAATGACCGGATAGCCGGATTCGATAGCCAGCTGTCCAAGCCTGTAGCCGGGATCCGAGACTAGCGGAGTACCGGCATCTGAAACGAGCGCAACCGTCTTTCCCTGCTCCAGAAAAGCGAGAAGCCGTGGCCCTGCCTCGTCCGCATTGTGTTCGTGATAGGCGAAGGGCCGGTTGCGGATGCCATAGCGGTCCAGGAGCACGCGGGTCACGCGGGTGTCTTCGCAGGCGAGCACATCGGCACCGGCCAACGTCTCGAGCGCCCGCAGCGTGATATCGCCGAGATTGCCGATGGGCGTCGCCACCAGATAAAGGCCGGGAGCGAGCGGCCGCGCCGCAATGTCGTTATTGCCGATCCGGTAAGTCCGTTCTCTTGCGCCCGTCTCTGTCATCATGCCTGCCTTTTGTGGGGAGTTTCGCGCGAAAGCAAGCATGCGGGCAAGCGGTCAGCAGATAAATTGTGCGACTTCTGCCGAGACCCTTGCTTTGCGGGGGTTGTTTCTGCCATTTTGCCGCTCCACATCATCCGGGCCCGGCACGGGATCGAGACACGAGCCGCGCGCTCTTTGAAAGGATGCGCGCGACAGCCACAGAAACGGTAACAGTTCCATGCGCATTACGATCGAGCGTTCCAATCTTCTGAAGTCGTTGAACCATGTCCACCGCGTGGTCGAAAGACGGAACACGATCCCGATCCTGTCCAACGTGCTCTTGCGCGGCGAAGGACAGAGCCTGGAAATGAAGGCGACCGACCTCGACCTCGAAATTACCGAATCCACCCCGGCCCAGGTCGAGCAGGCCGGCGGCACGACGGTTCCGGCGCATCTTCTTTATGACATCGTGCGCAAGCTGCCCGACGGCGCGGAAGTGATGCTGGCGACGACGACCGATGGCAGCGCCATGACAGTGGCCGCCGGGCGCTCCAAGTTCTCGCTGCAGTGCCTTCCGGTCTCCGATTTTCCGGATCTCAATGCCGGCACGTTCAGCCATTCCTTCAAGGTCAAGGGTTCCGACCTGAAGATGCTGATCGACCGCACACAGTTTGCGATTTCGACGGAAGAGACGCGCTATTATCTCAACGGCATCTTCATGCACACGGTCGAAGCCGGCGGCGATCTGAAGCTGCGCGCCGTCGCGACTGACGGCCATCGTCTCGCCCGCGCCGATGTCGTGGCGCCCTCCGGTTCGGAAGGCATGCCCGGCATCATCATTCCGCGCAAGACGGTTGGGGAATTGCAGAAGCTGGTCGATGGCATCGAGGGTGATGTCTCGGTCGAGATTTCGGATGCCAAGATCCGCGTCACCACCGGCCCGATCGTGATGACCTCCAAGCTCATCGACGGCACGTTCCCGGATTACCAGCGCGTGATCCCGGCCGGTAATGACAAGGAAATGCGCGTTGATTGCGCGACCTTCCAGGCCGCCGTCGATCGCGTGTCGACCATTTCGTCGGAGCGGGGCCGGGCCGTGAAGCTCGCAATCTCCGACGGGCAGCTCACGCTGACGGTCAACAACCCGGATTCCGGATCTGCGACAGACGAAGTACCGGTGGGCTATGACAACGATCCGCTCGAAATCGGATTCAACGCGAAATACCTGCTCGACATTACCCAGCAGCTTTCGGGCGGCGAGGCAATCTTCATGCTCGCCGATCCCGGTTCGCCCACCGTTGTGCGTGACGTCGCCGGCGATGACGCGCTCTATGTGCTCATGCCGATGCGCGTATAAGGACATCCTGTTTTTCACGACTCTAAAATAGGCGACATTTTGGTGCGCTTGTCCAATTGCGCCTTGTTTTTGTCTTAACGCGCCGCGATAGTGATTTCTCTTTGGTTGCGTCACTGATGGAGAAGACATGGTTGTCGGGCTTGTGCGTAAGAAAATCGGCAAACATTTCGATGGTGAACTGCGTTTCGTACGCGGCATGATCGAAGGGCCGAAACAGGTTGGCGCGATTTTGCCGACCTCCTCTGTCACCGCTCGAGTCATGGCGCGGGTCATCAATCCCGCCTCCGGCCTGAAAGTGCTGGAACTCGGTCCCGGAACCGGGGCGATTACCAAGGCGATCCTCAATCGCATTCCGCCCCAGCGCCTCGTCTCGGTCGAGTATTCGACGCCCTTCTACAATCACCTGACGGCAAGTTTCCCGGACGTGCATTTCATCAATGGCGACGCCTTCGATCTCGACACGTCGCTTGGCGATCTACGCAACGAGACATTCGACTGCGTGATTTCTGCCATCCCGCTCCTGAATTTCCCGATGAGTGGCCGCATTTCGCTGGTCGAAAGCCTCCTGGAGCGCATTCCAGCTGGACGGCCCATCGTGCAGATCTCCTATGGCCCGATTTCGCCGGTGGCGGCAAAGCCGGAAAGCTACACGATCAAACATCTCGACTTCGTCGTCCGCAATATTCCGCCGGCACAACTCTGGACCTATACGAAGAACGCCTAAGCCGTGTTCGCGGTCTATCTCACCCATCCGCAGGTTCGGATAGACCCGGCTGTTCCCGTCCCTCAGTGGGGCTTGTCCGAACTCGGCCGCGAGCGGGCGATGCGGACAGCTGAAAATCCTTGGGTGCGCCGCATCGGGCGCATTGTTTCGAGCGACGAAGTGAAGGCCATCGAGACGGCAGCCATTATGGCTAAAGCTGCCGGCTGCAGAGTCGAGATCGCCGAAAACATGGGCGAGAATGACCGCTCGGCGACCGGTTTCCTGCCGCCACCGGACTTCGAGAAGGCTGCCGACTGGTTCTTCGCGCATCCGCAAGAGAGCTTCAAAGGCTGGGAGCGGGCGATCGATGCCCAGGCGCGCATCGTGTCCGCCATCCATGCCGTGCTGGCCGATCACGATTCGAAGACGCCCATCCTGTTCGTTGGCCATGGTGGGGTCGGCACTCTGTTGAAGTGCCATCTCGCGGGCCGCGCCATCGGCCGCGATGCCGATCAGCCGCGGGGCGCGGGCGGAAATCTCTATATGTTCGATCTCCCAACAAAGCGGCTTGCTTGCAATTGGCAAAAAATGGAACTGTGGCCGGGACCTGCATGAACCCGGTGACGGCCAGATGATTGTTACGCGTAGACTCACCGACAACTGGACGCTGACAAGGCTTTCCGCGCCCTCGACCGCCCCGTCCCTGCCGGCCGAGATCCCCGCGATTGTACCCGGCACGGTCCATACGGACCTCCTCGCCGCGCGTCTCATTCCGGATCCCTATCTCGACGTCAACGAGATCGTACTCGACTGGATCGGCCGCTCCGCCTGGCGCTATGCGACGGAGTTCGACTGGTCCGAAATGGACCATAAACATCACGAACTGCTGTTTGAGGGCCTCGACACGGTTGCCGATATCCGGCTCAACGGCCAGACTGTCGGCAGCGTGCGAAACATGCATCGCAGCTTCCGTTTCGACGTGGCGGCGCTTCTGCGCGAAGGACGTAACCGTCTCGAAGTGGATTTCCTCCCTGTCGAGGACTATGGCGCGGAGGTCCGCACCATGCTTGGCTCTTCTGCGGATATCCCGGCAAATTATCCGGGTGCCTGGCCTTTCGTGCGCAAGATGGCGAGCAATTTCGGCTGGGACTGGGGTCCGACCTTGGTCACGGCCGGCATCTGGAAGCCGGTGACGCTGGAAAGCTGGAACGGCCCCCGGCTTGGGGAGATCAGGCCGCAGGTCACGCTCGAGGGTGGACTCGGGCACGTGATCGTTCGTGTTGCGCTTTCCGGCGGAGCAACTGAAGATAAGCTATCGCTTACGCTTTCGATTGCCGGCCGAGAGTCAACTGTTGCTGTAACCGCAGGTGATGCGCAGGCAGTTGTCGCTCTCGACGTCGACAACCCTAAGATCTGGTGGCCGCACGGTCTCGGTGACCAGCCGCTTTACGATCTCGATATCACCCTCACCGACGAGGCGGGCGCCGTCCTCGATCGCTGGACGCGCAGGACCGGCTTCCACTCCATCCGCCTCGACACATCGCCGGACGAGCACGGCTCCGCCTTCACGATCGTCGTCAACGACGTTCCGATTTTCGTGCGCGGTGCAAACTGGATTCCCGACGACTGCTTCCTGCCACGCGTGACACGTGAGCGTTATGCCGCGAGAATTGGCCAGGCGCGTGACGCGAATATCAATCTGCTGCGCGTCTGGGGCGGCGGGATCTACGAAACGCAGGCGTTCTACGAGACCTGCGATGCGCTGGGTCTCCTCGTCTGGCAGGACTTCCTCTTCGCCTGCTCCGCCTATCCGGAAGACGAACCGGTGCGTAGCGAGGTGGAAGCGGAGGCGCGGGAGAATGTGGCGCGGCTAATGCCGCACCCCTCGCTCATTCTCTGGAATGGCAACAACGAGAACATCTGGGGCTATTTCGATTGGGGCTGGCAGGATGTTTTGGGAAACCGCCCGTGGGGCGCCGGCTATTATCTCGACCTTCTGCCGAAGATCGTCGCGGAGATCGACCCGTCGCGGCCTTATTGGGCGGGCAGCCCCTATTCGGGCAGCATGGATCTCGCGCCCAATCTGCCGAATCATGGCTGCATGCATATCTGGGACGTGTGGAACGACGTCGGATACGAGACCTATCGCGACTACATTCCCCGCTTCTGTTCCGAATTCGGCTGGCAGGCGCCGCCGACGCTTGCGACGATCAGGGAATCGGTTCGCGACACCACACCCGCCCCGGCCTCTCCGGGTGTCCTGCACCATCAGAAGGCGACGCTCGGCAACGACAAGCTGCTGCGCGGGCTCAAAGGCTGGTTCCCGGAGCCCGCGCGCTTTGAGGACTGGCACTTCGTCACGCAACTCAACCAGGCCCGCGCGATCAAGCTCGGGATCGAACACATGCGCTCCCATCGTCCGGTCACCATGGGCGCCATCGTCTGGCAGCTCAACGATTGCTGGCCTGTCACCTCCTGGGCGACCATTGATGGCGCGGGACGCAAGAAGCCGCTCTGGTATGCGCTGCGCCAGGCCTATGAGCCGCATCTCCTGACCATCCAACCGCGCGGTGGCGGCTTGAGGGCCATTGCGGTCAATGAGTCGGCGCTGTTTTGGCGCGTACCCTTCGCGATCGAACGGCTGGACGTGGACGGCAATGTGCTGGCTCGACATAGGGTGTGGCGTATTCTTTGCGACCGTTTCGAGCAGGTGGAGATCGAACTGCCGCCGCAGATTGTCACGCCTGGCGATCCTGCGCGCGAATTCCTGCGCGCCCGGATGAGCGACGCCGAGGCCTTGTGGTTCTTTGCCAAGGACCGCGACTTCGCCTATCCGCAGCCGGAATTCGAACATTGCGAGGAACATCGCTCCGACCGTGTCCGCATCACAGTCACAGCAAAGACCCTGCTCCGCGATTTCACCATACTGGCAGATACGCTCCATCCCGACGCCGAGATCGATGACATGCTGGCCACGCTCCTTCCGGGCGAGACGCGGTCGTTCGACATCAGTTTCCGTTCGCGCGGCATTCCCGCCGGTTTCGGCTTCGACCCCGCCTGCGTGCGCACCGCCAATGCGGTTTCCCGAAGCGTCGGATAACGGTCACAAATGCCTTGCCAATCCGCGCCTTGCGTGCGAATCCACCCGCAGAGGCAAGATCGGGAGTGTTTCCATGGCAGCAGACATGCGCGAGCGGCTGATCGTAGGGCTGGATGTTCCGACCGTGCGGGAAGCGGAAGCCATCGTCCGCAAGCTCGATGACGAGGTCACCTTCTACAAGATCGGCTATCAGCTGGCCTTTGCAGGCGGTCTCGATTTTGCCCGCGACCTGGCCAAGAGCGGCCGCAAGGTCTTTCTCGACATGAAACTGCTCGACATCGACAACACCGTTGCCAGCGCCGTCGAGAACATCGTGAAGATGGGCATGACCATGCTGACGCTGCATGCCTATCCGAAGGCGATGAAGGCGGCCGTCGCTGCCGCGAGCGGCTCGGACCTCTGCCTCCTCGGCGTCACCGTGCTCACCTCCATGGACGAGCAGGACATGATGGATGCCGGCTATGAATACGATCCGCACACGCTGGTGTTGCGACGCGCCGAACAGGCCCGCATTGCCGGCATGGGCGGCATTGTCTGCTCGGCGGAGGAGGCGAGCGCCGTGCGCCGCATCGTCGGTCCAGACATGGCGGTCGTCACACCCGGAATTCGGCCCGCTGGCGCCGACAAGGGCGATCAGAAGCGCGTCATGACGCCGGCGGACGCCTTGCGCGCCGGCGCGAGCCATCTCGTCGTCGCCCGTCCCATCGTCAAGGCCGACGATCCTCGCACAGCCGCCCGCGCAATCCTCGCCGAAATGGCATCCGTGAAATAAGCAAAGGGAGAAGACGAATGGCCAAGGGTTACTGGATCGCACGCGTCGACATCCGTGTGCAGGAGCGCTATCACGAATACGTCTCCGCCGCGAAGGTCGCTTTCGACAAATACGGCGCGAATTTCCTCGTCCGCGGCGGCAGGACCGAGGCTGCCGAGGGCACAGCGCGCGCGCGCAATGTCATCATCGAATTCGACAGTTTCGAGACCGCGCAAGCCTGCTACCATTCGCCGGAGTACCAGATCGCGGCCGCGATCCGCCAGGAAATCGCCGACGGGGAAATCGTTCTGGTGGAAGGCGTGTAAAGCAGGGCCTCCATCAGGCCGCGTGCACTGCAAAATCACGCCTTCACGGAAGGCGCGAATTGGTCTAAGAGACCTTAAAACTCAGGACATTCAGGAGCGCTTGACATGACAATTGCCAACCAGAACAAACTCGTCACCGTTTTCGGCGGCTCGGGCTTTGTCGGCAGGTATATCGTCCGGGCGCTCGCGAAGCGCGGCTATCGCATTCGCGTGGCCGTGCGCCGTCCCGATCTCGCCGGCTTCCTGCAGCCGGCCGGCAATGTGGGCCAGATTTCCTTCGTCCAGGCAAACCTGCGCTTCCGCAATTCCGTCGACCGCGCCGTTCAGGGCTCCGACTACGTCATCAACTGCGTCGGCATTCTTTTCGAGAACGGCCGCAACAAGTTCGACTCGGTGCAGGATTTCGGCGCCCGCGCCGTGGCTGAAGCCGCCCGCGCCGCCGGCGCAAAGCTGATCCACCTCTCCGCCATCGGTGCCGACTCGGGCAGCAATTCCGACTACGCCCGCACCAAGGGTCTTGCCGAAAAGGCGATCCGGGAAATCCTGCCCGACGCCACGATCCTGCGCCCCTCGATCGTGTTCGGGCCGGAAGATCAGTTCTTCAATAAGTTCGCAGAGATGGCCAGGACTGCGCCTTTCCTGCCGCTTATCGGCGGTGGCAAGACGGCCTTCCAGCCGGTCTATGTCGGCGACATCGCAGAAGGCGTTGCCAATATCGTTGACGGCAAGGCCGCTGCCGGCCGCATCTATGAACTCGGGGGTCCCGAGGTCCTGACATTCCGCCAATGTCTCGAAATCATGCTCGCGGAAATCGATCGGGAGAAGTCGCTTGTTTCGCTACCCTTCTCGATTGCCTCGCTGGCGGGCTCGCTCGCATCTCTCATCCCCCTGATCTCACCGCCGATCACCGCGGATCAGGTTAAGCTCCTGAAGAAGGACAATGTGGTCTCGAAGGAGGCCGAAGCCGAAGGCCGCACGCTTTCCGCGCTGGGTGTGACACCAACGCTGGTTGCGGCTGTCATTCCTTCCTACCTTGTTCATTATCGCCCGCAGGGACAATACGCCCGCACCGGCAAGGCCGCTTGAGGCGATCCGCCCGCCCTCGTTTCACACCGCTCTCCGGCCCCGGAGCGCGGTTGAAGGAGCGAGTCGAATCTGCTCCAGATTGTGGCGTTGCTAAAATGCACCACGATTTTTTTGATCCCGGCTTAACCTCGGATTCAGCTTACTCGGTTATTGATCTCCAAACGGGCCGGGCGTAGACAACGCGCACCCTTTCATAAGGACGCGCCGCCTCCCGGGGACGGCAAGCAAGTTTCACAGGGCGATACTTCATCATGGGCAAATCCATTGCAATCTTCTTCGCATGCTCGGCGCTGATCATTCTCGGCGCCTCCTTCACGGCCCCGACCGCAATCGCCTCCAAGGCCGAGTGCGCACCTGCCTACGGTGTAGATCCGTGCGCCATCACGGGCTCGACGCGCTGAACGCACCATCCGTGACAATCTGACGGCCACGACCACAAGTAATCTGCATTTGAGAAAACCCGGCCCGTGAACTGACCCCATAAAGTTGGACGGTTCATTGGCTGTTATGATTTAAGGGCTGGGTCCTGTATTGCACAGGGCTCGGCCCTTTGAGTTTCATTCGAATGCGATCGTTGTTGTTTTAGCGGAAGCGTCGGCGAGGTGCTGGGTCCGATCAGGAGACAGAAACCTTCGCCCCCGGTCCTGTCCAGATCGAACACCATGTCCGCCATTTAGCGCTCGAATGCCGGGAATGGCGCCGGTGTGTTCAAGAGGCGCGGAGCCCGCGAACGGTTCGGATCGTAAAGCGAAAGCAGTTCGGCCAGTGTGAAGCTGCGCGATTTTCCCTCAGAATCCGGATGATCAGGATTGCCCTCCAGTTTCACCGCGCGGCCGGTGAAGGTCTTGCCGAGGACCGGCTGCGTAGTCCGCCTGGGTCACCGCAGTGGCATAACATTTCGCCACGCCCGGCATGACATTGTCCGGCTGGACGACATAGGGAAGTGCGGCCTCATCCTTTTAGCCCTTGCGCCCGACCAGCCCGGCAAGCGCCAGAGACGCCCCCATGAGTTTCAGCAGCGTCCGCCTGTCGACCGCGGGTGCACCGGCCGACAATGCTCGCTCCTCGTCTCTCTTGGCATGCGCGCTCATGATCTACCTGTGACACGTGTTGCGAAGGTTGATCTGAAGGGTCTTGTCAGGGCTCAACCACCCGCCCGGGGAACTCTCCCGCCAACCAGTCGTTCGGAAGAAGACACCGCCGGCAATCCAAAGAGGTGAACATGTTCCCCACCTGGTTTCATTATCTCTCAATGGCCTTTGTGCTTCTGGGGGTGGTCTGCGCACTCTTTCTCTTGTGGGACATTTTGCGGCATCCGCAGAAGATGGCGATCATGAACGTCGTGTGGCCCGTAACAGCGCTCTTCGGTCTGCTGCCGCTTGTGCTGATCTATTACCGCTACGGACGTCATACCGGCCATGACGATCCGTCAGGCCGGGCCTCGGCGCCGCCGTTTTCCATCATGGTGGGAAAAGGTGCCCTTCACTGCGGCAGCGGATGCATGATCGGGGATGTCCTGGCCGAATGGTTGGCCTTTTCCGTGCCCGCAATCGCTGTGGCACTCGGATGGAAGACGCTCTTTGCAGACAAGATGTTCGCCGTCTGGATCCTCGATTTCATCTTCGCCTTCGTTCTGGGGATCATCTTCCAGTATTTTGCCATCGTGCCCATGCGCAAGCTCTTGCCCGGGAAGGGCCTGATCGCCGCGCTGAAGGCCGATACGTTGTCGCTATCCGCCTGGCAGGTCGGCATGTATGGCGCCATGGCGACCCTGCAGCTTCTTGTGTTCCCGTCCGCCTTCGGCCTGCGGGCCGAGGTCAACACCTGGGAATTCTGGTTTGCCATGCAGATCGCGATGATCTGCGGCTTTATCACCAGCTATCCGGTCAACTGGTATCTGATTTCGGCCGGGATCAAGGAAAAGATGTGAAGCACGCCTGGAACAGAAGGAGGCCTGCAATGCCGCACCGCTCCGGTTCCCGATACGTGCACTGTTGCCCATGAAGCCTGCCTCCTTGAGCCGCATTCCTCCTTGGAAACCTGCGGGTCTCTAGATCGTTTCGGTGTTTCATGGAAACGCTGAAACGATCTATCTCTTTGTTTTTTGCGCAATTGCGGACGCGAAACCGGTTTCCACTTTCGCTGGATTTGCTCTAGCCGCTGCCGGCCGGCATCGAGCACGCTGGGCAAAGGCCAGACCGCATTCGGTTCGCCACAATCCAAATCTGGTTCGCTCTGCTCCAAGCCAATCGATAGCGAAGCGCAATAAATATGATTAAATTACTCAAGTTTAATCTGGTGTCGTCACCGGGTCAGTCGGCGTCGAAAGGTTGGCAAGACAATGGGTTCACTGAAAGCGGCGACATTCACGATACCCGCGCCCCTCGGAACGTCGCTGCGAAACCGGATTTTCCCGGTTCTGGCCGGTCTTTATCTGGCGCAGGGAATCCCGACCTATCTGCTTCTGGTCGCACTGCCGCCCATGATGCGCGAAGGCGGCGCATCGCGCACCTCCATTGGCCTGTTTTCGCTTCTCATGCTTCCGCTAGTCTTGAAATTCGCGGTTGCGCCCTTCGTGGATCGTTTTGCCCTCGTGCCGTTCCTGGGCCATCGCCGTGGCTGGATCATTCCCACGCAACTGCTGGTTAGCCTCGGCATCGCCGTCATGGCCTTTGTCGAGCCGCACCGGACCGGGACGCTTTTTGTGGTCGCCTTGTTCATCACGCTGCTGTCATCGGTGCAGGATATCGCAACGGACGGCTATGCGGTACGCCGCCTGACGGCGCAGACACGCGCGCTCGGCAATGCGATACAGGCTGGGGCGGTTGCGCTCGGCGTCATCATCGGCGGAACGTCGGCGCTCGTGCTCTATGGCAAGATCGGCTGGACTGCGACCATTCTTGTCATCGCCGCCCTGTCGCTGCTTCCCCTTATTGCGGCGCTGTGGATGGAGGATGCCCCGCCCTCCGCAGAAAAGGAGGCCCCCTCGGCGCAGGGAATTGGACTTCTGCAGTTCTTTCGTCGGCCAAACGCCTGGATGATCCTTGCCTTTGCGCTGAGCTACCGGGCGAGCGAAGGTCTGGTGCGCGGCATGGAAGGCACGTATCTCGTTGACATGAAGGTGCCGACCGAGTGGATCGGCTACATGTCGGGTGCCGCGGCAGCCACGGCTGGATTGCTGGGTGCGGCAATTGCGGCTCTGATCATCCGCAAGGCCGGACTTCCGGCAACGCTTGTTCTGCTCGGGGGGCTGCGCAGCCTTTGCTTTCTGGCATTTGCGCTCAATGCCTTCGGCGTCTGGCCAGGCATGGCCGTTGCACTTTCCGCCTCGGCCTTTCAGACATTCATCCGCTACATGGAGCTTGTCGCGATCTATTCCTTCTTCATGGCCTCATCCTCCGACACCCAGCCGGGCACGGATTTCACCCTCCTCACCTGCGCCGAACTGGTCATCTACCTCATCGGTGCGTCAGTCGCCGGCTATGTGGCGGACAAATTGGGGTTCGAGGCCCTTTTCACGATCTCGACGATCATCTCGATCCTCGGGGTCGGGACCTCGGTCTGGATTCTTAGGAAGATAAAACCCGGCAATGCGGCCACGCCAGCCGCGGATTGAGCCTTCGCGTCATCACAAAAATCCAGGAAATGGAGCCAAGCCATGGATACCGCTGCATCTTTGCGCAATGAATTCTATCTGGCGCGCCAGTCCGACCGCGAGTCGAATGCCCGCAGCTACCCCCGCCGTTTCCCGCTCGCGCTGAAAACGGCGAAGGGCTGCACCGTGACCGATGTCGAGGGGCGTAGCTACCTCGATTGCCTGGCAGGCGCGGGCACGCTGGCGCTCGGGCATAACCATCCGGAGGTGATCGCGACCCTGACGGACGTGCTGTCTTCGGGACTGCCGCTGCATACCCTCGATCTGACAACTCCAGTCAAGGACGGGTTCGTCTCGGAACTTTTCGACACCCTGCCTGAAGAGCTGCGCCGGGAGGCAAAGATCCAGTTCTGCTCGCCGAGCGGTTCCGATGCGGTCGAAGCCGCGATCAAGCTCGCCAAGACGGCGACCGGGCGCTCGAACGTCGTGGCCTTTTCCGGCGCCTATCACGGCATGTCGCAGGGCTCGTTGTCGCTCATGGGCTCTCTCGGTCCCAAGGCGCCCGTTGGACAGCTGGTTCCGGGGACGCATTTCTTCCCCTATCCCTACAGCTATCGTTGCCCCTTCGGCCGCGGCGGCGAGGAGACGGCGCAGCTTTCGGGTGAGTATTTCGAGCGCGCGCTGAAGGACCCCGAGGGTGGCATCAACCGACCGGCGGCCGTGATCCTTGAAGCAGTCCAGGGAGAAGGCGGCGTGATCCCGGCGCCGGTCGAATGGCTGCGCAAGGTCCGCGCCGTCACGGCAGAGCTCGGTATTCCCCTAATCCTCGACGAGGTCCAAAGCGGTGTCGGCCGGACCGGCCGATTCTATGCTTTCGAAAGCGCTGGGATCGTTCCGGATATTGTCGTCCTGTCCAAGGCAATCGGAGGCGGCCTGCCCCTCGCCGTCGTGGTCTATCGATCGGAGCTTGATGTCTGGAAGCCGGGTGCTCACGCCGGCACATTCCGCGGCAATCAGCTCGCGATGGCCGCAGGGCAGAAGACGCTCGACATCATTGTACGCGACGGGCTCGTCGCGCGCGCGGCGGAAGCGGGTCTGAGACTGCGCGATCATCTTGAGGCAATTGCGCGTCAATCCGCCTATATAGGCGAAGTTCGCGGCGCAGGCTTGATGCTCGGCGTCGAAACGATCGATCCGACAGGTTACCGCGATAGTTCCGGCCGCCTGCCCGCATCCACAGAAGCCGCCGCCGCCGTTCAGGCGGAAGCCTTCCGACAGGGCCTCATTCTGGAGACCGGCGGACGCTTCGGCAGCGTCTTGCGTCTGCTGCCGCCCTTGATCATCTCGAATGCGGAGATCGATCGCGTTGCCGACATTCTGGCAAGCGCTTTCGACCGGCTCGAAAGAAAGGCGGCCTGAGAGTGAACGCGCCTTTCAACACCCGTTTCGCCGCTGCGTCCGATCCGCTCTCTGCGGTCGTGGGCCCGGATGCTGCGTCCCGCGCCAGCTATCGGCACGCCATGGTGCAGGCCATCGATGTCGCGCTGGAAAATGCCCATATCCAGGACGGTCCCTATGCGGGCAGTTCGCTTGACGACTTGCGACGGCTGGTCGAAAGCATCGAGCCCTTCCCTGACGCCGGTCTTGGGACGGCAGCCGTCGTCGAGGACGTAGGCGGGGCCGCCGTCCGGCATGCGCTGGCGGTTAGCCATCCCCGTGCGGTGGCGCATCTGCATTGCCCGGTCGCAGTTCCGGCCCTTGCCGCCGAGGCGCTGATCTCGCTCACCAACCAGTCACTCGATTCCTGGGACCAGTCACCCTTCGCGGCCCTGGTCGAGGAGCGCGTGGTGCGGTGGCTCGCCGCCGAAGCCGGATTGGGCGACGCGGCCACCGGCAGTTTCACAAGCGGGGCCAGCCAGTCCAACATGACGGCGCTTCACCTGGCAGCCGAGCGCTGCGGACTGGCTGCGCGCCATACCGGCATCATATTCACCTCCGCGCATGCGCATTTCAGCGTTGTCAAAAGCGCGCGCATCCTTGGTTTTGCGCTGGATGCCGTCGTCACTGTGGATGTTGACAGCGAGGGGCGGATGCGCCCAGAAGCGCTTGCGGCAGAGATCGAAAGGGCCCGACAGACGGGGCGACCGGTGGTCGCCATTGTCGCGACGGCCGGAACCACTGATCTCGGGGCGATCGACCCGCTCGAGGCAATTGCCGAGCTGGCACAGCGTCATGGCATCTTTCTGCATGTCGATGCCGCCTATGGCGGCGGTCTCCTCTTTTCAAGGCATCGCGCAAGGCTGGCCGGGATCGAGAAGGCGCACTCGATCGCGCTTGATTTCCACAAGATGCTTTTTCAGCCGATCAGCTGCGGCGTGCTTCTGGTCGCCGACGAGGCGGACTTTCTGCCCCTCGGCATGAAGGCTGATTATCTCAACCCGGAGGAGGCGGTGTTTGAAGGCGCGCCAAACCTCGTGGAGCGCTCGTTCCAGACAACGCGCCGTGCGGATGCGTTGAAAGTTCTGATGACGACGCGCGCTCTGGGTCGCGACGGGCTCGACACTCTGATTTGCCGCACGCTGGAGAACGCCGCTGCCGCAGCCGACGCCGTGTCTGCCAGAGGTCATCTGCAGCTGGCGCGGGTTCCGTCACTTTCCACGGTCGTGTTCCGATATGTTTCGCCCGCCGGACCGGATCTGGCCGATGAGATGACAAACCGGATCAGGGCCCGCCTCTTCGAAACCGGGGTCGCTGCGCTCGCGACGACCGTTCTCGACGGCCGGGTCCATTTCAAACTGACGCTCCTCAATCCCCGTTCGACGCCCGACGTCGTCAATCGCGTTCTCGACGCGATCGACGACGCTGCCAAAGATATGGAGACAAACAATGCAGACTGACATTGCCGCCGAACTGGCATTGCGCTCGCTGCTGAACTGCGTGACGCGCGAATACGGCACCCTCATCACCTGGAAAGATCACATAGGCGGAGAGCGGCTGGACATCGTCTTCCCGCAGGGGCGGGGAATGATGTCGGTGCCGGTCGTTTATCGCTCCGTGACGGGACATCACCTTTTTGCCGACCACACCATCCTCCGCGAGAACGGCGTTGAACGGCGACTGACGCCTGGCGAAGCCGTCGAGGTTCTGATCGATCGTCTGGAAAGCGATGACGCGCTCCGTCCCGGAAAGGAAGACCTGCGGAACCGTGTTCTGGCAAGCCGCCACTTCATTGCGCGAACGCTTGCCGAGCGGCAGGGCGACCTGATCGACCTGATCGGTCCAAAGGTGACTTTCATCGAGGCCGAACAGGGGCTGCTGGCCGGTCATGGCGTGCATCCCTGCCCCAAGAGCCGGGAGGGTATGGACGAGGAGGAAGCGCGCCGCTACTCGCCGGAATTCGCTTCCGGCTTTGCCTTGCGCTGGTTCGCAGTCGACCGGCGTCTGGCGCATGCCGGCCACTCCGACGGGTCGCCCTCGCCCGAAGCATGGATCGACGCGGCCTGCGGCGACGAGCTTGCCGGGCTGCGAACCGCCTATCCGCGCGACTCCTATCTTCTCCTGCCGGTCCATCCATGGCAGGCCGACCATATGCTGGCCGATCCCACCGTCGCGAAACTGACCGCAGACGGGCTGATCATCGATTGCGGGGAGGCCGGCGGCCCCTGGTATCCGACCTCCTCTGTCCGCACGCTCTATCGGCCAGACGCACCTTTCATGCTCAAGCTGTCGCTGGGGATCGGGATCACCAATTCCGTGCGCGTCAATCTGGCCCGCGAGCTTTTGCGCGGTGACGACATGTACCGCTTCCGCAACAGCCCGCTTTGGCAGACGTTCCGTGCACGGTATCCGGGCCTCGATCTCATCGCCGATCCGGCCTATCTCGGCGTGATCAACAGGGGTGACGTCATCGATGGTCTTTCCGTCTCCCTTCGTGAAAATCCGTTCTGCGGCAGGCAAGCCGAGCGGAACGTCACGCTTCTGGCGGCACTTTGTGAACATCTCCCTCAACGCGGCAGCCGGATCGGCGCGCTGATCCGCGACCTGGCACAAAAGGAGCGCCGGCGCGTCGAAGCGGTCGCCATCGACTGGTTCGGACGATTTCTCAAGGTCTTCGCGCGCCCCGTCTTTGGCCTCTATCTCAGGCATGGGATCGCCATGGAGGCGCATCAGCAGAACATGCTGGTGGAGATCGAAGGCGGCTATCCGGTCGGAACCTTCTATCGGGACAATCAGGGGTTCTTCCACCACAGCAGAGGCCATGAAGCGCTTGTCAAGGCGCTTCCGGGGCTTGGCATTGCCAGCGAATCCGTCTTTGGCGAAGAGGCGGTCGACGAGCGCATCCTCTATTACGCCTTCATCAATTCGATGCTGGGCATGATCGGCGCGCTCGGACGGGAGGGCCTGGCCGACGAGGCCGCACTTCTTGACCTCACGCGGCAGGAATTGAAAGCACTGCAGTTGGCGGAAGGCGGAACGTCGGAGCTCGTCGCCAAGATGCTGGCGCCGCGCCTCCTGACCAAGGGCAATCTCAGGACACGATTTGCGCAGATGGACGAGCTGGTTGGACCGCTCGAAACCCAGTCTGTCTATCTGGCGATCGACAACCCGCTGGCGGTCCGCGTTCCGGAGACCGCCGATGCATAAGACGGCGCAGTCTCTCGGCGATCTTGTCTATTCGCGCTACGACGAAACCATCGGCCGTACGATCAGCTTTCGCCTGCTCGACAAGAAGGAAGATGCGGAGCGTCTTTGGCGCTGGATGAACCAGGCGCATGTCGTGCCGCAATGGAAGATGGCCAAGCCGATCGAAGAGATCGAGCGTTATATCGACACCAATCTCGCCGATCCGCATCAGGATCCCTTCATCGGCTTCATCGACGGAGAGCCGATGAGCTACTGGGAAGCCTATTGGGCCAAGGACGACATTCTCGGCCGCTATTATCCCGCCGAGGACAAGGATCGGGGCTGGCACATGCTTGTCGGTGAACCGGCCTTTTTCGGACGCGGGAATGCGCCGGCCATTATTCGCGCCTTCACGCGCTACCTCTTTCTGGACGATCCGGCCACAGCCAAGGTCGTCGGCGAGCCGAGCGTCCAGGCGCGGCGTCTGCTGCGCTACGCGCCGCTCTGTGCCTTTGAAGAGCAGGGAGAAATCGATCTCCCCGACAAGCGAGCAAAGCTGATGTTTTGCCATCGGCAACGTTTCATCGAACAGTTTGGATTGTGACATGACCCCCTACGACATCGCCGGCATCGGCATCGGCCCGTTCAATCTGGGACTGGCTGCGCTTCTGTCCTCGCACCCCGAAATGAGTGGCGTCTTTCTGGAAAGGAAGCCCAGCTTTCGCTGGCACGAAGGACTGATCCTGCCCGGCACGACGCTGCAGGTTCCGTTCATGGCGGATCTCGTCACCATGGTCGAGCCGACCCACCCCTTGAGCTTCCTCAACTATCTCGCCGCGCATGACCGCCTTTACCGGTTCTATTTCTACGAAAACTTCATGATCCCGCGCGAGGAATACGACCACTATTGCCGCTGGGCCTCGCAGCGTCTGCCGTCCTGCCGCTTCGGCGAGCCGGTCGCCGATGTGACCTACAGCCGCGACACGCAGCGCTTTACCGTCGAGACGAAAACCGAAGCCGGCAAGATGCGCCGCTACGAGGCCCGCAACATCGCGCTCGGGATCGGCACCGTGCCGCATCTGCCGCAATGGGCGCGGCGCGAGACGCGGGCACCGCTCCTGCATTCCAGCGAGTTTGGCAAGCGCCGGCAGGAGCTTTCCAAGCGTCGACGCGTCACGGTGGTCGGCTCGGGCCAAAGTGCGGCCGAATGCGTGCTGGCGCTGTTTTCCGATCTGACGCCGGAGGCCGTTGCGGCCGGTTTCTCGATCCATTGGATCACCCGCTCGCCCGGCTTTTTCCCCATGGAATATTCCAAGCTGGGTCTTGAGTATTTCACGCCCGACTACATGCGGCATTTCCATCGCCTGGGTGCCGAACAGCGCCGGCAGGTCGTCGCCGGTCAGGATCTTCTGCACAAGGGCATCAGCTTCTCGACCATCGGCGAGATCTTCGACCTGCTTTATCACCGCTCCGCCGCCGGCCGGAATCCGGGCCTGACGCTGACCTCCAATTGCGCGGTGGAAACGCTGGAGGACACGCCGCTGGGCTTCCGTCTCGGCATCCGCCACAAGGATCTGGGCGAAGGCGGCTTCCTGGAGACCGATGCGGTCATTGCGGCGACCGGATACCGCCACCAATGGCCTGCTTGGCTCGACGCGTTCAAGGGCGAGGTGCTGGCGACCGATCCGAAGGGCGATCTGATCGTCGGCGACGATTTCCGGGCGGCGCGTGCGGACGACGGCGCGGGCGCGGTTTTCGTGCAGAACGCCGAAACCTTCCATCATGGCGTCGGCTCACCCGATCTCGGGCTCGGCGCCTTCCGCAACGCCACGATCATCAACCAGCTGCTGGGCCGCGAGCGCTATCGCGTCCGGTCCAATGTCGCCTTTCAGAATTTCGGCTTGCCCCAGGATGCGGATAGCGGGGCGGAAACCACGGGAGAAAGCTATGAACGCGCCTTTTGACAACCGCGCCGCACGCGCCTTTTCGGCAGAGACCTGGCAGGGGGCCGCCTCGAGACTGCTGGCCAAGGTGATCGAGGAATTCGCCTACGAGCGCGTTTTCGACGCGATCGCCGAGAAGCCCGGTCACTATCGTATCGAGATCGGAAACGTCACCATCCGCTTCCGGGCGAAGCGCTACGTGTTCGACAATCTTTCGATCGAGCCAGGCAGCATCGTCAGGCAGAACGCGGATGGGGTGGCGCCGATCTCCGATCCCCTCGCCTTTTGCGCGGAGTTCCTGCCGCAACTCGGCGTGAAGCCCATGACGGTCGCCCACTTCATCAAGGAGCTTGGCAATACGCTGCTGTCTGACGCGCATATCGCAGCTCGCGCCGACAAGACCGCAGCAGATCTTGCGGAACTGGACGACATCCGGATGGAAGGTGAGACAACCGGCCATCCCTGGGTCACCGTCAGCAAGGGCCGCATCGGACTCGGTTACCGCGACTATCTGGCCTTTACCCCCGAAAACCGCACGGCGGTGAGGATTTGCTGGCTCGGGGTCAGCCGGGAGCGGGCGACCTTCGTCGCAGAGGAGGGTCTTTCCAATGCTCGGCTTGCCGAGGATGCGGTTGGAGCGGACCTCTATCGCAGCTTCATGGAAACGCTGGCGGACGCCGGGGCGTCAGCGGACACCCATCTTCTGATGCCGGTCCATCCCTGGCAATGGGATCATATGATCGTTCCCCATTTCGCGGCGGACATCGCTGCCGGGCATATCGTGTTTCTCGGTGAGGGCGACGATCTATATCTTCCCCAACAGTCGGTTCGGACGCTTTCCAACGTCACGCGGCAGGAGGCGTCGACGCTGAAGCTCTGCATGACCATCCTCAATACTGCCGTCTATCGCGGCATTCCCGGCAAGCGCGCGTTGACGGCTGCGCCATTGACCAGCTGGCTGGACCGGCTGCGGGCAAACGATGCCTTTCTCCGCGAGACATGCGGACTGGCTCTGCTCGGCGAGCGGGCCGGCATGCATTACGTCCATCCGCAATTCGCCACGGTGGAGGGCGCCCCCTATCAGTTCAACGAGATGCTCGGCTGCCTTTGGCGCGACAGTCTTGCCAGTCATCTGAACGACGGCGAGACAGGCATTCCTCTGGCAGGGCTTCTCCATGCCGGGATTGATGGTCGGCCGGTCATCGAGGCGTTGGCCGAGAAGGCGGGAGTGACGGTCGAGGCCTGGCTCGCCCTGTTTTTCGATGCGGTCATTCCGCCGGTCTATCACTTGCTTTGCAAGCACGGGCTGGCATTTTCCGCGCATGGTCAGAATGCGACACTGATTCTTGAGGGGGGAAGGCCCAAACGCCTGGCGCTCCGTGATTTCGTCGATGACGTGATCGTCTGCGACCTCGATTTTCCCGAGACGGCGAGCCTACCTGACTCCGTGCGATCCGTCCTTTTGAGACTGCCGCCAGATTTTCTCGTGCACTTCATCCAGACGACGCTGTTCATCTGCGTCTTCCGCTATATGTCGGTCCTGCTCGATCAGCGGTCGGGTCTGACGGAAAGTGTCTTCTGGGGGCTTGTTCGCGATGCGGTGCTCCGTTACCAGCGCCGCTTTCCGGAACTCGCGGATCGTTTCGAGATCTTCGATCTCTTCGCAGACGAATATCCGCGCCTGTGCCTCAATCGTGTTCGCCTGTTCACGCATGGCTATGCGGATGACGACGAACGGCCGGTTCCCGATTTTCAGGGCATGGTCGACAATCCTCTGGTCGCCTTCTTGCGGCAGACCAACGCGGCCTGACAACCCTGTCAACAGAGGCGAACGGGTCGCGCATCCGTTCGCCAGCGGCAATGCGAATCAGTTCAGGCGTTCCGGCCGGGGTCAGTCTCAGCGTCCCGCCCTGCCGCGAGCTTTCGCCATTCGGATGGCTTCATGCCATATCGGCTGCGGAAAGTCCGATTGAAATAGGACAGGTCGTTGAAGCCGACTCGATACGCGATCTGGCTGATCGGCAGGGCCGCTCCTTCCGCGATGATCATCGCCTTGGCGATGACCAGACGTTGTTCGAGAACATAGCGCGAGAACGTCGTTCCCTCACGGCTAAAGAATTTCTGAACCGCGCGCGGCGTTATGCCTTCGGCCTCGGCGACCTCGTTGACGGAGTAATCGCTATTGGACAGATTTTCCTCGATCCGAGCCTTGATCGAGTCGATTCTTGCCTGGGGTATCGCCGGTCGAGGCGCATCCCCCATGTGCTGCGACAGAACGGGCAGGAGATCGTAAAAGTGCTGAACCATCATGCTGGCGTCGTCCAGGCTTTGAACGTCCTGGCGCAGCATGTAGCCGGCATAATTCGTCAGGAGCTGCAGAGACAGGCAGCCGGCCTCGATTGGCTTCAGCATCAGCGGCTTTAGGACATGATCCTTGGTTGCCACCGAATGGGCGGGCAGATGCGCAATGTCGAGCCGTCCGCCCTCGAGAAGTTCAATTTCCATCGTTTCGTCAGCCGGGGTGAAGATCACGTCGTTTCGCCCGACACGTATGTTTCGCTTCCGGCACCGGACTTCCAGCGGACCCTCCACGGGGCGCAGGATGACGACGCTTTGCTCCATGACGCCGCGGGCCTGGACGGTCAATCGTGTTCTGGGCAGATAGATCGTGGCCAGCGACAGGGAAACATGACGCCAGTAGAGGCCGGTGAGGCCTGAAAGGTTGCCACCCTCCACGCAGACCGTCGCCTCGCCCAGCATGTCGATCAGAATGTTGCGGCATATGATCCGGCTGACGCTGTCCGACAAGGTTTGAGCGCCCAGTTTCAAAGGTCGGATAATTTCCATCGAAGTTCAGGCTCTCCCTTCAAAGTTCGCGCCAGTCCAAATCAGGTTCGTCGTGATCCAAGCAGCCCGATCCTTTACCCCATAAAACATGAGTTAAATAGTCTTGTATTTGAAATTCTGGAAGCCTGATCCGTTTCCAGATCTTTTCCGCATTTGGAGGCATCGATGATCGAGGGGCGTGGGGTTCGCGTATGGGTTTGGACGTCGGTTGGACTGGCCGCGTTGTCGTCGGGGGCTGTCGCGCAGGAAGCGCAGACGGGTCAAGCAGCACAATCCTCCGCCACCAACCTTCAAGAAATCGTCGTAACGGGTTCGCGGGCGCCGCAGCAGATTTCGCAAACGGCCAATACGATCTACGTGGTCGATTCCAAAAAGATCGAGTTCGAGGCCAGATCCGGCAAGAGCCTGCAGCAGATCCTCGCGGATACGGTCCCGAGCTTCGATCCGGCGAGTGCCGGCTCCAGAACCTCCTACGGCCAGAACCTACGCGGCCGCACGGCGCTGATCCTCATTGACGGCGTTTCGATGAATTCCGCCCGATCGCTCAGCCGACAGTTCGATTCGATCGATCCGTTCAACATCGAGCGCGTCGAGGTTCTCTCAGGCGCAACATCGATCTATGGCGGAAACGCCACCGGCGGCATCATCAACATCATCACCAAGAAGGGCAAGGATGCCGAGGAAGGCTTCCATGCGGAAGCGACTGGCGGCCTCGGCTCAGGCTTTCGCGGCAGCAACGATCTCGATGGAAATGTCGGAGCGGCAGTCACCTACAATAGCGACAGATGGGACGGCCGTTTCTCCGTTTCCGGCAACAAGACCGGCGCGTTCTACGGCGGCGGCGGGGCGCTCCTGATCCCGGATATCACGCAGACATCGACCGCATTCAATCAGCGTATCGATCTGATGGGGTCGGTCGGAATTCAGATTGACGACAATCGGCGCCTGGAGCTTTCAGGCCAGTATTTCGATAGCAAGCAGGACTCCGATTACGGGCTCTTTTACGGTGTGAACTTTGCCGCGCTGACAAAGCCTTCGCTGTTCGAGACGCGGCCAGGCTACAAGTCCGACTTCAACCCGCAGACCACCCGCTCGATGTTCAACGTCACCTATACGGATGACGATTTTCTCGGGCAGAAGCTTCTGTTGCAAGGCGCTTTCCGAAGCGAAAGGCTGAAATTCAATCCGTTCCCGTCGTCGAGTTCCTTCACCGGCTCTTATTTCGCCGGTAGCGGGCAGGATACGGATTACTACAGCGTCAAGGCGGCGATGGTCTCGGAGCCGATGGACAGCCTGAAGCTCACATACGGTATCGATGCTGACCGGGATTCCTTTACGTCGCGCCAGAACGTCTTCGACCTTGCGACGGCAGCGAAGACCGGGGGCATGGATTTCCGCACGATCGGCGTGACGGGGCTTTACCCGGCCATCGACGTCTCCACGATCGCAGGCTTTGTGGAAGCCTCCTACGAGGCCACCGACCGGCTGACGCTGAGCGGCGGTTTGCGCTACCAGTTCGTCAACACCAAGGTGTCAAGTTTTGTCGGCGCCGCGCAGCAGGTGGCGATCCTTCAGGGCCGGGCAACCTCCGCAGCCGCAATCCCCGGCGGCGAGGTCAATTATGACGCCTTGCTGGTCAATGCGGGCGCGACCTATCAACTGGGTCCCGATCAGCAGATATACGGCAATTTCAGCCAGGGCTTCGAACTGCCCGATCCCGCGAAGTATTACGGTGTCGGCACCTATGCGCTTTCCGGCGGAGTGTTCAGCCTCGTCAACAGCGTGAATGTCGGGTCGTCCGCGCTACAGGCCATCAAGACCAATTCCGTTGAGCTCGGCTATCGTCTCGATGACGGCAAGTACAATCTGGAAGCGGCTGCCTTCTACTCCTTCTCCGACAAGTCGATCCAGCTCAACCGATCGACGCTGGCCGTGGACGTCGTCAATCGTGACAGGCGGGTTTACGGGATCGAAGGCTCTGCCGGCGTCAAGTTCGACAACGGTTTCAATGTCGGGGTCCTGGGCCAGTGGGTGCAGACCGAGGTCAGGGGCAACAACGGCTGGGTGAACGACACGGTCGGAACGGCCAGCGTATCCAAGCTTGGCGGCTATGTCGGCTGGGACAAGGATGCGTTGTCGCTGCGCTTTTCGGGCCAGCACGTCTTCAGCCTGACCGATGCCGACAACTTCAAGATCGACGGTTACACGCTCTTCGACCTGACGGGCAGCTATACGTTCGAAAACACCAAGACCACCCTCAATTTTGGTGTTCAGAACGTCTTCGATACACAGTACACCACGGTCTGGGGATCACGAGCGAAGGCGCTCTACGGCGCGCTCGCCGACAAGTCTATCTTCGATTACAAGGGCCGCGGCCGCACATTCGCGATCTCGTTGACCAAGGTCTTCTGATCGGTACGGCCTTGCGCACTACGACCGCCAAGTCCGCCAACCATGAAGGGTCGGCTCCCTATCGCTGCTTCACCGGCGATGGGGCGGGAAGCCTCAGCGTGACCCGGAAGGGCGCGGTTCTGGCGGCACGCGATTCCCGCGGCAGGTGGATGGAGGCCCGCCATGCCAACGGCGCTCTGTCTGTCTTCGCTACCGGTGAAGGGCTGACCGTTGACGTGCGCTGGCGTTTCCTTTCGGCGCTCCTCGGCTTCGTCTTTTCGACGGAGCCAGGGACGGCGAGGCTCGATCTGGTCGACGACGGCTGGCGGCCGGCATCTTCGGATCTCGCTGCTGTCGAGGCAATCTCCAATGCCGGAGCCTTGAGTGTCAGGGCCGACATGTTCTGGCAAGTTGCGCGTCTGTGGACGCCCGCGCCAAGCCTTGCGTATCCGCGTTATGAGATTTTCGACGGCCGGACCTTGCATCCCATGCGGCCGCCGAAACCCGAAGGTCTGGTCTATTCCCGTTTCATTCCCTGGCTCGGCGGGGTGATCTCGCTGCATGTTGCCACGCTCGATGACCTGTCCGACCTGCATCGCTGGATGAACCAGCCACGCGTCGACGAATTCTGGCACGAAGCCGGAGACATGGCCTATCACGAACGCTATCTGGCCGGCATGATCGCCGATCCCCATGTCATTCCCCTGATCGCACGGTTTGAGGAGCAATCCTTCGGCTATTTCGAAGTCTATTGGGCCAAGGAAGACATTATCGGTCCATTCTGCGCGGCCGGCGATTATGACAGGGGTTGCCATGTCATCATCGGTGAGGAGACGTGCCGCGGTCGGGGCTGGTTTACCGCCTGGCTCCCCTCGCTCCTGCACTTCATGTTTCTGGATGATCCGCGGACCGAACGGATCGTTCAGGAGCCCGACATCAAGCACAGCCGCCAGCTTCGCAATCTCCAGCGTTCAGGCTTTTGCCTGAGCGCTACCGTTGACCTGCCAGCCAAACGCGCTGCCATCGTCGAGATATCCCGCCGGAAGTTCTTCGGCGAGCGTCTCTGGCATCCGGTTGAAGATGATCGAAAGACCCTGTGATGACAGAAGATTTTCCCGTCGACTTCACGCTCAAGGCGCATGCGGCGCTGCCTGAGCCTGAACAGTGCCTACTGCTCCTCGTGGAACACCTCAGGGAGCACGATGGCAGGCTTGAGGAGCAGGAGGGCGCTTTCCTGGTCTCGTTGCCCGATATTCAGGGCCGGATCTGGTGCGAGGACGGCCTGCTCCATGTGGACACACGCTGCAGCGATGCGGAGACGGCCTATTTCGTGAAAACCTGGTTGGACGGCGTCTTCCGCCATCTGGCGGGCACCGAACCACTGCAGATCGACTGGGAGGAAAACTGGGGCGCCGGGCGGCTGCCGCCAAGCTTCACGATCCTGAAGGTCGAGGGACTGCAGCGGATAACATCATGGATGATGCGCGTGACGCTGAAGTGTCCCGACGTCGCACGCTTCGACCGTCCGGATGCTTTGCATGTTCAGGTCCTGATCAATTTCGCGAGTGCTGCCGGTGCAGCGGGCAGGGAGCCGCCATCGCCGATCTGGCGCCGGTATACCGTCCGCGCCGTCGATCGTGCGAGAAGCACCATCGATCTTGATGTCTTCCTGCACGGCGAGGCCGGGCCGGGCGCGGCATGGATCGCCGCCCTACGGATCGGCGACCTCGTGGGTGTTGCCGGGCCCAGTGGCGGGAGTATCGGCTCGGCCGACCGTTTTCTGATCGCCGGGGACGAGACAGCGGTGCCTGCCATCTCTCGAATTCTCGGGCTCATTCCAGGACATTGTCGCGGTGAGGTCTTGATCGAAATCGCAGACGGCGGGGAAAGACTCCCGCTTGAGATGCCCGGCGGATTCAACCTGACCTGGCTTGCGAGGCGCAAGGATGCCGCCTCGGTTCTGGAAGGCGCCGTCACCAGCTTCCTTGCCCGCAGATCGACGCAGAAGAGCTTTGTCTGGGTTGCCTGCGAGGCAACTGTGGCGTCCCGTATTCGAAAACAGGTGAGGACAAGGGCGCAGCGCGACCATCTCGATCATTTGATCGCAGGCTATTGGAAGCGGGGGCACGGGGCGTCGTCCTGACCGGTCCCCGCCTTTCGCCGGACCTGCGCAAACCGGCGATATCAGGGTTTGCACGTGGGGCACAACGCAGGCGACGGTTCGGCGGCGGGCGACCTTCCCACGCTCTCTTCAGCACCGCAGGCGACGCAACCGAACACATCGACGGCCGACGTCCGTGCCGCACAATGACAATCGCTTGCATCAACCGATGCAAGCGCTCATCCCTCCCCAACCGGGAGCCTGCATCGCGGGCATCGGTTCGATGCGCCGTGCTACACTGCGAGGCAGCTGTTAAAAATTCAAGGCTTCGGTGGTTTCGTTCTGTTTCATCAAACGTTGAGGTGGTCGGTGATGGTGGATTCGATCGGATTGAGCAGCGGCCCGATCATCGGATTGGGAAACCGACGCTTCACGGTCACCGCGTAGAACGACTCGACGACCCCGGGTAATGCGTCGAACTCGACCAACATCCCCGCCTCCAGCTCGCCTTTCACCACGATCGGCGGCAACACGGCAAGCCCGGCTCCTTCGCGCGCCAACAGGCGCATCATCGCCATGTCGTCCACTTCGGCCGCGATCTGCGGCGACAGTCCCAGCCTTGCGACAAGCGCGTCAAATTGCGTCCGCACACCGCTCTCCAGCGTCGGGAGAACCACCGGATGCCGCGCGAGCAACTCCGAAAGCGTGGCGCCCGGCACCCCATGGGAGGGCCTGCCGACGAGACTGACGCGCTGCTGATAGACCTGCTGGGCAATCAGCGGCGTCACGGCATCGGCCATCGGCGCCTGATTGAGTAGCACGATATCCAGGTTCAGGGTCTCAAGCGCACCGAGGAGTTCGCTCGTACTCCCGGACCGCAGAATCAGGTCGACATCCGCACGGCCAAGGAGCGGACGCAAGAACTCCACCTGGAAGTTTCTCGACAGTGTCGCCAGCGCACCGATGCGGATAGCCCGCCGGGTCCGCCCCGCCTGCTTCAGCGTTTCGACGAGTTCCTCTCCGGTGGAGAAGATGGTGTCCGCATGGTCGAGCGCAATCCGCCCTGCCTCGGTGAGGTAGAGTTGCCGCCCCTGCCGCTCAAACAACGCGTGCCCCAGCCGGTGCTCCAGCTGCTTGATCTGGATCGACAACGCCGATTGCGAAAGGTTCAGCCTCGCCGCCGTGCGTGTCAGATTGCCGTCGTGAGCGACAGCACGGAAATAGCGGAGATGATGATAGTTCAGTTCGGACATAGTTCTATTTAATAGAACGTAAAGCCAGAAACAATGAATTTTTATTGGGATGATGCCCCTGCTATCAGCTTGGCCACATCGTTGTTTCCGCTTCCAGACAACGCCAAGACCGGAGATGTCCCACCATGCATGCGCTTGTCCTCCTTGCACCGATCCTGCTCGCCTCAGCCTCGCTCTATGCCTTCCGCGGGCGGGGCCTGAGGCCGCGCGGCGTCATCCGCTTCGCGGAGTTCTCCGCGCTTGGCGCCGTGGCCGTCACCGTGCTGTCGGGGGTTGTGCTCTTCGCCAAGGGGCCGGGGACCAGCATGCCGGTCGGTTATGGGGCCTTCACGCTTTCCTCTCGCCTGGATCCGGTCAGCCTGGTCATGCTCGGGCTTGTTTCCTTCCTGGCCTGGGTCATCCTTCGCTATTCCGGAACCTTTCTGGATGGGGAGCCGCAGCAGGCGCGATTCACGGGCTGGATGACCGCCACGCTCGCCGCCGTGCTTTTGCTCGTTCAATCGGGATCTCTTCTGCAACTTGCCATCGCCTGGGTCGCGACAAGCCTGTGCTTGCATCGGCTTCTTCTTTTCTATCCTGACCGGGTCGCGGCGAGACGCGCTGCGCACAAGAAGTTTATCGTTTCCCGGATCGGTGACGCCGCCCTGATCGGCGCCATGGTGCTCCTGGCCCATGCCTGCGGCACCACCGACATTGCAGAAATCCTGGCTATCGCCAGCCGCGGAGCGGAACCTGTCGCGCTTGCTGCAGCCGCCGCGCTGCTCGCGGTCGCGGCGATGCTCAAATCGGCGCAGTTTCCCACTCATGGCTGGCTGACCGAAGTGATGGAAACGCCGACACCGGTTTCCGCGCTGCTGCATGCCGGCCTTATCAATGCCGGGGGCTTTCTCCTGATCCGGTTTTCGGACGTCATGCTGCAATCGCCGATCGTCCTCGCCATGCTCGTGATCATCGGTGGCTTTACCGCTCTCTTTGCAAGCCTGGTGATGCTCACCCAGTCAGCGGTCAAGACGTCGCTTGCATGGTCGACGGTCGCTCAGATGGGGTTCATGACCTTGCAGTGCGGTTTTGCTCTTTTCCCGATCGCTCTGCTGCATATCGTCGCCCATTCGCTATACAAGGCGCATGCCTTCCTGTCGTCGGGGTCTGCGGTCGAGGCCGTTGCGGAGACGCGGCGGCCGGGGCCCGTCGCCGTGCCCGATATCAAGTCGGTCGGGCGCGCCTTCCTGCTGGCGCTCGCGATTTACACGCTGATCGGGCTGATCTTCGGCATTTCCCACGAGCCGCCACAGGCAATCGCGCTCGGCGCCATCCTGATCTTCGGCGTCGCCTATCTTGTCGCCCAGGGTCTCGCCGATGCGGCCCCGCGCGCGCTGACATGGCGGATCATGATCTACTCCTGCACCATTGCAGTTGCCTATTTCGCGCTGCAGCGCATTGCCGGTTGGTTGATGGCCGGGGCGTTGCCAGCCACTCCCCAACCCGGCCCGCTCGAATGGACGCTGATGACCGTCGCCGTCCTGACCTTCGGCCTCACCGCTTTCATCCAGTCGCTGTTCCCGCTCTGGGCGGATCATCCGGCTGCCGCCGGCTTGAGGGTGCATCTGGTTAACGGCCTCTACGTCAACGCGTTGTTCGATCGGCTGCTCAACAGTCGGCAGAATGCGCCAGCTACCCCCTCAGTTTCGGCTTCTGCAAAGGTTTGATCACATGTCGGATAAGATGGATATCAGAACGCTTTTTGGCGATGCCTTGCGGGATGCGGGCGAGCAGGCTGTGCGGGCCATTCCGCCGGCCTGGCCGCTGACTGCAACCGTTGCTGTCAATCCCTTTCTCGGCCAGAAGGCCGAACCTCTGGATGAGACGGCTGCGCGATTCGCGCGCATCGCCGGTCTTCGGCTCGCTCCGCCGCGCAGCCACTATGCCGGAAAGATCGCATCCGGGGAGATTGCAGACACAGATCTTCTGGCTGCCCTGATAACGCGGGATTTCCCCGACGGCATGGATCTGGCAGGGCTGAAGGCCGCGGCAACACGGGAGCGGGCGCCAGTCGCTCCTCTTCCCACGATCGCGGACCTCTGCCTCCAGGCGACCGGCAAGGACTGGCCTGACCTCGTGACCGGGAGGATCGGCACCTTCGCTGCCGGCTTTTTCGATGAGGGGCAGGCGCTCTGGGGTGCATCCCGGCAGGGCGGCCTCTATAGCGCCTGGCGAGCCTTCGCCACCCACGACCTGACGCCGGAGATTTTCGGACTCGCCGGATTCGGTGCCCATGTTGCGCAGACGCCGGAAACTGCTCAGTCAGCCATCGAAAGGGCTGCCAGATCGCTGGGACTCGGCGGCAATCCCGGCACCTATTTTCATCAGCTGCTGCTCGGCCTGGGTGGGTGGGCGCAGTATGCACGCCACCTTCTGTTCAAGGCAGAACTGGAAGGTGGGCATGATGACACAACGCTCGACCTCCTGGCGATCCGGCTGGTGTTCGAAGAGGCGCTTTACGAGCGGCACAAGGGGCTTGTCGAGGACGCCTGGCAGCGGACAAGGCACATCCACGCCGAGCCTATAAGCGCCGACCCGGACACGATCGTTGATGGGCTGCTCCTGGACGCAGCTGAACACGCGGTGCAGCGTAAGCTTGCTGCGTCCCTTGATGCAGCGCCGCAGTCGCGCCAGAAGGAAGAAAGACCACTTCTGCAGGCAGCCTTCTGCATCGATGTGCGGTCCGAAGTCTTTCGCAGGTCGCTCGAGAGCCTGGACGGCGGCATACAGACTCTTGGCTTTGCCGGCTTTTTCGGCCTTGGCACTGGCCACAGGAGCCTTGGGTCGGACATTACGGAGCGGCGCCTGCCGGTTCTCCTGAAGCCCGCCGTCTTCAGTTGCAGTGCGGTCGCCGACGATCCAAAATTTGAACGGACGGCGCGGTTCCGGGCGCGTGCAACGCGCGCCCTCGGCCGCTTCCGGCTTGCCGCAGTCTCGTCCTTCGCCTTCGTCGAGGCGATGGGCCCGCTCTACTGCGCCAAGCTGCTGCGTGACAGCTTTGGCCTGACAAGAAAGATACAAGACAAAAGCCGGCCGCACTGGTCGTCAACGCTGGACCTTGAGACCCGTGCCGGAATGGCGGAAACCGTCCTGCGCGCAATGTCGCTCACTGACAATTTTGCACGTTTCGTGCTCCTGTGCGGGCATGGCGCGAATGTCGTCAACAATCCCTATGCGAGCGCCCTGCATTGCGGTGCCTGCGGGGGGTATGCAGGTGATGTGAATGCCCGCCTCCTGGCAGAACTGTTGAATGATAGCGCGGTACGGAAAAGGCTTGTCGAAAAGGCGATCTTCATTCCGGGCGACACGGTTTTCCTGGCCGGACTGCATGACACGACAACGGACGACGTCACCTTGTTCGACCAGGACCTTCCGGGAGGATACGAGAACGGCACGCTGCAAGACATTCGGCGCTGGCTGGCCCAGGCCGGTCAACTGACACGCGAGGAGCGGTCGAGACGCCTTCCTCGTGCCAGCGCCAAAAGCCTTGTCGCGCGCAGCCGCGACTGGTCGGAGGTGCGCCCGGAACTCGGGCTTGCGGGATGCCGCGCCTTCATCGCCGCACCCCGCGTGCGGACTGCGAACCAGCCCCTGGACGGGCAGGTGTTCCTGCACGACTACGTTTGGTCGAAAGACGCCGACTTCAAGGTTCTCGAACTCATCCTCACCGCCCCGGTGGTCGTGGCGAGCTGGATAAACCTGCAGTATTTCGGTTCGGTCGTCGCACCATCGGTGTTCGGTTCCGGTAACAAGCTCCTTCACAACGTCGTCGGAGGGATCGGGGTTTTTGAAGGAAATGGCGGTAATCTGCGGGCTGGCCTGCCCTGGCAGTCTATCCACGATGGCAGCAACCTGCTTCACGAACCGCTGCGTCTCACTGTGGCCATCGAAGCGCCGGTCGAAGCGATCAACCGCGTCATCGAGAAGCACATAGACCTACGCAACCTCCTGGACAACAACTGGCTCAGCCTCTTTGCCCTGGATGAGCAGGGCAGAATGTCCCGGCGCTATGGTCGTGACTTGCGGTGGGGGCCTGCCTTCGCGGTGCCGGAGCATTCTGCCACAAATGCGCTTGCTCGGGTGAACAGCTGAGGCGGTGCCTTCGGCAAGGAGAGAGGATCGGTACATCGAACTCTCTGAGCCGCAGCGACAAGAACGTCGACAAAGGCGAGCCCATTTCACAGGGCTCGCCAACAATGGGCAGCTGCTTCCGTTCTCGCCGGCGACTGTTCGACGAACCGGCATCGATCTCGGCCGGATGCCTTGAGGCCCCAGGCGCTCAAGCAGAGGTCGCAGGCCCTGATATCCTGAAGGAATTGAGCAAGGGGGCGCCCCGACCTTGAGGCGCCGGGAATACGTTGGCGTCTTTTTCCGCCTCTCTCCGGAACATCAAAAAGCTCGCCGGTTTTGACCAAGCGAGCTTTTTTAGATTGAGAAGATTGGGAATCGGAATGGTGCGAAAACTGTCCCCCGCCTATCAGGGCCGGAGGGTGTCTGCTCTCAGAGGAAATCAGCATGTCGGCTTTTCGATTTCTATCAAGTCCTTGGAGCTTAGCAGCGCGAGCATCAATTGCCCCAATTCGACGGGCCCTGAAACTGCGTGGCTGAGGACGCATCGATTGCCTTGACTTCCACGACCACGTCCATCGACACGAAGGCGTCGGTAGCGCCTGTGAAGCTCCCTGAAACCGGAACGGCATTGGCGATGTCGCGGGCCACAGCGACGGGGATGAGGTTGGCGCCTCCCATGCTGCGGTTTGTCGGATCGAACGTGATCCAGCAAGCGCCCGGAATGAACACTTCAGCCCAGGCATGCGTTGATCCGTCGCCTATCGAGCCGGTGAGTGATCCGTCTGGATTGAACAGATAGCCTGAGTGTTGATTTCCACTGAGAGCTGACCCGGCGTAGCCTGATATTTCCATTGAGAATTGACCCATGTTTCAACCGTCCCTCGCGTGTTTTCAGCGGGGGCTCTGGAGTGATCGACATGGCGTTACTGAGCGTAATTCGACGCTGGCATTTTCGAGAGCATCTATCGATCCGGGAGATTTGCCGCAGGACCGGCTTATCCCGGAATACCATCCGCAAATATCTACGCGCCGGCGGCGTGGAGCCGAAGTTCAACGTGCCGGAGAGGCCGAGCAAGCTTGATCCGTTTGCGGATCGGTTATCGGCGTGGCTGAAGACGGAGTCGAAGAAGGGCCGCAAGCAGAAGCGGACGATGAAGCAACTGCACGCTGATCTTGTCAGCCTCGGCTATGAGGGATCCTACAATCGTGTGGCGGCATTTGCACGGGAATGGCGCGATGATCGTCAGAGGGAATTGCAGACAACGGGCCGCGGGACATTTGTGCCCCTGGCGTTCGAACCCGGTGAGGCCTTCCAGTTTGACTGGTCTGAGGACTGGGCGATCATCGGCAATGAGCGCACCAAGCTGCAGATCGCCCACACGAAGCTGAGCTACTCCAGGGCCTTCATCGTCCGGGCATACCTCCTGCAGACACATGAGATGCTGTTCGATGCTCATAACCATGCCTTCCGTGTCTTCGGTGGTATTCCTGGGCGTGGCATCTACGACAACATGCGCACGGCGATCGACAAGGTCGGCCGTGGAAAGGAGCGCGACGTCAACGTCCGCTTCATGGCGATGGCCAGCCATTATGTGTTCGAGCCCGAGTTCTGCAATCCGGCTTCCGGCTGGGCGAAGGGTCAGGTCGAGAAGAACGTGCAGGATGCGCGTCATCGCTTCTTTCAACCGATCCCGCGCTTTCCATCACTGGAGGCCCTGAACGATTGGCTCGAGGAGCGTTGTAAGGAGTTCTGGGCCAAGACGCCCCACGGTCAGATGCGTGGCACCATTGCCGACATCTGGGCCGAGGAAGTCCCAGCTCTCATGCCGCTCGCCAGGCCGTTCGACGGGTTCGTCGAATATACGAAGCGGGTCACGCCAACCTGCCTCGTGCATCTGGAGCGCAATCGCTACAGCGTTCCAGCATGCTTCGCCAATCGACCGGTGAGCCTTCGGGTCTATCCGGATCGTGTCGTGGTCGCCGCAGAAGGCCAGGTCGTCTGCGAGCACCGTCGCGTCATTGATCGTTCCCATGATCGTCCGGGCCAGACCATCTATGATTGGAGACACTATCTGGCGGTGGTGCAGCGCAAGCCCGGAGCTCTTCGCAACGGCGCACCATTCGCCGAGCTTCCCGATGCATTCCGGATATTGCAGCAATACCTGCTCAAGAAGCCGGGTGGCGACCGCGAGATGGTCGATATCCTGGCCCTTGTCCTTCAGCACGACGAACAGGCAGTGCTGTCGGCCGTCGATATGGCGCTGAAGTCTGGCGTTCCGACCAAGACGCATGTGCTGAACCTGCTGCATCGTCTCATCGACGGCAAATCCTTCACGCCACCAACCCTTGATGCGCCTCAGGCGCTGACGCTCACCAATGAGCCCAAGGCCAATGTCGAACGATACGATACCTTGAGAAAGACGGAGGCTCGCCATGCGTCATAATCCGGCAAGTGGCGCGATCGTCATCATGCTGCGGCAGTTGAAGATGCATGGCATGGTCCATGCCGTCGCTGATCTGACTGAGCAGGGATCACCCGCGTTCGAGGCTGCCATTCCAATCCTGTCCCAGCTTCTCAAGGCAGAAACGGCCGAACGAGAGGTTCGATCGACGGCCTACCAACTCAAGACCGCACGCTTTCCGGCCTACCGCGATCTGAATGGCTTCGACTTTGCCAGCAGCGAGATCAACGAGGCGCTCGTGCAACAGCTTCATCGCTGCGACTTCCTCGACGATGCTAACAACATCGTCCTGGTCGGCGGCCCTGGCACGGGAAAGACCCACATTGCCACCGCGCTCGGCGTTCAGGCCATTGAGCATCACCACAAGCGGGTAAGGTTCTTCTCGACGGTCGAACTGGTCAACGCGCTTGAGCAAGAGAAGGCACAAGGCAAGTCGGGACAGATCGCCAATCGGCTCGTCCACTCCGATCTCGTCATTCTCGACGAGTTGGGATACCTGCCGTTCAGTGCCTCAGGCGGGGCGCTACTCTTCCATCTGCTGAGCAGGCTGTATGAGCGCACCAGCGTCATCATCACCAACAACCTCAGCTTCAGTGAATGGGCAAGCGTCTTCGGCGACGCAAAGATGACCACCGCGCTCCTCGACAGGCTCACCCACCACTGCCACATCCTCGAAACCGGAAACGACAGCTTCCGCTTCAAGAACAGCTCGGCGCATCAGCCCAAAACAGCAAAGGAGAAACGCAGGAACTTGACCCCGACCAGCAACACGAACGATATCTAAAGGCGGGTCACTTCTCGGTGGAAACGCCGGGTCAGCTCTCAATGGAAATCAACACGTCGCACGCACCACGGCCGAGAATTTATCGACAAACTGACGGGTATAGTCGTCGCTAAGCGGGATCGAGTGACGCAAGGTCGCTCCCAGCGACGCGCCATCCCTGAACAGGAAGAAGAGCAGGTAGAGCATCAACCCCATGCTGATGAAGAATTCCAACGTGTTTTGCCCGAAGCTTAGCACACCACCTGCGATCGACCGACCTGCATGCATGAGGCCCGTCGAAAGCTTCGACCACAATTCGGCAGAACCTGCGACCTTGAGTGAGGCCAGCCAATTGTCAAGAAATGCCGGAAGGATTGCCTGAAGTCTGAGCAGCTGTGCGTTCAGGTCGATTTCATTGTTGCTGATGCGCTGATAAAGGCTGGCACCCTCCTGGATGAGAGATGCCAGGATCGCGAGTGCAGGGAGAATGACAAGGCAGATACATAAAAGCACGGTGAGCAATGCGGCGATCGTGCTGCGGCCACCGGTCAGCCGCTCCAGCAGCTCGTGGACCGGGTAGAAGAGGATGCCCAGTATGACTGCCCACAGAACCGCAGTGTAATAGGGAATGAGAAGCCACACGAAGGCGATCGTAATGAGGAGAAGGAGCACATAAAAGCTTGCTCTTTGGATGGACATGGTGTCGCGTTCCTTCTGTCCCGCCCCTGAACCTCGAGACTTCAATCTTCCGGAGTTCCACCAGCCCGCTCCCCGCCTGGCCATCCGTCAAGCTATTTCTTCGTGACGACGTCGAAATGCGCGATTAACACCGGTCCGGAGGCGGTGTATATTCGACCTCCAGCGATCTTTAGGCCTCTGGCCTTCAGATACGTCCATGCCGCCATGCTTCGCCTTATACTTGTAGAAGGTTGCATCCGAGATACCGTGCTTGCGGCGAAGCTCCGAGACCGGCGTGCCCGCCTCGCGCTCCTTCAATATCCCGATAATCTGCTCGTCCGTGAACGGTTGCGCTTCATTCTCTGGTCCTCTCATACCAACGCTCACTGATCAGAACTCACGGGCCCATTTGCGATGACCGATGGACATGATACGCCATGGCTGACTTTGGAGTTTTCGCCATGCGTAGCAGCAATGATCAACGATGTCTTCGTAGGATTTGAAGACCCGGTTTGAGAGCCAGTTCTGGCGCATGAAGTGCCAGAGGTTTTCGACTGGGTTCAGCTCCGGCGATTTCGGCGGCAGCGGCAGAATGGTGATGTTCTCGGGGACGACCAGATTGTTGGACGTGTGCCAACCCGCCTGATCCATGATGAGGATGGCGTGTGCGTCGTCAGCGACGTGACGGGAGATTTCGGCCAGATGCTGCGTCATCGCATAGGTGTCGCACCACGGCATGACGAGTGCGGCCGCCTTTCCGAGTTTCGGGCAGATCGCCCCGAAGATGTAGGCCGACCTTGTGCGTTGATCGTGGGGCGCTGAAGGCCGCGTTCCGCGTCTGGCCCAGCGGCGTGTGATCTTGTTCTTTTGGCCGATACGGGCCTCGTCCTGGAACCAGATTTCTATTCGTTTTCCTCGGGCTGCTCCGGCGGCAATCTCTGCCACTGCGGCAGGGAAGTTTTTTTAAACTCCTCAATCGCCTGGCTATCCTGCGCATGATGCTTGGGCCGGGCCGTGAGCTTGCGATAGCCCATCGCCTGCAGTTCGCGCCCGAGCGTCTGACGGCTCACCGAGATGCGGTGCTCCTGCCAAAGCCATTGCACCAGATCGACAAGTCTCCAACGCACGACACCATCGAGATAGGGAACGGGACCTTTCTCGACCGCCTCGGCGAGCGCCTTGCGCTGTATGTCGTTCAGCAACGGCTCACGGCCCTTGGCCTTTCCTGTCTTCAGACCGTCCGGACCGTGCTGGTTGAAGCGCTCGACCCAATCGCGGGTGATCTGCAAACCGACCCCGCCCATAGACGCAGCCTGGCTCCGGGAGCCGCCTTCGTAGATCACCGACAAAGCAAGCAATCGCCGGGACCAGTCCGCGTCCCGGCTTTTTCTGGCAAGCTGACGTAGGTCTTCAGCCGTGTAGTCCTGACGGATAGTGAGGGCTGTTCCCATGGCGAAATCTCCTTCCGCCAGGTTGAATCATGATTTGACTAAAAACGGAATCCCGTGAGTCAATTTCAGCGGGCCTCGGTATCAATGGGCCAGAGCTTATTTGAAAATGGATTATTTCAACGGAGCAAGGTGAGATGGGACCGAGTCTGCCGGTCTTTCCACGGAAGCCAAACGCAAAAAGCTCCTCGACGCGTATATCGAGGAGCTTCGGAGCAAATACCCTGAGTGGGCAGAGTTACAAGTTTTGTTGGTTGCGGGGGCAGGATTTGAACCTGCGGCCTTCAGGTTATGAGCCTGACGAGCTACCGGGCTGCTCCACCCCGCGTTATGGCTTAAATAGAAACGGCCGCATATGAGCGGCCCTTTATGTGGGCATTCTGCCCGTTTGTTTGAAGAGAAGATATCTTTCATTTGCATTCGGCTTATCCAAAAAGTCTGCAACTTTTTGGGCGCATGCAGTGTTGCATTTTATAGACCTGGCAGCGACCTACTCTCCCGCGTCTTGAGACGAAGTACCATTGGCGCTGGGGCGTTTCACGGCCGTGTTCGGAAAGGGAACGGGTGCAGCCACCCCGCAATAACCACCAGGTCAATAAAAGGCAACGAATGTTTCGAGAAGCTGGATTTGGACGCTGCCGTATTGCACCCAACGAAGCCAGGGGCTTCGCAAGGCCAAGCGGCCGTCGCGTCTTGTGACGCGCCCCGTCCAGAGGATAGGCCCGCAGGGCCGCTCATCCGTGAGGACAAAACATGCTTGAGGTTCTTGGAACCTCAAGATGCGCATTGATCAATGAGAACGATCAAGCCTATCGAGCTATTAGTACTGGTAAGCTTCACACATTACTGCGCTTCCACACCCAGCCTATCAACGTGGTCGTCTTCCACGGCTCTCAGGGAATACTCGTTTCGAGGTGGGTTTCCCGCTTAGATGCCTTCAGCGGTTATCCCTTCCATATATAGCTACCCTGCTATGCCCTTGGCAGGACAACAGGTCCACCAGAGATATGTCCATCCCGGTCCTCTCGTACTAGGGACAGATCCTCTCAATATTCCTACACCCACGGCAGATAGGGACCGAACTGTCTCACGACGTTCTGAACCCAGCTCACGTACCGCTTTAATTGGCGAACAGCCAAACCCTTGGGACCTGCTCCAGCCCCAGGATGCGATGAGCCGACATCGAGGTGCCAAACAACCCCGTCGATATGGACTCTTGGGGGTCATCAGCCTGTTATCCCCGGCGTACCTTTTATCCGTTGAGCGATGGCCCTTCCACGCGGGACCACCGGATCACTATGACCGACTTTCGTCTCTGCTCGACTTGTCAGTCTCGCAGTCAGGCGGGCTTATGCCATTGCACTCGACGACCGATTTCCGACCGGTCTGAGCCCACCATCGCGCGCCTCCGTTACTCTTTCGGAGGCGACCGCCCCAGTCAAACTACCCACCATACACTGTCCCGGGCCCGGATAACGGGTCGCGGTTAGACATCCACGAAGATAAGGGTGGTATTTCAAGGATGGCTCCACAAGAACTGGCGTCCCTGCTTCAAAGCCTACCACCTATCCTACACATGCCTTGGCGAATGCCAGTGTAAAGCTATAGTAAAGGTGCACGGGGTCTTTCCGTCTAACCGCAGGAACCCCGCATCTTCACGGGGAATTCAATTTCACTGAGTCTATGTTGGAGACAGCGGGGAAGTCGTTACGCCATTCGTGCAGGTCGGAACTTACCCGACAAGGAATTTCGCTACCTTAGGACCGTTATAGTTACGGCCGCCGTTTACTGGGGCTTCGATTCAAAGCTTGCACCTCTCCTCTTAACCTTCCAGCACCGGGCAGGCGTCAGACCCTATACGTCGTCTTGCGACTTCGCAGAGCCCTGTGTTTTTGATAAACAGTCGCTACCCCCTGGTCTGTGCCACCCCATCATACTTGCGTATAAAGGGGTCACGCTTCTTCCGAAGTTACGCGTGCAATTTGCCGAGTTCCTTCAACATAGTTCTCTCAAGCGCCTTGGTATACTCTACCTGACCACCTGTGTCGGTTTCGGGTACGGTCTATACGGTGGAGCTATTTCCTGGAACCTCTTCACCGCACTCTCAATCCAATAAGAAAGTACGATTTACGAGATCCGTCACTACCACCAGGCCCACGAATATTAACGTGGTTCCCATCGACTACGCGTTTCCGCCTCGTCTTAGGGGCCGGCTAACCCTGCTCAGATTAACTTTAAGCAGGAACCCTTGGTCTTTCGGCGAGGGAGTCTCTCACTCCCTTTATCGTTACTCATGTCAACATTCGCACTTCCGATACCTCCAGGAGCCCTCACGGGTCTCCCTTCACAGGCTTACGGAACGCTCCGCTACCACGTGCAGTAAACTGCACATCCTCAGCTTCGGTGCATGGCTTTAGCCCCGTTACATTTTCGGCGCAAAGACCCTTATTTAGACCAGTGAGCTGTTACGCTTTCTTTAAATGATGGCTGCTTCTAAGCCAACATCCTGGTTGTTTTGGGATCCTCACATCCTTTCCCACTTAGCCATGACTTGGGGACCTTAGCTGGAGGTCAGGGTTGTTGCCCTTTTCACGACGGACGTTAGCACCCGCCGTGTGTCTGCCGACTAGTACTCCTCGGTATTCGGAGTTTGGTTAGGATCAGTAAGACGGTGAGTCCCCATAGCCCATCCAGTGCTCTACCCCCGAGGGTATTCGGTCGACGCTCTACCTAAATAGATTTCGCGGAGAACCAGCTATCTCCGAGTTTGATTGGCCTTTCACCCCTAGCCACAAGTCATCCCAATCTATTGCAACAGATGCGGGTTCGGCCCTCCAGTTGGTGTTACCCAACCTTCAGCCTGCTCATGGCTAGATCACTCGGTTTCGGGTCTAATGCAACTAACTAAAATCGCCCTATTCAGACTCGCTTTCGCTGCGCCTACACCTATCGGCTTAAGCTTGCTAGTTACACTAAGTCGTTGACCCATTATACAAAAGGTACGCTGTCACCCTTTCGGGCTCCAACTGCTTGTAGGCATCCGGTTTCAGGTACTATTTCACTCCCCTCGTCGGGGTGCTTTTCACCTTTC